>CAZVKZ010000118.1:0-5113 GCA_964627775.1 uncultured Candidatus Bathyarchaeia archaeon | reverse complement strand
GTTTTTCGCCTGCCTGTCGATCTATACGCTCTTGAATGCCCATTCGATTTCTCGCAAGCCGTACTTGCTTTCTGGACTTTTCCTCGGTTTGGCAGCACTTTGCAAATACTCAGCCTACCCCATAGTTCTGGGTGCCTTTACTCTGATCATGTTCAGTGGGGGGGTGGATGCGAGGATAGCTGTGCGAAGAATGTTGCTGTTGACATTGATCTCGGTAGTCGTTTTGGTCTTAGGGAATCCTCTTTTGTGGCCTCCGCAGCTGACAGGCTTCTCAGGCTATAGCACACTTCTTGAGGCTTCAAGTCGATACACCGCCGGGAAAGCTTTCTGGATAGTGACTCCGCTGGACTGGCTGGAGCCAGCCCTAAACGCTTGGAATACACCACACGCAATCTTCTACCTGTCAATGTTCGCCCACGGCATGGTTGTGCATCCATTTCCCTTATTCCAGAGTTCTTTTCTTCCATGGTTTATGATGTTTTGTATTGTTGATTTGTGGAGGGGAGGAGCAAAGCTTGAGGGGCTGAGGCTTGAAGTTCTATTATGGTTTTCAGCCGGTTTCCTATTCTTCTGGTTTCTAGTCAAGTCCCAGTCTGAACCTTACTACTCGGTCTGGCTTCAGCCTCCTCTTGCGATATTCTCAGCAATCTTGATGGTCGATGTGCGGAGGAGATTACGGTGATAGTCTCCGTGATAGTCGTTCTCGCATTCTTCTTTTCCCTCTTTGCTATGTCGAGGTTGATGGGCGTCAGCCCGCGTGCAGCATCGACATTCATGGCTCTGAGTGCAACATTTGGACTGGCAACCTTCTCCGCACTAACCGTCATCCCACAGATTAGCACTCAAGCGCTCAGCGCTCTTCCCGCAGGTTTCCAAGTTGCGATTACGCCGCTTGTCTTCATGATGGAACTGCTGGCTGGAACATTCTGCGCCTCAAGTGTTCTCCGGCAAGATCCCTTCAGATTCCTGAAGCTAAGCATAGCCACTGTTCTTGTAACATTGGTCATCTCAATTCCTATATATCTGGCGCTTGTTTGCAAGACTTGTTGACATAACATTTCGCGCTGATTAGGAATCGTTAAGCTGAGTGAGGATGTTTCTCGGAGACGGAAGAGATCCTCCACTGGGAAATTGAAGAAAAAAAGGTATGGAGGGTAGCCTAGCCGCCGCTACCGCAGACAACTGAGAACGAGAAGACACCGCCAGTCTTGGTTACTAATTTGAGCGTATATGCGACTCCGCTAGTAAAGGTACCACCGGTGCCGGCAGCATCGAGATTAACTGTTATTACGGGCCCCTGGACCGGTATAACCGTACCCATGTCAGTGGCTATGTTAAGGCCGCCTACGTAGACTGCGTCCAGTATTACTTCAGCATTCCCAACGTTTCTCACGTACATGGTAATTTGTGCATCAGGACCGGGCCATTTGTACGCGTCCATTATCAATTGTTCCTTGACTTGTTGGCCTCCGCCTCCGGTTAGTGTTCCGACGATTCCCATGCTCCACACGTAGACAAGTATGGCGGCTGCGACCGCGATCGCTATCATGAGCAAGACAGCTATGACGGGCGAGACACCCTTCTCGTTTGACTTAGGTTTTCTCACGAGTCTCCCTCCTTTTTTGATTCTTTTAAGTAGGTTCTTAACCTATCTTGCGGTACTCCATCTGTCATAGGATGTATTTAAGTTCCTGTTACTGCTTAGTCGAGACTTGGGTGACGCAAAGACTTTCTTAAGGATAAGCTATGCCGATCGGAGGGGGGAAGTTGTGAACAGTCATTGATCTCGATGCACCGTATAGATCGAACGAAGGGGGTAGTGGAGACAAATGCCTTTGAGGATTAGACCGGTGAGACTGAAGCAGTCAATCTATTTTAGGGTTCCGAATGATATAGCTGACTTGACAGAGATCGATCAAGACACAGAAGTAACCTTAGGTATTGAGGAGCAGGAAGACCAATTCCTGCTGAAATACGCTGTCAGGAAACCGCGCCGAGCAGTTGGATTGGAGTCTTCGGGTTCACAGCAGATTTCTACGAAGGATCGGGAGCGCAGTACCGGCGCGAGGGTGCGCCGATGAGCGGTAAAACATCAATATTCTGCGAATCGGGAATAACGTTGGAGACACTCAGGTCCGCGCCAGAGATCGAGGAGGAGTATGAGCACGCATACACGCGCGCATCTCGACAGATTGAAAATTTGGTTGCGTGAAGGAATGGGGAATAGATTTATTCTAAGCCCCTGCGACTAGGTAGTCGGTTGATACACTTGGCTAGGAGTCTCTCAAACAGCAAAGCCTTAAGCCCTGTCATCTCAACCTTGATCATGATCAATATTCTGACCGCGATGTTTGTACTCATATTCGCGTGGTACATGCCATCAATAGGTTTGACGCAGAGTCGAGCAAACCTCTGGTACGGAAATCAGGAGGATGCTTCACGCGAGAGGATAGCCATAGAGATGATAACCTTCAACCAAACCGCAAAAAACAAGACAGATGTCTATGTCAGGAACGTCGGTGAGATAGACGTGAAGATAGTTGAAATCTATGTTAATGCCACCCCACAGACCTCGGTTCAGCCTTCCTTAGTGGGCGGCTATCAGATACCTGTTAAGGCAGCAGGAGCACAGTGTGTCCAGAAGTTCACCATAACCTTGCAGAGCGAGTGGATGGCTAACAAGACATACACTGTAAAGGTAGTTACGTCTCGAGGCGGCTCGGCTACTTCGAGCGCCCAACCCCCTTAGGCAAGTGATATAAGTGTCGCGCGCAAACCCAAGTGTGCAAGCCATGATACGAGCGTTTTTCAGTATACTCGAGGAGCGATCATTGAGAAAGATGCCTGCATCGCGTCTGCATCAGACAAGTTTTTCTGCACGTGCCGAAACGTATCACGTGGTATGCGCGCGCATGAGCCTCATCGCGAAACAACTTGAACCTAAACGAAGGGATTCACATGTTTGACAAACTCAAGGCAAAAGGCGCGTTCAAGATATCCAAGAACAGTAAGAGTCTCAACTCACTTGCTGAACGCATTCTGTCTGTGGATGTGGGTCGAGGCAAGAATCCCGCTGCAAAAGTCGAAGTGGCTCTGAAAGAGTCTGAAGCCGAGAAGCCTTCGCCCTCTTTCAAGGAGGTCTACGCGCTGAAAGAACCACACGTCTTTGCAGCCATATCCACCGATCCTGAAACCCTCAGTTCCAAGTATCATGTCTTGGAGCCATCCCTGCTTGATGAGGAGAGGGCCGCGCTGAACAAAATCAGGGAAATAATGTTCCAAGTTCTGGACATAAATCTGAACTCTATCGGCTCGAGAAGTAAGGCGGAGGAGTGGCTGAGAAAATATATCAAAAGAATTGTCAAAGGCTACAAGATCAAAGTTGGAGAAGGCTCCCTAGAAAAGATCGCCTACTACCTGACAAGAGATCTCATAAACTACGGTAAGATCGACCCCCTGATGTATGATCACATGATAGAGGACATTTCATGCGACGGTCCAGGGATACCTGTCTACATCTGGCACAGAACCTACGAATCCCTGCCCACCAGTATCATATTCGAAAATGAAAACGAACTGGATTCCTTTGTTATT
Organism: uncultured Candidatus Bathyarchaeia archaeon; assembly: GCA_964627775.1. Taxonomy (GTDB): domain Archaea; phylum Thermoproteota; class Bathyarchaeia; order 40CM-2-53-6; family RBG-13-38-9; genus CAZVKZ01. The sequence goes on along the minus strand of CAZVKZ010000118.1, from coordinate 1,519 downwards.
AGACTGGCCTACCTAGCTGGCAAACATATCAGCATAGCGAATCCCATGTTGGATGCAAGTCTGAGTGACGGAAGCAGAATCCAGCTTACGTACAGCCGCGAGGTCACAAGGAAAGGCGGCACCTTCACCATCAGGAGATTTAGGGCGGATCCCCTGACAATCTCCGATCTTGTGACGTTCAACACTATGAACTCTATGATGGCTGCTTGGTTCTGGTTTATGATTGAGAGAAAAGCCAACATCCTGATCGGGGGTGGAACGGCTTCAGGCAAGACAACTTCTTTAAACGCTCTCTCAACCTTCATCCCAACTTACGACAAAGTCATCACGATTGAGGATACGGCTGAACTGAACCTGCCCCTCGAGAACTGGATCTCATCCATTGCGAGGCTAGGCTTCGGTGCCAGCTCAGCTGCAGACATAACCCTCTTTGACCTGTTGAAGGCCGCGATGAGGCAGAGGCCTGACTACGTCATTGTCGGTGAGGTGAGGGGGCAGGAGGCCTTCACCCTCTTTCAGGCGATGGCCACAGGACACGGAGGACTGTCAAGCATTCATGCTGACTCAGTCGCTTCAACCTTTAGCCGACTGGAAACTGAACCCATGAACATTCCGAGATCATTGCTGACCATACTCCATGTTGTTGCCATGCAAGCTAAGGTCAGATTGGCAGAAAGGATCACGAGGCGGATTACGAGCATCGTTGAAGTCGTCGAGATGGACCCAGTTTCCAAAGAAATAATCACCAATGAAGTCTTCAGGTGGGATCCTCAAAGGGACGCTTTCATGTTCTCACGGAAAAGTGTGCTATTGGACAGATTCACGAGAGATTTTGGCCTGACTGGCGAATACGTATCTAACGAGCTTGAAAGAAGATCTATGCTAATTGAATGGATGGTACGCAGCAAGATCAGAAGAGTCGGCGAGGTTGGACGAGCAATCCGAGATTACTACGCAGACCCTGAGGGGGCCATAGAAAAGGTCAAGCTGAGGTTGCCTGTGTGAGTAGCAGGAAAAGTGAATATGATCTTATTCAATCTATGGCTCTTGCACCATACCGTCTGGTAGGGGACAGAATCAATCTCTGGCTGAGACTCTTTAAAAATCTGGATAAACAGCTTTTGAAAGGTAACGTTAAGGTCGCGTTTCCGGCGTACGTCGCTCTCATACTGGTCTTCTCATCCTTAGGAGGGATTTCTATTATTGCGATGACCCTTCTGCTTAGCCTAGTAGCTGGTGCGACTTTGCTTGTTTCACTATTGCTGTCTACTGCTCTAGGGGTGTCTTGCGGATTGGTGATATTTGTTGTGCTGTACTTCTACCCTGCGATGCAGGTTGGCAATCGCAAACGCATCCTGGATGAGGAGCTCCCCTACATTGCAAGCCACATGGCAGTCCTTTCTGCAGCGAATTTGCCTCCTGAACGAATCTTCAGATCGATCACACTTGTAGAGGATATGGGTGTACGTAGCATCGCAGCTGAAGAGTCGAGAAACATCATACGGGATGTGACCCTCCT
>CAZVKZ010000117.1:4338-5114 GCA_964627775.1 uncultured Candidatus Bathyarchaeia archaeon | reverse complement strand
GGCCAGAATGCTGACGATCACAAAGAGTTTAATGTGGAGCTGCTGCGATCGCACGCAAGAGACATTGACAGTTTCTACTTAGGCTGTTCAATCGCTTTCTGCATCGATACATATTCCATCCTCGGTGGGCTGAATACGTCTAGAAAAAGACCATTCTCGGATCCGATGTTTTTCACTTCATGTTCTTCGTTAGGCTTCAGCCTGTAAACCATTCCCTTGCTCACTATCCTTCTCTCTGACCCAGATACGAATTCAGCCTGGCCTGCAAGACAGATGCCCATCTGTTCATGCGGATGACTGTGTCTGTGAACCCTCTCTCCTGCCGGGATCTCAACCAGAAAGAAGGTCATCCGATCCCCATTCAGCAGTACCCGCCCGAATACTCCTGGTACGAACTCGAATCTCGATAAGTCTGCATATTCAAGAACTTCCAAGACTACCACTCAAGGTCTCACTCTAATTAACAGCGGCATTATTGTCCTACTGAGCTAGGTGAATTAAACTTACTTGGGAGAAGCCAGTTTCGGCAGAAAAGGTTGTGGAACTTGGCGGATCTACACCTTCCTTGTGCAAATCCATATTTCCAACATTACGGTTTCGCAGAATAGTGGCTAGCGGAGCCTCGACATTGTTTCCTTCAGGAAATCCTCTGCGGCCTGCAGACTCCACTCTGCATCTTCTTTGGTAGCTTCAATACTGGGGGAATAGTCGGCTTTCTCTCTCAACGCCTTGAGCCTGGAGAAGTTGATACCCATTATCTTAGGCCAACCTTCTCC
>CAZVKZ010000117.1:0-4328 GCA_964627775.1 uncultured Candidatus Bathyarchaeia archaeon | reverse complement strand
GATTGCTAATGCGGCTCGTGCACAACACAATACGCAGTAGTACGCTCTGGATACAGAGTCCTCGTATCTGCCAGCCCTCAGTAGCTCGTTAGCTGCTTCCAGTCTGGCCTCAGCCTTTCGCAGGTATTGTCTGCTTTCTGAGCTCATTCAACATCATCCCGTGAAGCGGAATACCTTTCCTGACGATCTCGCTTACGAAGTGTTCACCTTTTCTGTATAGCTTCTGGAATTCTCTTTTCTCTAGAACGATTGGTGTAATGACCGAGCCGCTCGTAAGCACTATGGGGTAGGTGATCTCATGGATGCCCATTTCTACTTGGCTTGGGCTTTCGTGGCCTTTGGTTGAGATTAGAACCAGAATGTCGACATCGCTGTCTTCTGAGACTTGGCCACTTGCGAGCGAGCCATAGAGGATGATGTCAGTGACCGTCTCCTTGTACTTGCTGAGGATGGCCTGTGTGGCGATCTCTGCGATAATTCTGAGGAAGCGGATCTTGCTTAGGTAGCTTCTTTCGACAAGCCTTCTGACAGAGTCTCGAATAGCTTCGCTTCTGCTCTGGTAGAGGCCGTCTGCCACTAGTCTGTCCAGTGCTCTAATGAGGGGTTCTTCTAGCTTGGTTGGTATGGGCAGCGCCATGCGCGAAATGATATTTATACCATGGTATAAACATATTTGAATGCAAAGCCGATCTAGAAGAATACCGAATCGGCCCTTGAACCTAGAAGAGAAAACCGCACATAAGAGATTATTCAGAGCAGCAGTTCACAACATTCCTTCCTTCCTCCTAAATGGTGGACCGGGCGGGATTTGAACCCGCGACCTTCCGGTTTTTCAGAAACTCATGCGAACCGGACGTTCTTTGGCCAAAACGTATACCAAGCTGAACTACCGGCCCAAAGCTTTGATCTCCAAACCCTTTGAGGGGATGAGTAGATTTCCAGTCGTATAAAGCCGTTGATGAAGATCCAAGGGTTGTGAGTCCGAAAGGGGAGTCGACCCCGAACTCATACTGGAAAACCTCGTTGCGGATGGCTTTTCAATCCTAGGATACAATAATTCATCACTGTTGGGCAGCAATGGCCAGACCATACGTGATTCTAGGCGGATTCATGAGTGTAGATGGTAAGACAGCCCCCGCCAACAGGAAAGGCAGACTGTTCACACCACTGCTCAGCGAAAAATTACTCAGAAGGCTTCATCAACTTCGAGCAAACGTCGATGCGATCCTGGTAGGCGCTAAGACCGTCGTAGAGGACGATCCGAGACTCACCGTGCGAGCCGTTGAAGGAAAAAACCCCGTAAGAGTAGTTCTCGACAGCATTGCCACGATACCGCCAGATTCGGAAATCCTTCAGACAAAGGATGCCCCAACTATAGTCGCTGTCTGCGAGAATGCACCAAAAGATAGGATTGAGAGACTCGCAAAGAAAGGGGCGGAGATAGTGCGTTTCAGCTGTGAGAGAAATATTCCTCTTGAGGATTTGCTAGACAACCTCTCCCGCAGAGGTATCAGGAAGATTCTTGTTGAGGGAGGCTCTGAGGTGAGATGGAGTTTCATACAGGCGCGCCTTGTTGATGAGCTCTTCGTGTGGATAACACCATCAGTATGGGGTGGCCGAGATGCCCCTACCCTAGTGGGCGGAGGAGGAGCCCTAGACTTTGAGCATGCCTTGAAGCTTCAACTCAAAAATTGCGAAGTTATTGATGGTACAATCATCCTGGAATACAAAGTCTCTGCCGATTGAGTCATCTGGCGCGTGTGATAAGAATAGGCTAACGACGACGTAATAGCTCTGCAAATCTCTTGGAGTCTCCATGACTGCATCGGACTAGCTCCTCAACTTTCCTAACTGCTTTCCCCTCGTCGATGGCGTTGGAAGCCAGTTCACAGCCGTCTTTGAAGGAACCGGCCACATCTGCTAGATACAAGATGGCGGCCGCGTTGACCGTGATAAGATCCTTTCGACTACTTCGATCTCTCCCGGAGAGAACATTCAAGGCAACCTTGGCATTCTCCAGATGGGTATTCTTGGCGCCTATCTCGTTCGGATCCCCCTTCCTCACGCCAAAGGTTTCGTAGCTGATCTCATAGGTCTCGATCCTGCGATTCGGAAAGAGTTCAGAGACCACTGTCTTTCCAATGTTTGAAAACTCATCTATTCGGACACTCACATCATCACCATAGCCAAGGGGAACAAGGGCCCTCTCATACCCTACCCTTGAAAAGACCTGGGCTACCAGTTCATTCTCTGGAGTAGCGATCCCTCTGACCTGACGCCTAGTCGAGAACGGGTTAAGTGATGTAGCTATCATGAGCCTCAGCGAGCCCATCAGTGGGAAGACGACTGGTGCAAAGGCGCTGTCTCTTAGATCAACAAGAGGATTCATCCATGGATAGACGACCGCTGAGGACCAGACAGAAGTCCCGACCTCCTCAACGCACCGCTTGACTAGACTAGGTCTTAGATCAACCTTTATCCCCATAGTCACAGCCAGATCTGTGGCCCCTGTCTTTGAGCTGAAAGCTTTGGCTCCACTCTTAACCGCTAGAGCTCCAGCCGACGCTGCCAGCAGAACTGCAGGCGTAGTCACGTTGATGGTCTTCAACGTATCACCTCCGGTCCCGCCGGCGGTCACAACAGGCTTGTCAACGTCGAAGTTGAGCCTCACGCGCTTTGTCTTTTCCATAGCAGAATTCATGGCCACAAGCTCCTCAACGGTCGGACCCTTCAAGGTCAGACCTCCAAAGAAGCTTGCCATCACTATGGGCACATACTGATCTTGCTTCTGAACAAGCTTCAAGATCCTGAGGGTTGCTACTTCAACTTCATCGTACGTTAAGTTTTCTCTCTGAGATAACTTTGCGATTAAAGGAGACCACCATGAGAGCTTTGCCGGATAACGCGGCTTCTCTGAGGCTAAAGCTGCTTTGGCGTGTTCAGCCGTTGTGGGTCACCTTTCTAGTTGATTCCGAAGAATCCGTGGGGACTATTATTGCTTACTTGAAAGCATGTCTATACTCAAAGATGGGTAGGTTGTCTCTGCACGTAGCTTGCCCTGCAGGTGAGGGTGGGCAGAGCCATTCAGCGCGTGACACACTGTGATACGAGCGTGGAGTCCTTTTATTTGACGAGAAGCGATGGATTAGGCGAGAATCATGCCCACTGTCTCAATAGTCCGTGGTGTGGAAACTTTCAAAATGGTATCCGAAGCCATCGATCTTATCGGAGGACTTGATAGCTATTTCAACCCCAAAGATCTCGTACTGATTAAACCCAATGTCTGTGGAGGAGTCCCCGGGAAGACCGGCACATTCACGAGCTTGGAAGTCATCTCTGCGATAGTATCCTTACTGAGGAGTCGAGTGAGACACGTTGTTGTTGGCGAGGCCGACTCGTCGATGTACTTGGCGGACAGGATGCTCAAGGAGAATGGGATAACAGAGTACGCCGACAGCCTGGGCATAGACGTTGTGAACCTAAGCCAAGGAGAAATGGTTGAGGTGGCAGTTCGTGATGGCTTCGTTCTAGAATCAGTAAAGGTCAACAGAATACTATCCGAGGCCAGCAAGATCGTTTCTGTACCAATCGCCAAGACCCACGTCACAACCGAGGTAACGCTCAACCTCAAGAACATGTTTGGCATAATCCCCGAACGAAAGAAGGGAAAGCTCCACTCCAAAATAGACGCGATCTTGGTGGATATTTCAAAGACCTTTCCGCCTTCGCTATGTGTGATAGACGCAACCACAGGTCTTGAGGGCATGGGCCCCTTTCATGGAGAGCCCGTGAAGCTGGATCTTATTGTTGCAGGCGACAACGCCGTGGCAACGGATGCCATTATGGCAAACATCATGGGCTATGATCCAAGAAAGATCATGCACCTGAGACTGGCGTCAGATGAGGGTTTGGGTCCAACCAGCCCAGATGAGATAGAGATCGTTGGGGAGAGCCTTGAGGAGGTTAGAAGAGATTTCAAGAAGGCACCTAAAGAACCCTTCTCAAGGTATATGGCCAGAATCCCTGGACTCGGCCATTTATTTGTGCACTATGGCTATGAATCTGCTGTTAAGGCGTGGCAGAGGAAGACGAAGACCCGAGCAACCTCAGGTTAGACATAATGCATCCTTGGACAACATGAGATGTCCCAGAAAGATTTGAAAATCTAGTTCCTATAGTCAGTTTGGAATGTTTGGGAGCTGCACTATGAATTCTATCATAGAAAATATGACTTGGAAGGAAGTCGAGAGGAAGCTCAAAGAGACAAAAAGCGCGATAATTCCCTTTGGCTCGACTGAAGAGCACGGCCACCATCTCCCTCTATCCAC
>CAZVKZ010000116.1:0-5175 GCA_964627775.1 uncultured Candidatus Bathyarchaeia archaeon | reverse complement strand
GGGCCGACGGTCATTGAGTAGCCGTACACGAAAGGCCCCATCTCGCGCACCGTGCTTCCGTCAGGGAGCTTTCTTTCCCTTACGAGCTCCTTTGGGCCGACGCTAGACATCTCTTTTATCATGTCTTCCATCATCTTGTCGATGTCTTCGAAGAACCTGTCTCCGAAGAGAGGAAAGCGTCGCCGTCTCCTAGACCATTCTGGAAACTCTTCGTCCCATGACACGATTCTATCTACCTCCTATTTCTTCAGATTCGTTTGGCGTTACCCTAGGTAACAGCAGCGGCTTATAAATGTTACCATAGGTAACTACCTGCCCACGTCACAGCCAAGAAGCGGAACCCAAATATTGCAGAGGTCATTCCAGATCTTCTGAAACAAAAACATGGAGGAGGCTCGATGAACAAAAGAGCCGTTCTATGCATTGCTTCCATAATTGCTCTGACCGTTCTGGCATCGTCTCAAACTGGCTTTGCAGTTGAGCCTATTCTGCTGGAAGAGCAAGGTTCCCTCAGAGACTTGATAGAGAAGTTTCGGGCAGGAATAATCCCGAGAGATTCGGGGAAATACGTCACCCCAACCTGGTCAGATCTACAATCAACCCAAAACGCCTTCTCTGTCATCCTAAATTGGATGAATTCAGGTTCAGATGACTTGATTCCTCAAGCCGTCGCGGCCCTAGCTGGATTCAATTATGTGTTGGTCAGGTTCTCCGACATCTCGGGGAAAGTGTTCTACGTTGCGAGAGAAGCTCCAGGGTACAACAGAGGGTGGGGGCTGTATGTGGTACATGTGAGGGCGCCTTGCGTCTACAGAAGATTGCTGGTCGAGGTGCCGCACATTGGGTTCGATGAGTTTACCGAGAGGATCGGGGTCAGATGCCTGCTTCAATCATATGCCGGCTTCTTTCTGGTCGCAGGTGCCCATCGCTATGCCAACCCTGATGCGGCGGCAGATGTGGCACACACAGAACAATGTGTATTTCATGTGGTTCATAAGGTATGGTGTACCAACGGATCCACAGCACTTCAGATACATGGCTTTGCGGAAACGTCTGCTGGACGCGAACAGTACCCGCAAGTGATCCTCAGTTCAGGAACGCCAGAAGGATCAATCGCAGTTAGACAGATGTCTGATGCTTTGACTATGAACGGATTGACTGTTGGTATCTTCGACGGCACAAAGTATACCGACCTTGGAGCTACAACAAATGTTCAAGGGCAGTATGCCCGAAGCGCAGGAGCGAGCTTCATTCATATGGAGATTGCGCGCGCGGTGAGGAGTAGTGACGAGCTGAGCGGCAAGATTGTCAAGGCTGTGGAGCAGTTTACAGAACAATCTGTGATTGAGGTTCCGGAATTTCGGTTTTTCATGCCTGTACTCTTGACATCCATTCTTGTTTCCTGTCTTGCCCCAAGAGCGCGCAGAAATACCCGCTCTTGAAGATCGAACAGTCAGGTTGAGCAGATTGGTGTCAGAAGGTTCGTCTTGTTGAATCCGAACGGCATAAGCATGGTCTCAATAGCGGAGAAAAGAAGATTGACGTAAGCCTCAACATCATAGGCTTGATTGTTTTTGCATAACTCTAGAGCGAGTATGCGTTTACTTGCAAGTCTACTCCGATTATTCGTGATTACGTATTGGACAGTTTCGCCCGCATTTGATGTACCATTTTCCATCGCTAACTGGTTAGCAGCTACCGCTTGGAGGACCATATGCCTATACTCGGCCAAATCCTGAGAGAGGCGTTTTCTAATGACAAGCTCCCTGTAAGGAACATTTCCCGACCGCAGGATATGCACATATTCACAGACAATCTCAAGAGCCAACGGTAATCTTCTGTGAAATTCTAGAGCGTTCTCCGCCTCCGCCAAGACCTGTATCACTTCCCGCGTACATCGATCAATGATCGGCGGCGTATCGTGTCTTCTCGTAGCGATACCTCGATCCTTGATCTTTCCGTTTCTGAGAACACCATAGTATCTGTTGAGAACAGGAATATTCCGATGAATCTTTGAGGGCAGGAATACTATCCATCGATAGATTCCTTCAAAGGATACAGGAAGCTTTGTCAAACTCTCGATCTCATCTTTAAGGTTCAGGTAGTCTTTCTCGGTTGCGCTTTTTTTCTTCAACCATATTGAATCCACGATACCATGTATCAGTTTGAATCCTTTTGATTCCGCTAAGCAAACCACGTCTTTCAGCACTTTTCTAGCAAAAGCGCATGTAGCTATATGCGCATCAATCTTGCCGAAACGAGCATTTTTGAACCCCAAATATCCAAATGCGCACACAAGTATCCATTTCAATGCGGCTTGTCGCATTTCATAGAGACTGAGGCGATTAGAATCCGTTGTAGTCTGCTTCAGTTTCTTGTACTGTTGTCTCTTCTCTAGAAGAACCTGGAGGCTCTTTGGGACGATCCCTACCTGTTTTTCACATATGTTGTAGTTTAGTTCGGGCACTAGGTTCTTCGAATCTGGACAGCATTCGCAGCGAATTGTTTCACTGCTCAGGTTCTTAGTGAGCATGATCATAGGGTAGAGTGATGTGAAGTCTAGTTCTCCTATTGACTCATGTAAACCAGCTGCAGGCTCATAGTATAGTCCCCCACGATCAGCAACCAGCAATTCTCTTGCCGACTTCAAGTCTTCGGTATTCGTTTTCCTCCATGGGATTAGAACTCCCAGTCGAGCTGCCTCATAGAGTTGGGCAGAGGTCATACTAGTCCCAATCGTCGTGGTACTTACCCGATGCATTGGGATTCTACACAAACGGGCAACCTCGATCATGCCCGGCAACCCGCAATCCTTGTACAGCATCGAGTTTTCGCTGTCTATGTGAATCCTGCCAAGTAACCTGACTGGGCTTGGCCTGTAGTAGGCTCTTCCATAGCTTACGTAGCTCTGCCCTCTTCCATACGAGATGCGAAGCGGAGATGGCTCTCGGCCGAGAATGAATTGATCTGCGACACTGTTCACTTTTGCTCGGTATGCAAGATATGGAAAAAGAAAGTCGTCGCCGTTGCTTGTGTAGATCACATCTGGATCAAGCGTTTTCAAGAGTTCTACAAGCCAAAGAAGCTTCTGCTGTTCATCACCTCTATCCGAAGAAAAAGCCCCATTCCCCAGCGTTGCTGAAATGCTCTCAATTACATCAGTCTGCGCAGGCAATTTTCCTTTCTTACGAATCTTCGCAGACAACGTAACCTCTCGGAGGGAAGGGGTCTCATAATCAGTTGAGTCTAAGGCGTCTTCAAGCTGCCAAGAAACTTGATCACGGTTTACGGTAAGATTCACGTAAGAAAAAGGGTAGATGCCCTTCTCGTACATGTAGAGCTGACTTGAATTCACATCAACATTGTATAACTCATAGAGTCTGCATCGGCCGTGGACCAGTATCCTCTCAGCCAGCCGCTCGGCTTCCTGAACATTTCGGGCTGGGACCCTTAATACCGTGGAGGGCTGATCGTCATCTGGTCTAATGAACTTCTCCTCAAAGCTCATTTCTTCCACATGTAATCGGTCAGCAAGGTTGACTAGGTCACGGTATTCTCCAGCAACATAGAAGAATTGCTGCCAAGAATCAACAAGACGAATAGTTTTACCGTTCCGTGTTTTTAACCAGACGATCATGTGCTGATCTTTAGGGTAGAGATCAAGTATCCAACCCTCAAAATGCCCGATTGAGCTTTTCAAGAACAATGTTTGTTTGGTCAATATTATCGTGTGGCTCCGGAATTTGATGTTCAAGTAGAAAAGGGTGCAGGCTCACTTTCACGAGGCGTTCAAGAATGCCTCCAAAACTTCAGGCGTTGGGTGCTTGACGAGGAGAGTTCCTCCTGAGAGTGTTGGATGTTTCTCTAAAGTGAGCCTGGTGGAGTGGCGACGTTCTTCAACCTTTAAGACAATATCTGCGCTCTGCTTGACCGTGCGTAGAAACGGGTCTGAACCAAGCGTCCTCTCCTTGAGGCATGTTGTTAGAATGATAGGCCTTTCGAACCTAGCGGTAGTGACTAACGAGTTAATTGCTGTTTTGAAGAGTTGGAGGCTGTGGGGGTAATGCAAGGAAGGGTCGCGATACAGTCCAATGAGATCAGAGACTATGATGAGATTAGCTCCTCGTGTATGAGCAACTTCAGGAAGTATCTTGGTGATGAATGAGGTTAGTTGATGGCAGGTGAACGCGCGCGAAACAAATATCTGTTCTAGAACATGGTTTCGATCTAAGAGAAGCTGCTCCGCATATTGCGCTACTAGGTAAGGGTCGAATGTATTTCCGCCATCAAGAAAGATAGCTTCGGAGTTGAGCCCTCCACAGCCAAGATTAAGCTGTGTTCTGACGCATAAAAGTTCAGAAATCGCTAAAGCTTGCCATGAACCGTAAAGAAAAGCAGTATGGCCGAGAGTTAGGCCTCCGAGAAATCTATCGAATCTTTCATCGCCAAAATATAGACGAGGCTCTGATTGAACCTCGCTTAATCTACGAAAATTAACTGGAAAACAAGGTTTGAGAGAAGAGAAGATAATAGATGGCAGGTTCTCGGATATCGTGTCACAAGAATCGATTCTGCGCCATTCAACATTGTTAGAAAGATCTGTTTTGCATGATGGACATGTAGAATTGAACCATGATTGAACCTTGGCGGGATCTACAAGAATCTCGCAGGTTAAAAGGCTCGAACCACACCCATTGCAGAAATATTGATAGAACGCCAAGAATCAGTTCCCCCGTTTGAGCGGACAACCTTCATCTTCTACATTTGGCGAAGCAAAACATGTGTGAAGCGGAAAGGCGTCGGTTAATGGAGTGAGAATCTGCTTGCTGTCCAGACTTATCGCCCCTAGCCTGATCTAGAATCAGAGAAGATATATGCGATGAGGGGCCTTTCTGAGCCCTAGAGAGACCATAGAAACTATTGCAAAGCTCTATTGGGATTCCAAAGCGAATCGGAAACCCGACAAAGAAAGGCCAAGGCTCCCACCGCGTCCTTCAACACCAGCCCCAGCAATGTGGCCAAAGGCGGTAATCTGTTAATTCCAGAACAAAAACGATTGAAAAAGGCGTGATATTGAGGGTGATATCCCCCCTCCCTCCTCTTCATAATTCGTCACCGGACCGGATCAGGCAATAGGCATGGGGGGGACCACCCCCCCTCCCCCCTCCCACTCGG
>CAZVKZ010000115.1:0-5211 GCA_964627775.1 uncultured Candidatus Bathyarchaeia archaeon | reverse complement strand
CAACTTACACCTAGGAATCTGTAATGAAAGAATGTGATCGGCGCTTTCTCTAAACTATCGTGCAGAGACAATGATATCTCAAGACCCCTATAGAACTATTGTTACAACCGTCGATCTAGATAAAAGGCTTCAGAATGATTGTTTCTGGATATCACAACGGCGCTCTAGCTTTCAAGAAGGGTCCATGTTCCAGCTCTGGCACCCAGTTCTGCGAGAAACATATCATCAGCGCCACTGATTATAATCACGTCATTGTTCTGCGGTTCGAACAAGGTGTAGATCATCTTGAGTGTTTCACTGTATTCCTTCGGCGGCATCCTTGTCTCCGGGGGCATTATCAGATTTTCATTTTTGCAGATTATGGTTGTGGCGCTCTTGGCCCCGGCCTTTATCGCTGCATCTCGTTGCTCGATGCCGTTCGTGATGCGTGATGCAGAACCTTTTACAAGTATGCCGTAGGCAAATTTGCCAGCTACTAGAACGTTTTCTTGGAGCGATGACTGCTTGGCAATCTTCCTCGTAATCTCTTGACCTATCTTCTTGCCTTTTTCCGTGAGTTCACAGCCGAGTCTCGTCTTCCTGACGATTGAAGCTTTCTGAAGATGATCGAGGATTGTTCTCGTTGCGCCCTCGCCTAGATTGAGTATGCTTGAAAGCTTCTTTCTGCCCAGCGATCCTTCTCTGTAGATGACCTCCAGAGTTTTCAGAATGTCGTACTTCGAGAAGGAGGGTTTTGGGCCTGCAGCGCTGCTTTGCTCAAGCCTTTCAATATCCGATATCTCTTTCAAGCCTAGCCACTCTCATTAGAACTGCGATCCTTATTCAGACTCTCAAGCATGTTTAGGGCTTGCTCACAGCTTTCGGCCGCCAGGGCACCCATGCTGAGGAGCTCTTTGACCAAGGCTGTCCCTTCACCCTCGGCGTAATCTCTGTCTGTAATGGTGTCGCTGCCGATCAATATTGTGTCGACGCCCCTCTGCAATATTGTCTTCGCGACTTTAAGATTCATGACGTTGCCACGACCTACCAAGAAGTCTGTGACAACCACTGCGTTAGCGTTTTGAGCCAACTGCACGTTCTGTTTATACGCTTCCTCCGTTATGGGTGAGAATGGCGCTTCTGTAACGGTTTGGATGCCAAGTGATGTGGCTACTTCTTGGTCTGTGTCTAGAAGGTTCAAGACTCCCGTTGTGACGCCCCAGCCTTCATTCGTGAGCCTGCGAATAAGGAGCGCTCCGGAACCGCCGCCGCATATCACGTGTACAGTCCAGTCTTTCTTTAATGCTTTGTTCTTCTGATTCGTCAATGGTATTGCGTAGACCGAATCGGTCAGGTAGTTGTATCCGATGTGAACCTCGATGTTGAATACGTTCTTCACATGGTCTTTCGTGAGTATCTCTTTTGGAGAACCCACTGCCTCGACCCTGCCCTTGTTCATTAGTATAATTCGGTCGCAGTATCTTGCGGCGAGATTGAAGTCATGATAGACGGCTATTACTGTCAGATTCTTTATCCTGCTGAGACCTCTTAGGAGATCCATTATCTCGAACTGACTGCCGACATCCAGATGCAGCGTAGGCTCGTCCAATAGTAGAACCCTTGGGGTTTGGGTCAGGGCTCTCGCAATAAGCGCACGCTGCCTCTCGCCACCACTGATCTCCGTCACAGCTCTCTCAGCCAGATGGTGAACTCCTGTCTTTGTCATGCTCTCTTCGGCAATTTGCAGATCCTGAGCAGATTCCATCTTGAACCTGCTTAGGTGTGGGTTGCGCCCCATCATTACAAAATCAAGAACTGAAAACCTGAAAGGTATGCTGCTATCTTGGGCCACAAAACCGAGCACTTTCGCCAACTCCTTCTGATCCATCTCCTGAACATCAAGATCGTTCAGCATGACAGCACCAGATCTCGGCCTGAGTATCCTGCTTATGGCATTGAGCAGGGTCGACTTACCGGCACCATTTGGACCTATTATCCCTACGAATTCGCTCTGCCTGACTTCGAAGCTGACATTCCTGAGGGCGTCTAGTGATTCGTAGGAGAAGCTCACGTCGTCTACCTTGATAAAGACCAGGCTCTGCACCTCTACAAAACGTATCTTCCTCTGCTCTTCCTGAGCATGTAGATGAAGAATGGGCCTCCAGAGAGCGAGGTTATTATTCCCACAGGTATTTCAGCCGAAATCGTGATAGATCGCGCGATAGCATCGCAAAGCACTAGGAAAATAGCCCCGATGAGGAATGTGCTAGGCATCAGTATTCTGTGATCAGGCCCAACGAGCATCCTTGTGAGGTGAGGGATCACAAGCCCCACGAAACCGATAAGGCCACTAACTGAGACTGCGGCTGCTGTCATCAGTGAAGCGAGTGAAAGTAATACTCTTCTTGAGTTCTCCACGTTTACTCCTAGGTGTTGAGCCTCCGCGTCACCCATAGTCATAATGTTGAGTTCCCTGGCGAAGAGATAAGTTAGCACAGCTCCAACAGAGATCAGTGGAAGGATCCCTAGGACTTCGTCCCATTCAATGTAAGAGAAGCCCCCCATCATCCAGTACACGAGCCTATGCAGCTCCCAGCCGGAAAAGAGCTGTATGAGTGAGACTATGGCTGAAAGGAAAATACTCACCGCGATGCCGGAGAGAAGCAGGGTGACGATAGGCGCCTGCGGCCCAACTCTTGCTAGGTTGTAGACGATCAAGACTGTAAGGACCGCTACAAGAAAAGCTAAAATCGAGACGGTGTTGACACCCATGAATGAGTAACCGATCCTCATCACGATGGCTAGAGCAGCACCAAGCGCTGCACCTGAAGATACTCCTATTATGTATGGATCTGCCATTGGGTTTCTGAATACCCCTTGGAAGACCACCCCTGCAAGTGCAAGCCCGGAACCAACCAATACACCAGCAAGGACTCTGGGCATCCTAATCTCAGTGATGATTATGAACTCCTTCCCATCAGGACTGGCTATTCCAAGAGACTCTCCAACAAATGGAACAAGCCTCAACAGCGCACTGATTACGCTCATGACAGAATACTTTGAGAAGCCGACAGTCAGAGCGAAGAAGGCCGCCAGAATGAGCAACGCCAGAAGTGATGATAACACCAGCCACCACTTTCGAGTCCTAAGTAGGATGCGTTGATTCCTAGTTGTATCCAAGACGACCATCAATCTAATCCATTTGCAGGAAGGCGACGTTGGATGGAATATCCAACCAACTTTTAAACTTCGACCATGATATAAGCCTTCGATATTCGAATGTCAATATTCATGATCATCGGAGACGGAATGGCGGATCTGCCTGTGCCAGGGCTTGGCGATCGCACACCACTTGAGATCGCGAAGTGTCAAAACATGGCAAGGCTCTGCTCTAAGGGCAGGTCTGGACTTCTTGACCCTCTTGGCCCGAGAGTCGTTGCTGAGAGCGAAGAGGCGATCATGGCGATACTCGGTTACTATCATCTTGGGAACCATCTTACGAGGGGGCCTTTGGAGGCCTTAGGGGCTGGTTTTTTTCTTAAAGAGAATGACTTGGCGTTCCGGTGCAACTTTGCGTCAGTCGATGAAGAGCTGAGGATTCTGGATGAACGAGTTGACAGCTCCGCGATAGACTATTCAGGGTTCACAGAATCTTTGAGCAATTACTGTTCGAACTCATGGGGTGTAGAAGCTCTTTTCAAGATTACCTGGAAGTTCAAAGCAGTATTGGTCCTCAGGGGAGATGGGCTTTCGACACGGGTTTCTACACCGCCGCCTCAGAAGGGAAAATTAGCGTCTGGAAGCTGGGCCGCAGAGGACACTCCTGAGGCCAAACGAACCTCGAGAATACTAAACTCGATCGTCGCCGAAAGCAGGAAGATTCTCTCAGAATATCTGACAAAAGACATTCCCGGACGACCCGCCAACGTTATAGTTCCATGGGGGGTTGGAAGAAAACTTTCGGCTGATCCGTTCCGATCAAAATATGGACTGAAAAGTGCATGTGTCGGAGGCGCTGCCCTCATACGTGGCATCGGTAAACTCTGCGGGATGACCGTTGTCTCAGTGCCTGGAGCAACGGGTGGAACTGACACTGACACGTTAGCAAAGGCCAAGGCGTCACTTGAGGCCTGCAAGGACCATGATTTCATACTCATCCACGTTGGTGGCCCAGATGAAGCCAGCCATGATGGTGATCTCACTTCAAAGATACTAATCATAGAGAAGATAGATTCAATGCTTGGTCACATCCTCGAAAACATAAACTTAGAAGAATCTATGGTTGCCCTTCTCGCAGACCATACATCATCAACAGTTCTGAGAAGACACATAGACCACCCCACTCCACTTGTTATCGCAGGAAGTGGAATTGGTTCTGATAACGTAAGGGAGTTCAGTGAAAGAGCCGCCGCAAACGGCGGGTTGGGACGAATAGCTGGGGCAGATGTGATGCAGCTGGTGCTTGACCATGCAAGTTGACCATCCGTGAGGCGAGCAACTCGATGAGCTGGGTGCAACAGATAGTCAACAGAGACTTGGCATCATTGAAAACACAATTACACGGCGGAAATGTCTGGGACAAGTTCGACGAGAGCATCATCAAGAGTGGAAAGGTAATCGATTTCAGTTCTAATATCAGCCCGCTTGGGCCCTCAAGAAAAGTTCGAGAGGTCATAAAGAACAGCTTCTGGAAGCTGGGGTTCTATCCACAAACAGATGCCAAGAAGCTCAGAAAAACAATAGCAAGACAATACAAGGATCTAAGCTTCAGAAACGTGATAGTTGGGAATGGTTCATCTGAACTGATCTACCTCTTTGCAGACGTCTTCGTGCAGAAGAGAACACTGGCATTAATACCGATTCCAACATTTAGTGAATACGAAGCAGCGATTCGGAGGGCCGGTGGAAAAGTAAAGGACATCAGACCTAAGAAGGATCTCAGAATCAATATTGAAGGCATCCTCAATCTCATATCCAAGGATAGAATAGTCATCCTCTGCAATCCCAATAATCCGACAGGAACATTGGTTGATCCGGAAGATCTCCGCACGATTATCACCATCGCAGCTAGGCGTAAGGCTCTGATCTTCATAGACGAGGCTTTCATGGATTTTGTTGAAGACCAGAAGAAGCACTCGCTCGCTAGCGAAGTGCAAGAGCATCCAAACCTCCTCGTCTTGAGAAGCCTAACAAAGTTCCATAGCTTGGCGGGACTCAGGATAGGATATGGCC
>CAZVKZ010000114.1:0-5241 GCA_964627775.1 uncultured Candidatus Bathyarchaeia archaeon | reverse complement strand
TCGATAAACCCGCCAACCTGAACGCCGACACCCTTCTGTTTGAAAGCCGAGACGGCGACGTCAGCCCTCTCGTCCGGAAGCTCTATGAGAACCTCGCCCCCTCTCTCATCAACGCTAGCCCTTAGGATATTTATCGGAACCTTCGTCTTCAGGATCACAGAGGATATGATGGGTTCCGCAGTCCTTTGCTTATCAAATACCAGGCGAGCTTTCATACTACAAAGACCCCCCAATCAGCCTGCTGATTCGCTCACTCGTGACTATGCCAAGAACATTCCTCTCTGAATCAATCACGGGCAAAGCTGATATGTCATACTTCTCCATCTTCCTCACACAGGACTCAACTGGTTCATCAGGTGAAGCAGTCACAACTTGTTGTGTCATAACTTTCGAAAGTGTGGACACCTTCATCGCCACAGCTTTTGTGATGTCAAACGATGTGACTATGCCGCTGAGGGCCCCGCTCTCTGATACCACAACCACGTGATTGACTTTCTCCTCGATTATTCTCCTGGCGACTGTATCAATATCTTCGTTCGGCCGGCATGTGACAGCTGGCAGCATTATGTTCTGGGCAAATATCGTCTCTCTACTTATCTTCATGGGCTTCGTGGTCCCTTGTAAGGGCAATCTCTCCTGTGGAGAGGTGAGAAGGAACTTGCCCTCCTCAATCCAAAGCTTTAGCGTTGAAGCAACTTCCCTCGCAAGCTTGAGGCTTGACAGGGAAGTCACCGCGATCGTCCTGTCTTTGAGCGTTATCTTCCCAGACTTGAGCTCCGCATAGTCTGTCGTCTTGATAACTGGTCTGCTTCTTCGTGGGACGCCATAGTCCAGCAGGTTTGTCTTGATCTCTTCGTCACGGATGCCTGTCTTCTTGGCAAGCCCCTCGTTCAGTATTGGGATGGGTATTCCAAGCCCAACGTAGAGGGTTGTCCCATAATTTGTGAAGGTGCCTCCCCTGAGGAATCTCGGATTCATCTTCTTGAGGTCGCCTTGGACCATAAGGGTGCCGAGCTTATTGACGGGGTCATGCTGGGTTCCGGCGCCTGTTACGTAGCCTACTCCACCTCCCAGAAAGATTCTGGTGCCCACCCCTATCGTTTCATAGTCAGGATCGTTCGTGAGCGGGTTCAGTTCCCCTGAACCGGAGAATGTCGCATTGGCGTAGTTTGGGAGAAGCTTGCCCATGTATGTGTATATTACCTCCTCCCTTCCATTTGAGGCGGCACTGTACCTCTGGTAGCCATTTCTCGGATTGCAGAGTATAGCCTGGTTCAGGTCATCTATTGTCACTGTCGTTCTAACGGACTTTCTGGGGTAGCAGTCGGTACCGAATGCTGTTGCGATAAGCTCGACCTCTCTTCTAGCAACGAGATCCTCGATGACATGACCTCCTCCATATTCGAATCTCTTCTCAGGGTGCATCTTTGTGGCGCCAAGATAGGCGTCGACAGCTGCATTCCCATGATAGGCCTCAACACCATTCAGTGTGACAGTCTCCATCTTGATTGGAGGGTCTGAATGGCCAAAATTTAGAAAGACGCCTGAGCTGCACATCGCCCCAAAAGTGCCGGTTGTGACAACGTCAACGTCTTTCGCTGCAACCTCAACTCCGCGCTCCCTCACAACTTCAGCCATTTCCTCAGCAGTGACAACAGTGGCTTCGCCTTTCTTGATCTTCTCATTGATCTGCTCGATTGAACGGAGAGTTTTCAATAATCTCAACTCGAGTTGACTCTGTGACTGCACCGGCGAGTTATTAATACTTTGATGGAGAGAATATTCCAATAGGAATTCTCAGAAGCGCACAATTCAGGAACGTACGTGGCCTGTCATGAATATTAGATCAGGCTGGGTGATCGTCTCATCAACTTTAGAACTGTGGCACAGGGCGGAGATGAACTGGGCCAGATACCTGTTCGCTGAGTAACGACTACCTTCTCCTTTAGTTGAATAGCTTCATTGAACGTAAGCCGACTTCTCTCTTCAGGATAGCAAAGTAGGCTTGTCTTGTAGGATGGATCCAAGCCTACATCACTTATGGTCGTTAGTACTCCTCTGTAGAAGGTGGCCTGATCGAGCATAATCGCCTTGAGAAAGCGAACGATTGCCTTGTCAGTGTAGTCCATCTGGACAAACCTCTGCCACCCAACAACAATCGATGCTCCTTTGACAATAAACGAGTCGGCCAAGTCTGCGCTATATAGGCCTGAGCAGCCTGCAAGAACGATCACCGTATTCGGGAATTTGCCCGACATAGACTGAACAAACTGTGGGCCTATCGCAAAGTAGATCTTTGATCCGTTGATCTCTCTGGCGGGAACAACCAGATCCGAAAGCTGCTCAACCACATACTTGTGCTCAGTATAGGGCTCGCCAGTAAAAAGATAAACCGGATGCCCAGTCACAGGTCTACTTCTCGGAAGCAAATACTCCACAGGCGTGGATTGGTGGACCCTGAATACTATCAGCCGGTATCCCATAGAAGGCAATCCTCTGTAAAGATCGATATTGACTTCAGATCCACTGTACAAATCTACGGTGAAACCTGCATCTCGAGAGACCCTTACGAGTTCATTGCTAAAAGAGGGGTTGGGAAAAGCGATCGAGAGCTGATCAATTAGAGCCACCTTCCTCGACAATGGAGATTCCTGTGACCTTGGTTGAAATAGCCAGCCCTGAAGCGCGAAGATAACAAGCCCAGCCATCAAGGCCACGAATACTAGTTCAGCAAAGACTCTCCCAGTTCTACGCTTTTTCCTTCGAGCCTTCGGACGAGGCATAGATGACACCGGCCAACTTAACTGAGAGATCTTAGACGACTCTGTCAATTCCTAGCTTATAGTCATTGCGTCATCAGCTGCGCAAGCTAGGCCTTGTTGATAATTCTTTTAAACCCGGGACATGCCACTGTCCTTCTGGGCAATCCCTAATGATCTTCAAACCCGAGGGTGTGATGCCGGCTCTCGTTACTCCTTTCACGGATGACGGAGACAGATTGGATGAAGACCGATTACGAAGGCTGGTAGACTATGTCATTGAGCGCGGCGTATCAGCCCTAGTTCCATGCGGCACAACTGGAGAATTTCAAAACCTATCACTGGACGAAAGAAAGAAAGCCATCGAGGTTGTCGTTGACCAAGCCAACGGAAGAGTCCCTGTGATAGCTGGTACAGGCCATAGCAGCACAAAACTTGCAATTAGCTTGACGCGACACGCCAAAGAAGCCGGTGCCGACGCCGCCATCGTAGTCACACCATACTATCATAAGCCGATGGATAGAGGCATCTATGAGCACTTCAGGTCTTTGGCTGAGGCTGTCGATCTCCCGATAGTACTGTACAACATACCACAGGCGACGGGTGTGAGCCTGAGCTGGCAGATGATAGAGGATCTAGTCGAGATACCCAACATAGTAGGTCTGAAAGACAGCAGCGGAGAACTCAGATACATCCTAACCGTTCTTGAGAAGACGGGCTCACGGCTATCAGTAATGTGTGGACATGATGAGGTCGTTTTGCCAGCGCTTGCAGCTGGGGCCTCAGGGATGATTCTTGCCAGTGCGAATTTCATACCCGATATCTGGGTTGATCTATATGAGGCAGTGAAGAAAGGGGATCTCAGTGCGGCCCGTGAGATACAACTAAGGATCCAGAAGATATGCAGAATCATAGCTAGAAGTGGGCCAGTAGGAACGAAAGCAGCCTTGAACATGTTAAAAGTCCACGTTGGACCAGTAAGGTTGCCACTCTCTGTCGGAGGGGAATTGTCATATGAGGACATGGAAGAACTCAGAATCGACCTAGAGAGGATTGGCAAGCTTGAGGCAAAGATCACAGCTATGCACCCTCAAGCAGCGATGACTACTAGCCAGGGATTTTCTTCAATCGGCCTGCCAGAGGAGGAGGTGAAGAGCTTCGGCCTGAAGACAGGAGAGGCCCTTGTTGGAGATGGGCCAGAAGTCGCGCATGTGGAAATTCTGCTGGGGACTAGGGAAGGCCCCGTTGGCCAAGCCTTCACTAAAGCAAAGGCAACACCATCTGCAGGTCACGAGCCCCTTGTAGCCATCCTTGAACCGAACCTAGCTGTCAAGCCAACAACGATGATCATCCCAACTGTGACTATCAAGAGCATGCGACAGGCTAGCATGATATACGGACCTGCGCAGGCAGCCGTCGCCAAAGCTGTCATTGACAGCGTAGCTGATGGAACACTGCCAAGGGAGACCATTGATGAACTAATCATAATAGCAAACGTCTTTGTTCATCCATCAGCCGTTGACAGAAAAAGGGTCCACATCAACAATTACAAGGCAACAAGACATGCCCTAAGAAGGACTATAGAAGGCAGACCAAACATGGATGAGCTTCTCAGAAGCCGCACTATGGCAAAGCATCCATTCAGGTTCTCACCGTAAGTAGCTCCTCTTCAAACCGTTTTCAAGGTCTCTTTCCGCATAGAAACCCAGGGTGGAATCGAAGACAGAATTCACCGGGCTGATCAATGAAAAGACGCTTTGGGCGATGTAGCCGTTGCTGCTACCTTGTCTCCTCGCGAAGCGTGACTATGATACTATCGACCGTTGCCTTGGCCTTCTCGATCCTCTTCCTCAGGTCGCTGAGCAGTGACTCGTACACCCCTTTGCTTATGCGTCCGGCCCTGTACTGGGCAGTGATCTGGTTCTCACTGGCGCGTAGCGCGTCGACTTCACTCTCAGCCTTCTCCAGCTTTCGGGTAATCTGTTCATATCTTGGATCGATGGCTTTCAGGTCATTCCTTAGCATTGCCAGCGACCGGTTTAACTCGCTGAGCCTTGTTTCGATCAGCTTTCTTCGTCTTCGGTATTCATGCTTCGTAATCGATCCTCTCGCAAGCTCCTCATCCCTCTTCTCCAGCTCAAGCCTCAAAGATCTCTTTTCATCCTGGAGATCGGCGAGTCTCCTCAACTTCTCAACCGATACTGCAACAACAGCTTTGGGTGCTCTCTTGAGGAGAACCGCAGTGACGCATGCTCCCACAACAATCTCAACGAATAAGACCCACTGGATGGGATGAAGAGATGACGAGAAGATCGGGTAACGATACTCCACAGTCGCGACCTTGGCTTGGCTTGGCGGTAGCCGACCCAAATTGTAGGTCAGCATCAATCCACCATCAGGGAGGGTAGATGTCGAATTTGGTGGTGATAACATCGTCTCGATCTTTGCTCCTTTTGGGATGGAGACGTTCACGAGATAGTCC
>CAZVKZ010000113.1:0-5276 GCA_964627775.1 uncultured Candidatus Bathyarchaeia archaeon | reverse complement strand
GTATTGGGAGATCTGAAAGTTCTTCGGCATATCCGGGTAGAAGTAGTTCTTCCTGTAGAAGAGGCTCCGCTCACTTATCTGCATGTTCAACGCTAGAGCAACGAGAATAGCATCATCTACTGCCTTCTGATTGAGCACAGGGAGCGTTCCAGGAAGTCCCATGCATACAGGACAGACATGTGTGTTAGGTTCGCTCTGCCGGTAGTCTGCCGAGCAGCTGCAGAAGAGTTTGCTCTTGAGATTTGTCAGTTGGCAGTGAATCTCAAGTCCAATCCTGACTTTAAGGTCGGTGGCCTGCAACAAGTCTTGTCCCCTCAGACTCTTAGTTTCAGGTCGACTTGCAGGTTCTGTTCAAGTGTGTATGCGGCTTTTATCAGGAGATCTTCCCTTAATGCTGGGGCCGTGATTTGGATTCCGATCGGCAGATTATGGCTTGAGGCACAAGGTATTGATATTGAGGGTATGCCTGCGAGATTTGCGACAACAGTGTCAACATCGCACATGTACATCTGGAGCGGGTTGAGAAGTTTCTCTTTGAGTTTAAATGGCAGGATCGGCATGGTTGGTGATACTATTAACTCAAGGTTCTCGAAGGCTCTTGACATTTCCATACGAATCAAGGTTCTGACTTGCTGGGCTTTCAGATAGTACTGATCGTAGTAGCCTGCAGAAAGCGCAAAGGTCCCGAGCATTATTCTTCTCTTGACCTCAGGGCCGAAGCCGGCTCTCCTATTCTTGGAGAATGCTTCACTCCAATTGTAGTCCTCATCCTTGAGTCTGAGCCCATACCTTAGCCCGTCATATCGTGCGAGGTTGGAGCTCGCCTCGGACATAGCTATGACGTAGTACGATGCTAATGCGAAGTCTAGACTCTCAAGTTCTATCTCAGTGTAGGTGGCTCCCAACTCCTCAAGCTTGTGTATAGAGTTCCAGACGCTTTTTGTCACGATCTCGTCTGTTCCTTCCCCAAAGAGTTCTTTTGGAACTCCGATCCTCATCCCAGCCACGTTCTCAACAAGATGGCTGCTCAACCGTGAAGGGCCGCGATCGAGTGAGGTGCTGTCCCGTCTGTCGTGGGATGCTATGCAGTCAGTCAGCAGGGCTATGTCGGCCACATTTCTCGCAATTGGCGATATTTGTTCCAGACTGTTGGCGTAGGCGATGAGGCCGTATCTGCTGATGAGGCCGTATGTGGGCTTCAGCCCGACAACGCCACAGAAGCTTGCTGGACACCTGACTGAGCCACCGGTGTCCGAGCCGAGTGCCACCGTCGCCTCACGGGCAGCGACTGAGACTGCACTTCCTCCGGACGATCCTCCCGGAACTCTAGTCAGGTCGTAGGGGTTCAGTGTCGGTCCGAATCTGCTGTACTCAGTGGACGAACCCATTGCGAACTCGTCCATGTTCGTCTTGCCGATGACTATCGCGTCCTGTGATTTCAGCCTCTCAATGACCGTTGCATCGTAGGGGGGTATGAAGTCCTCAAGCATTCGTGAGGCGCATGTGGTCTTTATTCCAATTGTGCAGATGTTGTCTTTGACTCCTACAGCTGCGCCGGCAAGGGATCCGACCTCTTGGTTCCGGCGAATTTTTGAGTCGACTTCACGTGCTTTTTCTAGAGCGGGTTCTCTGGCCAAGGTTGTGAACGCGTGGATCTTTCTCTCAACTGCTTTGATCCTGTCAAAGCACTTCTCTACGTATTCTTCCGCCGAGGTCTCTTGGGATTTTATTTTCTCAACCAGCTCGGTTGCGGGAAGCTCTAAGATATTTGACATTGCTGAGTTCAACTAGACGATTCTTGGTGCTTTGACGAATCTTCCTTTTTTGGCCGGTGCGACCCCAAGCACTTGATCTGAAGGGTTAGGTTGTGGTTCATCTTCCCTGGTGACATTCACGATTTCAACGACATGATGGGTTGGTTCTATGCCTTCAGTGCTTGCTTCATCGAGCTTCCTGAAGTACTTGAGGATCTCACTCATCTCTTCCGCGTATTTCTGCTCCTCTGTCTTCGATATCTTGACCCTTGCGAGCCAAGCTAGATGCCTGACTTGCCCCCTCGTTATCTCTTTGCGGTCGACCATCTTTTGCCACCTTCATGGTGTGAGGCGTTGCGGGTCCCTTGGGAATAGGACTACCTCGCGAATATTCTCAACGCCTGTCATGGTCATTATTAGCCTATCCAGGCCTAGACCGAATCCTGCATGTGGCGGCATACCATAATCAAAGATCCTTAGATGATACTCGAAATTCTTGGGGTTTAGGCCTTTTTCGGAAAGTCTCTTCGAAAGTTCCTTTCTATCGCTTATTCTTGAACCTCCCGAGGCAAGTTCAACAGCGCCGCACATGAAATCGAAAGACTCACAGATCTCAGGCTTGTCACGCTTTGGTTTTATGTAGAAGGCTTTTGAGGTTGTCGGCCAGTCTATTATGAAGTGATACTCAGGAAACATTTTGGAGTAGCTTTTCAAGGATGGGGTTGAGAGGTCTTCACCCCACTCAACCTTGACACCTTCACTCTCAAGGATCCTGAGAACCTCATCATAGGTTACCCTTCTGAGTGGGAGTTTGGGCGGATCCAGTTTGACCTTGAGTGTGGATAGTTCTTCTTGACATCTCTCGTTCACAGAACCTATCACATATGAGATCATGCGTTCAAGAAGTTCCATAACGTCAAAATATGTCACGTATGCTTGCTCGATGTCTACAGATATCGCCTCGCTTAGATGCTTGAGTGTCCTGAACTGCTCAGCCCTGAAGATCGGGCCTATCTCAAAGACCTTCTCGAAGGCGCTTGCCAATTGCTCTTTGTACAGTTGGGGGCTCTGGGCCAGGAAGGCTTCTTTGTCGTAATAGAGCAGTGGGAAGAGGGCTGCCCCTCCCTCTGTAGCTGATGCTATTATCTTTGGCGTGTTAACCTCAATGAAACCCTCACCGTAAAGGAACTGCCTCATGGCTTCAAGAACGATGCTTCTGACCCTGAATATGGCTTGGCTTTGCGGGCGCAGAAGATCTAGCACGCGCAGGTCGAGCCTCTTGTCTATGTTCTGTTCGACCCTCCCGTAGGGGTCGAAGGGGAGCTTCTTTTGGGGCTCATCAAGAACCTTGATTTCAGAAGGTGCGATCTCGGCTCCGTGAGGTGCCTTTGCTATACTCCTAACGGAACCCTTGATGCCGATTACGCTGTGCGGTTCGAGGGCTTTGACTCTCTTGAGCACGGAGGGATCGGACCTGTCTCTGTGAACTGTCGCCTGGATTATCCCTCTCATGTCCTGGAGGATGATGAAGGTGATGCCTCCCTGCTCGCGTATGCTCACAACTCTTCCGAAGACTGTGACATCTTTCCCGTCAAGTTCCGGGGTCACGTCAGTAGAGTAACATGTCCTCCTCCAGTCATCCAGCTCTTCTGAGGCTCTAGGCAAATCTCTCCACCCTGCCCCAGTAATTCAGAACCCCTTTTATTACTCTTACAGATCCCATCCCCAGCTGCTTGACCGCTGTCCACTGAGGGGGAGGAACCGGTTTTTCAAGTGTACGCTGCTTCTGCAGCGTCATCCTTCGGCCTTCGTCGGGTCGAAGCTCTGTCAGGGTTCAGCTTGATAATCGCAAGGCTAGCCAGCAGTGGCAGAAGCAGTGCTACTAGGATGCCTTTGAACTCTGGAATTGTCTGACTACCGCCGACAACTATGTTCCTTGTGCTCAGGCTTGTGGTGAATTCTACCATATATGTTTCCTGACCTTTCGATACTGAGGCCGCCTTCTCAACTCCGTCTACTAGAACTATTGGGTTTCCCTTGATCAGTCTCTGTGGGATTTCGACTTTGACTGAGGCTTGGCTTCCACCTCTGCCGATCAATGTGAAATTGAGTAGGCTCCTTGCGTCATCAAAGATCATCGCAAAGACTGTGGAGTTACTGGTCACTGCTATTGACGAGTTGTAACGGATTGTTCCTGTGAAGAGTTCAGGATGAATTATGGCGGCAAGATTCTCAAGTCCGTCAACTACTCTTGGTCCCTGGCGAACTACCAAGTCCTCATCGATCGTGTATATTCTGCCCTCTATCACAGCTTTGATCGTCTGCCAGCCGGCTCTCTTCTCGAAGTCTGATCTGGAAAAACCCCCCATATACCCCTCAGGAACCACTATTATCTCTGGGTTCTTCTGAATTACCATCTCACTGTTGACGATGGGATACATCATTGTGGCGTCTCTGAAGATGTTCTCCCCGCCAGCTTTTGTTATGAGCTCATCTAGAAGAGTATTTGGGCCAAAGCTCATCAATGGATCGTACCAGAGTTCATAGTAGACCCTGGGTTTAGGTGTGGCTGTGGTCAATCGGTCTGAGATATAGCCGAATCGGCGCTGGAGATTGCCTACCAACTTGTCAGCTGCTGAGGCTTTGCCACATATTGTCCCCACTAGTCTTATGTTGCGGATGATCCCCTCCAGATCCTTCGGATTGAGAGCAATCACCACTACTCCCCTTTTCTGAAGCACTGAGACAAACTCAAACTGCAGGTCGGTTGCAGCCAGAACTAGATCCGGGCCTAGTGAGACAATTCCCTCCAGACTTGGATCTGCATAGCCACCTATTATCGTGATTTCGTTTTTCTTGATTTTATCCAGAACAGCAGGGGGCCAGTCACAGTAACTGGTCACGCCCACGACGCTCTCGCCAGCACCTAAAGCAAAAAGGAGTTCTGTGTTGCTTGGAGCTGTCGAGACGATGCGTTTGGGAGGCGAATTTATTGTGACATTCCTTCCGAAATCATCTGTTACAGTCTGCGGGAACCCGCTCTGAGCTCTAACCACGAATGTGGGAAAGGAGAGAGAAAATGCGGTGAGTGTTATCAGAATGGCTACCCTGAGGTGGTACATGGATGGAATATCCATCCAAGTCCCTATATAAACTGTGATGAGACGTTCATCCATCGCAGATCTTACTGCAGAATGTACCCTCCTTATCTGGAAGGCATCAACCACCTGTATTAGTGAATGAAGATGATTGTGGCTGAGTTGAGTGTTGTGCCTTTTGGCGAGGGAACTAGCATAAGCAACTTCGTCAGGAAGGCGGTCGACGCCCTGAGAGACATGGGGGTAAAGAGCGTTCCAGGTGCCATGGGCACGATCGTGGAGACGGATTCTCTGGACGATTTGTTTGCGTCCGCGAAGGCTGCTCATGAAGCGGTCTTCAAAGCTGGGGCCAAGAGAGTTGTTACGACCATAAGACTTGATGACAGAAGAGACAAAGAGATAACAATACAGAGCAAGTTAGATG
>CAZVKZ010000112.1:0-5294 GCA_964627775.1 uncultured Candidatus Bathyarchaeia archaeon | reverse complement strand
GAAGCAACGTGAAACTAGATGAATTCAGATCCAGAGTAACTGCAGTCGTCGAGGGCATGCAGGAGGGATTTAGGAATCTTGATGTGGTACTGCGGGAGGAGAGAAGAAAGTATTGGCTCCTATTTTTAGGCGCGTTTGAGAAACAAGTAGAAGAGGCAGAAGAGAAGCACAGAGGAGAGGAGTTGAATCCGTACCGTGTCGGAATTAGCTTTGGAATTACTGTCTTAGGAGAGATTGTAAAGCTGGTAGCGAAAGATAATGGGGTTGGCAAGTTCCTTACTAGATTGGGCGACGATATTTCCAAAGGCAAAGACCTAGTGATCGCAGTAAGTCAGGAGAAGGGAATGCTGATGCTAGGGGATTTTGAAATTCTGGAGCTTCCTGGGGGAGAATGGGGGAAGCGAGATGAAAAGGGGAGACTCTTACTCACCCCCTCCGAGTTTAAACGTAGAATCCAAGAGTTAAGAAGTCATATCCTTGGTATGGAGGAGCCATTTCCCCTACCTATCGAGGCTAAGCAAGCTGCAACTGCGCTGTGGGGTCATCATCGGAGGCAAATCTGACCTATGCTGCACATTATGGACTTTTGTTACATCAATGTATCAATCCGCATCCAAGCTGAGTGTGGCATAATACCGTAGAAGGTTCCTCGACACGAGTTCAGCAAGGGGATGGGGAGAGGCAGGTTAACTAGGACGAGGTGGTCATGAAAAAGGAAGAACCAGCTCTGTTGACAGAAGGGTTTGTTCCCTTTCTATGCCGCAGATAAGCCTGCAGTCCCGAGTATCGCTGCAACTGAGGCGATCGCAGCAAGGTTGTTAGCAATAGCATCCAGGTGATTGGCTATGACCCGGGTCGACTGAGCAGGTGAGGGCCCTCTCAGATACTTTTTGGATAAATTCTAGATGATCTAGCCTGTACTTGTGACGGTTCTTGTGCTATAACATTTAGTTAGACCCCCGGTGATATTACGTGGGGGGTCCTAGGGTGAAGAGCAAGACGGTAGTACACGCTGACGTAGCCAATAGGAACGCTCGTATTGTTATCGGTTTGTAGTATTTTGCCGTTTATTTTGTGACTTCATTGTTGTTGGCTAATCATGATGGTCACAACCAGGTATGTACACCTCTCCAAGCAAGTCTCTTTGGAAAGGCAAGATTACTCTTCCAGTGAGGAATTGTGGGAAGTTCAGCCAGTGGTACAGTAGAACAAAGAGACGAAATGAACCAAGTGAATTGCCAAGCTAAGCAATACCACAGCGATAGGAGGATGGCTCGCCTGTGTATGTTTGGTGGTTGGGGTATCGGGGAGGCAGTGATGAAACTGAACTTATGAAAGGGGGTGATAACCAAGAAAGGATTAAGTTCATAGAACAGTGATTACTAGGAATGAATTGAACTGGACAGGAGGATAAGGTGAAAAAGTCTATTTCAGTCATTACTGCGATTGTGGCTGCACTGTTAGTCGTTGGGGCAATCAGTGGCACCACCTTTGCTGCTGGTCACAGTCCTACGCAGGTCTGCTCAGATGCAGACGCGATCGCAGCTCCTCTGGGGGATTATGGGGATAGGTCTGCACCTCCCGTCGACGGTCTTATTGCATCCACAGCAGACACACCGACCGGCAGCAGTTACATGCTTATTGATAATTGGGGTGGTAACTGGGCTGATGCCGAAAAATTGCCGCCGGACGACGGTGTTGGTAATCCAGGCCCCCCGTTTGATCCCAATGAGGAGGATGACCTGATGTGCTGGGCAGCAGCCGCATCGAACATACTTGAGTGGTCAGGATGGGGTTTTGTATCCACCTTTGACAACACTGACGACATGTTCCAGGAATTTCAAGACCACTGGGTTGACGATGGTGGCGTAGCCAATGCTGGTTGGAATTGGTGGTTCGATGGTACTGACCCGGGTGGAGGAGCAATAGATGTAACCGGTGGCGGTAATTTCTGGCCATCATATACCTTCTCAAATTATTACCATCAATACGACGCAGGCACTGATGATCCAGATATGTCCTTGCAGAAGATTGACGATTGGTTACATGCAGGATACGGTGTAACGCTGTCGATAAAAGACGGCGGTCATGCTATTACCGTTTGGGGTTACAACTATGACTCCGGGGTTGACAAATCGACAAATCCCAACGGTCATTATCTAGGCATCTGGATAACAGACTCCGACGATGATAAGGATTTATTGAATCCTCCAGATGTACTGCAGTATTATGAGGTTGAGTACGACGCTACAATCAATCGATGGAGGATGCCCAATTATGGTGGAGGTTGGTTTATCAGGACCGTTAGGGTGCTCGAGCCCTTCCCTGATGACACTAGGCCTGTAGCCAATGCCGGTACTGCCTATGTTGGTCCTGAAGGCTCAGCCATCATCTTTGATGGCAGCGCTTCCAGCGATGCTGATGGCGATACCCTTCAGTACCGCTGGGACTTCAATAATGACCGTGTCTGGGATACCGGCTGGTCAGGCCCGACGGCCAGTTTTACGTGGAACGACGATTACACTGGCACCGTGGTATTAGAAGTGTTTGATGGTAGGCTGAGGGATGTTGATACGGCTACAGTCACGGTGAATAACGTCGCTCCGGTTATTACGGTAGTTGGGGACACCATTGATGAAAATGGTACAGCAACAGTTAGCGGTACGATAACCGATCCCAGTAGTCTGGACACCTTCACTGTTGTAATTGATTGGGGAGAAGGCTCTCCTCAGAGCTACAGCTACCCCGCCGGTAGCACATCCTACAGTGAGACGCATCAGTACCTGGACGACAACCCCACCGGGACTCCCTCAGATGTTTATCCAATAAGCGTGACGGTGACTGATGACGACGGGGGGTCTGATACTGAATCCGGTATAGTGGTAGTTAACAATGTCGATCCGGTGGTGACCAGCATTACCATGACACAACCAAACCCAGAGTTCATACTACCTGTGGTTCATGAGCTAGGCTTTAAGGGAACATTCACCGATGTTGGAACCAAGGATACTCATACAGCACTGTGGGATTGGGGAGACGGTTCAAGTTCAACAGGTATCGTCAGTGAATCCGGTGGTTCGGGAATAGTCACCGGCGGCCCACACACATACTCCGACCCTGGAGATTACACCGTAACGTTAACAGTCACTGATGATGACACTGGCTATCATTCCAATACATACCTGGTGCATGTTGCTGATGTTGCTGAAGCCTTAGACATTACCAATGGCTATATTCAGAGCTTGCCAGGTACTGCCTTCAGGGGCAAGGCAAATCTTCGAAAGGCAGCTATCAACAACATGTTTAAGGCTATCGATGACATGCTGGCCGACGAGGAATACAACGGAATGATAAGCGACCTGCGCAGCAACATACGAGGGAAGGCTGATGGTTACGTCGACGGAAAGCTGAGTAATGACTGGATAATAGACAAAGTGGCACAGCAGGAGATTTGCCAAAAGATCGACGATATAACAGCCTATCTCGCAACACTTCTGTAGGGTGTACCTGCTTCCTCTATTAAGGAATACCGGTAACGGCTAGCGACAGAGTCTCTTCTGCGTAGGGGACTGAAAAAGTCGACCCTACGCAGAAGAGATGGTGAAATTGAAGTAGCCGTGTTTGAAACAGTATAGGGCAAGATAATTCGTGAGCTCTCTAACCAGAATGGCACCTAATCGTCTTACGATGCGCTCCGGCACTTCTCCCATTTAACTTTTTCAGACTAGGTCATTGGGTTGGTCACACGACCAACAAAGAGGACGGTCCCTGTCTCGAGGTCACGGATGAGAAAGACAAAGGGACGGTCAACGGTGACGTGAAACGGCTCCTCGATCCCTGTTTCCTTCATCACCACTGCTGTGGCAGCTGCGGCTTCTGTGCCCGCCTCATCCACTGAGACAAAGGCCTTGTGCAGTATCTCGGCGATGTATAGGTCGCGGCTCCCGGTCATTCCTGAGAAGTCAGCTGCTCCTGAGAAAGCAATCGGCATACCCATAGCAGCAAGTGTGTTAGCTAGGCTGAACTCTGATTCGAACTCAAATTTGGGCAGGGTAAGAGCGACACACTTATCTTCTAGGTCCCTGATGATGCTGTCTACCCGGTCAGCGCTCAGCGAGGCTTCAAACTCCTCGAAATGCCCTGCCTCAGGAAGCAAGATCACCATCGACAGCTCGCTGCCGTCGTACAGCAGTTCCACTGCCTGATACCCCTCGCCCTGTGCATACCCAAAGGACTCGGTCTGCCTCATCATTGGCACTACTATCTCGCCGCCATTGAGCAGATGGTAGGTGCCATCCTGTGTAGCATCCTCGCTGAAAGGACTGAGCCATGCGGCATTGAAGTAGATAGCGTTGGTGAGCACCAGCCTTGTCAATTCGTCGATGACACCCTGCGGAATGAGGTCTTCTATCTTGCCCTCGGTCTGGTGGCTTACCCAGTCGTTGATGGTAATCCGTGACTCTTCTGGTGCATTTATGAAGTCGAGTAGCCTCAACCCGGCCCCGTAGTTCTCTGCCAGGACATCGAG
This sequence comes from uncultured Candidatus Bathyarchaeia archaeon, assembly GCA_964627775.1. Lineage (GTDB taxonomy): Archaea > Thermoproteota > Bathyarchaeia > 40CM-2-53-6 > RBG-13-38-9 > CAZVKZ01. Next base: position 766 of record CAZVKZ010000112.1, on the reverse strand, counting down.
AAATTCGTCGAGGAATTTGTAGTCCCTTTGGCCCCAGATAGCATTAACGATATTTAGCCGGAATCCATCTCCATCCTTACCTTGGGCACCTTCACCGCGACTAGCCAGTTCGAGGTCCAGCCCGTTGAAGGCATTATGAAGACGGCTCTGAGACAGAAAATGAAGGGTGTCCGCCATTTGTTGTTCCGTTTCACCGCCGGCCCCGGCATATGTCATCGCTAGCGCCAGAGAGATGCTATAGGGTGAGTAAAAGAGGTTTGCCTCCTTTTCCCTTAGGGCCTGGTAGAGGTCGAAGGCGAAGGCACTGTTTCCGCCGACTAAGTCACTCAGGTCCGAGAGGGTGACATTGGGTGAAGTCTCTCGCGGCTTGTCAGATAGCGCGACTTCAGTCCCCTGGGCAGGCTCACCGCAACCAACCACACTTAGCACCACTACCAAGGCCAATACACTCAGTATGATTCGTCTCATGATAGTTGCCTCCTATTTCAGTCCTCAACAGGCCTGTAATCAACCCCGCTATATTATAGACGTATTGAGAGCAGGGAAAGTTCCAAAAGCAGATATCTTTACCTCTGTGTAACCGCTTGGTGAGCCCACCTCAGAGGCAACCTATTCCAGATTACCAGAAGCCCCAAGCCACTACACAGTGATTTCAAAGGGGATTGATTGGGGTGTATTGCGTCCAGGTAATCGAAATAGGCTGGACACAATACGCTAGAAGGTGCAATCCAGTCTTTGGAAGTGTGGTTTGCCTTTCCTAGGCTCA
>CAZVKZ010000111.1:0-5308 GCA_964627775.1 uncultured Candidatus Bathyarchaeia archaeon | reverse complement strand
GAGCTAGGCAGGTTGGGGTATTCATGGTATCAGGATGGAATATAGTTCAAGCATCTCAATGAGTAATTTAGAGAGGCAAGCAGGATCACAAGCATCAGCAGGGCTCCGCAGAATCCGAACAATCGGCCGTTTGACCAAGTGACCTTGCGTAATACGCCAGCCACGCTGAGCGCAGCTAAGACCTGGTATGGGACCATATACAGCAGTCGCCACTGCCACCATGAACCCACGAGTAACAAGGGAATCGATGTTACCAGAAGTAGCGAGAATATCAGCAGGCTGAATTTTCCGTCAATACGTCTTGACTTGACGACGCCCACGATCGCGGGCAGTATCACTACTGGATTTGCGAAGAATCCGCCAACATAGTATTGAAAGGTAAATAATAGAGCGGGATGGAAGCTCTTCAGGTTGCCCGGGTTTACGGCTTCAAGCGCGCTCCTGGAGAGGATCATAAACTCGCCCCTAGAGAGCAAGGACATGACGAGCAGCAAGAGTACAAGATTGGCGACTATGATTGGCAAGCTAACCCGTAAGGTCCAGCTAGGAATGAGGCTGCAACGAGCCGCTAAACGGTAAAGCATACTGAAACCCACAAACACCATGAGAGATGCCAGTACGACCCCCCAGGTCCAAGCATGAGTTAAAAGAATCACAATACTAACGAGGGTAGCTGCGAGAACGCGCATAGGCGAAGGTCGACTCCATGCGCGCAATAGGAGACCAAGGAAAAGCGCAACCCATCCGAGCGCAAGCCAGTTGGCAAAGATGCCTGCGTAGACGGCAACCGTTGTAGCTATTGAGAAGAGGCCTAGAAAGGCAGAGAAAGAAGCCAGAATAGTGTCTCGCGTGATGGTTCTAATCAGGAAGAAGGTGGAGATTCCCATGAATGCCGCTGGGACGGCCGGACCTAGTTTGACCACAAACATTGGTGGCAGAGCGGTTACGCTCTGAATAACATAAAGTATGAGCAAGTATGGCATACGGCTCGCCGCACCGTAATCAGAGAGTAGACGGCTGAGGCCTTCAGGGTTTGACATAGCGACGAGATTCTTGTAGTACCATGGTGTGTCTACTCCAATGAGTCTAGTGGCGTAGAAGTAGGGATAATAAACAAGAAAGATTGAGCAGAATACTACGGCCAAGATCGTGGAATACATCAGGTATTTGGAGCCCCTCGATGGCATGTAACGCGTTTCATCCTCATTTTTCATCTTCACATTCCCGCTCTGTGCAACTTCTAGGTCGATTCGGTGGCCATCACTAGTCTCGCCGGTAGTCGATGGGTTGGTCCGCTTGGTAACCGATCTGACAAAGAACCGTACGGCAGGGACCCAGATCCATGAGAACATGAGAATCATGAGTGCAGGCAAGGTTATCGGATAAAGAAGGCCGAACAAGTTCGCCTCAAGTGACGCAACGAGCCATCTCGGTTCACCGTCGAAAGGTACGTGAGGGTCGAAGGCGTTATAGACCCAGCCTCCAATGGAGCCTATCTCTATCGCAGACACTATCGCCAGAAACACTGCCGAGAATCTCAGTGCGAAGTCTGCAGGTTTGGAGGGCGCGACTGAATCGCCACGGACTAGCGGATAGAAAATGATCGCCATTGTTGAGAGTATTCCCATAAGTGCTCTCGTTAGCCCCATGCCTAGGGCTTGAGCGACAAGTGAGGCAACCATTGGAAGAGTTGGGAGGAGAGCCGAGCGGCGGTGCAGGAACGCCCTGTTGTGAAGCAGAATCCAAGCTCCAGCCAGCATCATAATCGAGAGGGTCCAGAGTAGGTTATCGATCTGCTGCCCAAAGATCTGCAGTCGGATTGCCCTTGGGGCGTAGGCTATGTGAGCCGTTATCGCGACTGAGCTGGTGAGAATCGGAATGCTGAAGAAGAAAGTCAGCGAGCAGAGAATAGGTATCAGAGAGTGCAAAACTTTCACAATTCCAAATCGTGAGGAAAGCAAAGCCGAAGCGACAACGGACAGGCCAACAAGTGCGAGGATAATATTCGCTGTTTCAAAGCCCGTTGTGGTCTGGGGAACCACCGTTAGAGTAAACGGTGCGCTGATTGCCTCTGACAAATTGCCATCACCCATGAAATGAGCTCGAACCGATATCTCCCCTTTGAAGTTCGGGGGAGCCCTCCAAAGTACTCTTGCAGTGCCGTTATCGAGGCTTTGGGCCTCGGCGATCCTCAGCCAGCCATCTCCTGCAAGGTACTCAAAATTAATGGGTTTGTTACCCACTCCTTTGAAGTAGATATCAAACAAGTTGGCACGGAAGAGTATCGCATCGCCAACGGATGCGGTTTGAGGTGTTGCATGCGCCTCGATGGATGTGTATCGTAAGGGATCAATGACTTGGAGTACGGCCTTCTGAGACTTTCTCACTTGATATGCCCCCAAATCATTCCCGAATCTTTCTGAGAATTTTGTTATCCCGTCTTGGATAAGTGAGGCTTCTCCGACAAATGCTTCAACATTCAGCCTCTGTCTCTCTGGCTTCCCAAAACCAAAATGCGAGAGCACAAAGCCCTCTGACCTAGCGGGATTCTTAGGATCGTTTTCAGCCACCAGCTGGCCATCCATATAGAATTTCGCCGAGTCCTTGCCTACTATCGTGCTTAGACGGCACCATTTTCCTAGAGCCCACCCTTTCTGTTTGGTCACGGCTGCGGACGAATCCATGAATGGATAATAGAATATCACGCTTCCGTCGCTGGCAAATCTAAAGGAGTACCTCAACTCGGGGGCCTGTGTTGTCTGGCCGGTGCCTTGAAGGTCTACCTGGAGAAGAACCGCTGGTGCAGTTGACTGGTATCTCGATATCATGGCCGAGATATGAAATTCAATGACGCTATTGTTGACGGTCAGTCCGGGAATAGTGCGGCTTGCATATGCATATTCATCAGGGCTTGGGATTGAGAGTCGTAGTATACTCTCCCCTTGAGGGGTTCCCTGCGCGTCTGTGTCCGCGACCCCAAGAACAGTAGGTAATAACAGCAGTATCAGAATCAGTGCGAAGATTCCGCTGTATTTTCGCAATCTGAACTACAACCGGCGTTCAGGTGGCCTAAGACTGGATGCTATCAAGCCACCTTTAATAAACCTTAGACAACCTGAACCGAGGCGCCGAGAACGATGTGGGATCGATAAAAGGGAAGTTCCCGCGTTTCCTGACCTTCTGGGTCAGCCTGACTTCTGTTTGACCGGTGGATTAATAATATTGAAAGAATTTGGCTAGGCCGCTTGGGCCTGAGGGTGTTTCCACCTTTTCACAAGTGAATTTGCGATTCCCAGAGATGGAAGCAGCGCGGTCAAAAGGCCTGTCACAGATGCCAAGACTGCAGTGAGTGCTGGCAAGACATAGCTTGGGGGATGTAGTAGATCTGTTACGTTCATTTCTTCAAGAATGAGATACATTGAGCTGAGAACAAGGATGATGAGCAAGGGTACCATAACCTTCAGCCTGATAGATCTCTTAGTAACAATAACTGCGAGCACCAGAACGACAGTTAGCCAGGGGAAAACGTAGAAGACTCCGACGAGAGCCGAACCGGCAATGATGGCTAGGATTGGTCCCAAGGGTCTGAGATTGGCAAGTCTCATGTAGATGGTGTCAACGACACCCATCCCTACCATAAAGGGAACCCTTAGGGTTTCTGAGTAGCTTTCCGGTCCTTTCAGCTCTTCGTAGATCGAGGATGTTGTGTCCTGGAATGTTCCGGCCAAAGTCTTGAATTTCAACATACTTTGGCTTACCCCCACGCCTTGCGGCTCACTGGTGGCTGCGCTACGGGTCGTGTCGCCTGGCCACGTAGCCCTTAGTTCTAATACTCCTGAAACCTCTGGTTTCCAGTCATACCTGTACTGGCCAGTCGCATCCGTTGGGACTTTACAGAGGATTCTCCAGGGTTCACCGGTGACTCTTGACTCAATGAATATTGTGGTCTCCTGTGGCGGGGTTATCTTTCCCTCTATTCTCAGTCGACCCTTGTTGAGAAGATCCGTCGTCAGGACTTTGCAGGAGAGTTGAGTTGATCGTTTCTGATTTGTGAATACTGCAGTGAGCTTCTCTGGGCCGGACAAGCGGATCGGTGATTTGACCTCTGTTCCGTGCTGGTTTTTCCACTGCCCCAGGAAGAGACTTTCTTTCATTCTATTTGGTTCTGGAAGATCTATGCTGAAGTTCACAGAGGTTTTTTCTGGGATCCAGTCTTGCGCGGTTCGGGGGACCTCAGAAGGTAATGTCCGGCCGTTCAGTGTGTAGACGACTTTTGTGCTATCCGGTAAGCCTTCGGTCGACAATGTGACTTTGAAGAACGCCTTCCAGTTCGCATGGATTGTTTTGGGTCCGTTCATTACCACGACAGTGTTATTCCCGTCTTTCATTGCCCCTTCAGACCATCCATCGAATTGATACATTATGTCCCCTTTCGTCACTGGTTTGGGTTTCGGTATTATTGCGGCCTGACCCTCTCGATACCATCCTGCGATTCTTGTGTCTAGGTATTGTGATTCAATGGTTAGCAGAAACTCCTTATGGTATTCTGCCGAAAGCTCGGTGTCCGACTTGATGTCCACGACTAAGGGGTTTGTGGCATTGCCACTGGACCATTGGCTGAACCCCAGTCGTACGCCGTTGACACCGACGGTGCTGTTCTCCACGCCTACAACATGCAGGCCCTTGCTGAGGGTCACCGTGAATCCTGGGCCGCTCCCTTGTTGGAGTTGGAAGCCGTCTATGAAGAAGGATCTGACTTCTTGAGGCGCATCAATTGACAGTTGACAAGAATCTCCTTTCATGTACCATGTGGCTTTCAGCTGTTTCTGCTCAGGAACGTAGTAGTCATTCAGCCTTACTGCGTGGCCGAGTAGAATCTTGCTGCTATCCTGGTTGTTCATGTATATTATGCTGAAATAGTACTCTCCATTGTTGCCTGTGAGTAGAGTCCAGAGCTCGTTCCATTCCAGCCTCGTGCTAATTGTGTTGCGAAGCGCGTAGAGGCTGAGTATTGATCTGTTCTCTCTAAGATAACCCATGTTGCCTGTCACGAACAAGTCTGGCCCTGTCGCGAAGAGCCTATTCTCAATCTTACTGTTGGCTGTGAATGACAGCTTGGGCACGAAGACTTTTCTTGCAGCTGACCTTGTCTTTGCGACTAGGCATTTGCCCTGGTAAAGTACCTTTTGATATGATGCTGAAGAGTAATCAAAGATCCCTAGCTCGAAGCTTGTCGACTCACTGGGAATATATAGGAAGGCTACATAGAAGTTGGAGCTGGTGATGTTTGCGAGGAAGAAAGCATCGA
>CAZVKZ010000110.1:1191-5310 GCA_964627775.1 uncultured Candidatus Bathyarchaeia archaeon | reverse complement strand
CTGTGGCCAGCCATGGGAGTTGGCGCTTGAGGATCCGATACTTCGATTATCTGGTACGGCACCTTCTTCCGGGCATCTTCGTCAATCAAATTAAAGGGCTTGTCCAACAGCTCCAATGGCAGGTGGACTATGTTTCTACCTATCGCGGTACCAGCCACTAAGATGGGGGGTTTCTCCCCTGTCGCCTTCATCCAGTCTTCCGGCAACTCATAGAGTGTATGCATTGGGAAGCCGCATGGGGTGGGTTCTCTAAAACTTGCGTAGACGATGTCGGTTCTCTTCCAAGACAATGGATTGAACACTATGATATGGTAGCCTTCGTTAGGCAGGTTGACTTGGTCGACTATCTTGTTCAGACTCTTTGAGAGGCAGTCTTGGGTCAGAGCTGATGCCATGTAAGCGAACCCGCACTTCGTGTTTATCGCAGAGTCTTGGGCAGGCCCTATGGGATCGTGCATCGCCCAAGCGTGTTCGTCATACATGAGCGTGTTCTCGTACGCTTTGGTTAGGTAATCATGTGGATAGTGATAGTCCGTAACAGATGAGGCTATTGTGCAGAATTTTTCCGCGGACATCAGTCTCTCATGCGTGACCCTGTTCACGCCCGTCTCCAAGGGGGTCGACGTTGCACCCAATACATAGTCTGTGCACGGTATCTCGCCCCTGTAGGTTGGGAGTTCGTCACCGTATTTACTTTCTATGTAGTCGAAGAAGTCACTGTTCGTCCCCACGATGATCTTTGGATAGGCCCATCTTTCGTTCCATTCTTTGGCTATGTAGCTTGGCTTGATTGTTGGAGGAGAATTGTCACGGTGTCCGCCTTGCACACGGAAAGTTGCAGCGTCAAAGAGATAATCCTGATCTTCCAACTCCTTCAATTTCCCCGGAAGCATCTTGTAGGTCTGCTCGTAATCGTTGGCGAAGAACATCGCTGAGTCCCAGCCGTATTTACCGTACCAGAATAGGACTTTGCTTCCGTCGATCGCTAACCAGTAGAAAGCCCTCGGACCGGCGTGAGGTGCGAATTCTTTCTCATCCCAGTTCGGGTGATTCTTTCCAAAGTACCAGCGTGGCAGGGCTACGATGAGGTACTTGACTCCTGAATTTGCCAAGACATTGGAGAGACCCCAGCTCGCCCCAGGTATGTCGTTGAGCTCGGCAGATTTGATCGGGACGCGGTATTCTCTTTTGAGCTGAAAAGTTGGATACAGCAGCCTGATCAGTTCTTCATGGCTGCACAATGCAGTCACTTCATTGGCATAAAGTGCACCAACCTCGATTCTTCTCTCCTTCATTAAACCTATGAGCCTGTCAACAACCGCTTTGGGTCGGTTCTTCATGTAGTTGAGGACAGACCACGATGTCTCAACCTGAAACCTAAACTTGGATTCTTCAGGCCAATCAGATGTCTCGTCGCAGAATTTGAGAATCTGGTCGTAGAAGCCGTTGTACTCTTCGAGAACATGCGGAATCAGGTCCGTGTAGGCTGGATCATGATGAGCCCTTTGGATCACGTATACAAGCCAGTGTCTTTGAGGCTTCCAGGCTAAAGAGGATTCGTCCTGCAACTCCCCAGCTGCGTAAAGTCTGAATCTGACAGTTGTGGATTGCTGGATGTCTAGAATCGGGACTTTGTAGATCCCTGTCCCGGTTTCCACTCTTCCAATACTAGTGACATGTCCTACGGAGTCGGCCTGTACCTCTATGTTAGCTTCAATTTCTTTTCCTTCATTCCGTATGGTCAACTCCACCAGTTGCCTTAGTTCATCCTTTTCCCTCAGGAAGAAGACTGTCGGTTCAACCTTCTCGAGTTTGAGGAACCCCAAATACATCACCCTTGAATAGGAATCTACATAGTCAATCACAAGTTATTTATGTTTTTCTTGGTGCGTCGTCCCCTGCTGGGCTAGAACAGATGAAGACTCAATCGGAAACCGGACGCTTTCGCTGAGTCAGATCTTGCCATATATCGATATCGTTTATTTGATGTGGCTCTCATCTCTGAGTCATGTTCACTTTCCTTCGAATATCAGTACACATGTGGCAGATGGAGTAGTATCCTTCTGGATCGAGGTCAATGCCCTTTTTCCTTGCCAAGTTTGCCAATCCTTCCATGCCGTCCTCAATTATCCCTTTCATCTCTGGTATCTTGAATGGGTCGTAGTCTTCTACAATCCTAACAACGTCTGTCTTAGAGGCATCCCCAGCATAGAAGTCCTTGCAGACCGCAACTCTTCCATCAGGCTCTATGCAGATTGCTCTGACAAAGTCAAGCGGATACGTATAAGGCATATCGCCACACCTGCCCTCAGGCAATTTCCGTTTTTGCGGCAGGAAACCCTTCAAGTTGACGAGAGCGGACCCATCCGGTTCTACGAAATTGCCCTCTGTCTCTCTTATGTCCAAGTCCTCAAGTTCTTTCAGAATCTGTTTGGTCTCACGGTTATATTGGTTCTCATCGTCCCTGGAAACGAGCCAGCACGGGTTCCAGTGAACCTCTTTGATCCCAACTTCCAAACAGGCTTCAGCCGTATTTCTAACAATCTTCAGCGGAATATGTTCTTGATGAAAAGCATCGACAGAGATATCGATCTCATTTACTCCAACATCAGCTAGGTTTCTGGCGGTCTCCTTAGTTTTCGTAGCGCTTTCAGCCCAGTAACCATTTGTGATCACCTCTCTACGGGGAATCCCGACATTCGCAGCTTCTTTATGAATAGCGCATACTATTTCGGGATACAGCAAGGGTTCGCCGCCGAAAGTCATAATCGATTCGGGTCTAAACTTGAGGCCAACCTTCCTGGCAATTTCCACAGCAAGTGATCTATCGATGTGTCTAGGAAACTCTGCTCTACGCGGGGCGTTACAGCAATGTTTACATCTTCCATTACATGCGTATGTAACGACGAATTCAATACGGTTCAGAGTCAGATATCTGCTCACATATTTTCACCAATTCCTGCTTCGAATGAGTTCCTATACTGATCTCTGAAGACCTTCTTTTCTGACCATGGTGGACTCGCTTTTCACTCGGAGTCTGCCGTACTAAGGAGAAGGCTCATCTGCTAGGATGAGTTGACGAAAAATGGATTATCGATATCTGCCGTATTTTCTTCCTGCCTTCACAAAGGCCTTCATGTTGTCAAAGGGTGTCTTAGGCGTCGGCTGATCGACAGCTGAAAGGATGTATCCTCCCCCTCGTGCTGCTTGGTCGATGCATTCTTTAACCATCTTCTCAACCGTGGAAGGTGTCTCCTCTTCGAGAAGGACTGTATCAATGTTTCCTTTAAAGCAGACCTCGTCACCTATCCTTTCCTTTGCATCTGAGAGGATTATGTCACCTTTAGGAGGCGGGTCCAAACCTTCTATGCAGGCCACCCCTGCTTCCTTCACATCCTCCAGAAACCTAGAACAGGGTCCTCCGGACAGGAAGAAAGTTATTGGGAAAGTGGCCTTTTCGGTTAGGGTTCTCAAGTCTTGCAGGGCGAACTCCTCGAACATCTTCGTGTTTATGTATCCGAGATAGGTGCCGTCTAACCACATGGTGTCGATTTGATGCTCTGAGCAGGCCTCTGTAAGCGGCATAAGCCAAGTTTCCATGTACACGCGGAGATACTCCTTAACAATGTCAGGTTTCGTGTACAGCTCAATTACGCTTTGTCGACCAGATATGTCGCGGTATCCCAGCCAGAAGTTAAGAGGAAACTGGGTCATCACCTTAACTATGCCTTCGTTCCCAAGGGTCTTCCTCACTCTCTCGTATCCCTCTAGGTCTATTCTCCCACTAAGGACACATTCAATCTTGTCAAGGTCTTCCTCAGGGATCGAGATGATCGGTGTCTTCTCCCACAATTGGTCACCTTCCGGCAGGACGCATTCAGTCTGCAAGATGCCTTTAGACGTCTCGAAAGTTCTTTCGAACCAAGTCTTGCCGTTCTCTTCACTTTTGACCTTGATCCTGATCTTGACATTGGCGGGCAGCTTCAGAAATGACGCTGCCATGTGGAGAAGTGGAAGAGGCCATCTTGTGTAGATTACGTTATAGGCTCCGTCCACTTGTGCATCCATTTTGAAGAGTCTGGACGTCTCAAGTTCAGCCTTCCAGATTGGAACCGTAGC
>CAZVKZ010000110.1:0-1091 GCA_964627775.1 uncultured Candidatus Bathyarchaeia archaeon | reverse complement strand
AGAAGCGGACTCACATCCATATGTACGGTTCTGCCCAATAGCTTAAGCGTATTCGGACAGGTCTTCTCGCTGTATCGAAGTAGCGGATCCCAATATATGTAGACATGCATGTCGTGTTTGCCAGGAATGTAGGATACATGAGTTCCGTACCCTGGTCCATCTATGTTCTCGGCGCGAAGGGCCTCCGCAAATCTTTGAGCTTTCTCAGGTGTTGGAAGGAAGAACATGAGGCAGATGCTGGTGTCGCCCTTCGGATCGGGGACGTCTCTAAATTCTATTCCGTCAATATCAGAGATTCCGTTCTTGATCTTCTCCCTGTTTCTCCGCGTTACACTCAAGACCTTGTCTAGCTTGTGCAACTGCGCGATTAATATTGCGCTGGAAATTTCATTCATTCTAAAGTTTAACCCCATCATCGGTTGGCTCGTGAATTTCCACCAGACTTTAGGTCCCTCTCTGAGAGAAGCGACATCATGCAGCATAACAGACTTCTCGAAGAGGTCCTTTTCGTTCGTTATTAGGCCTCCGCCCTCGCCGGCTGTGATTATCTTGTTGAGCTGGAAGCTGAACATTCCTGCATCTCCGATAGTTGCCAGTTTCCTGCCCTTGTATTCTCCGCCACAAGACTGCGCATTGTCTTCGAAGACAGTCAGGCCATGATCTTCTGCTATCTCTACTATTTCATCCATTCTGCAGCCGATCCCACGCATGTGAACAGGGATGACCGCCTTGGTCTTCCCAGTTATCTTCGCTTCGAAATCATTTGGATCAAGCGTCAAAGACTTATCGACCTCTGCAATGACAGGGGTGGCTCTGCAAGCAACTACGCTCAGTGCTGAAGCTATCCAGGTGTATCCGGGAACGATCACCTCATCACCCGGCCCGATCCCCGCGGCTGTTAGCCCAATGCAGAGAGCAGCCGTCCCAGAGGAAACAGCTAGGGCATACTTTGTGCCCATGTATTTGGCGAATTTCTCCTCAAACTCCTTCGTCTTATTCAGGCTGCCCAGAGGTCCGTAGTATCGAAAGAGAGCCTTCGAATCTAAGACCTCCATAACTCCTTTCTTTTGTTCCTCCCCTAACATCATAGC
>CAZVKZ010000109.1:1790-5322 GCA_964627775.1 uncultured Candidatus Bathyarchaeia archaeon | reverse complement strand
CTAGGTCTTTGCTTGGAAGATTTCTGGAAGATAATCCTGGAGTTATGATTCGAAGGGTTGGAATAAGAATTGCCAATCTCGCCCGTAAGGAAGACCGCGAAATCTCAGGGGGCCTTGACAAGTATTTTGGCTAGGGAAATTGACCTGATAGCCGAATTCGGAAAGATTCTTTTTGGGCCAGCTGTGAACGGGGAAAGAGAAAGGGTGAGAGGTTAGGCTTGCTAAGTGGCCTTAGACCTCCACACTCTGATGCTCAGTCTCCAGTAGACACCATGAAGGTCTCTGGGTCTACCTTGTATAGTCATGTAGGTTCCGCCGACTGTATGCCGGACATCGTCGCGAACTATCGGGACAACCCCACACGCTACTGCTCTACCCCCCCGTACCGGGGGGGTGGTGCTCACCAAGGGACACACAAAAGAAAACAAACCAGCAGTTCAATCCCAGAGGCTCCCATCAAGTATGGCTCACACCAGCTACAGCAAACATATGGTTTGAGAATTGAGGCCGACTACATTACGATCGATTGAAATCCTTCTTCTCCCTTGTGCAAATGTCCAATGCTGTTAGGAGGATAGTCTTGGCAAATGCCACAAGTTTGTCGATCGGAATGGATTCCGATGAAGAATGTGCCTGTTCTAACTCTCCAGGCCCGAATATTAGCGTTGGGACTTTCATGAGATTTACGAATGAACCTGCATCAGTCCAGTAAGGGGCGCCAATGATTCTTGGCTCTCTGCCCGTCATGTGCTTCAGGTTTTGACTGACGGATCTGACTATAGTTTCCTCAGCTGATATTTCCGACGGCAGACATTTGGTCCACTTCAAAACGTCAACCTTGACTTTGACATCAGGATCTTTCGTCTGGAACTCACTGACGACTTCGTTAATCTCCCTCTCTACCGTTTGGCAGTCTTCTCCGGGAATTATTCTCCTATCGATCGATATCTTGCAGAAATCGGCGACTACGTTGGGCCTGTACCCTCCTTCGATGAAGCCTATGTTCAGAGTTGGTTTTCCAAGAAGGCGGTGCTCTTTCTTGTTCAGCTTCGCCAAATATGTGCTATTCAGTCGACTGATAATCTCGTTCATAACTAGGATCGCGTTTTTCCCTTTCTCAGGACTGCTTCCATGAGCCGCTTTGCCTTCGACTGTGATATCTATATAGGTCAATCCTTTTTGGGCTATGCCTAGATCGAGTTCAGTCGGCTCCCCAACTATTGCCATATCCACCTTCAAGCCGCTTTTTGCCAAATGCTCTCCTCCAGTGCCTTTTCCCTCCTCGTCTGCGCAACCTGAGATTATTAGATCACCTTTCAAACTCACGTTCGATTCCTTGATTGCTTTGCCAGCGATGATCATTGCGGCCAAGGCGCCCTTCATGTCGGCAGCTCCCCTACCATATATTCTCCCATCTTGGACTCTTCCGCTGAAAGGATCGATCTTCATCCCATGAGTCTCAACAGTGTCTAGATGACCATTGAGCATGAGAGTGTAGCCACCACCCTTTCCACGCAGAATACCTACGACATTGGGACGGTCTTTCGTGACCTCTTGGAGGTAAGTCTCGAAGCCTGCCTCGCTCAGTGTCTTGGATATGAAATTGGCTATCTCTTTCTCAGAGCCCTGATCGATTCCGGTAACGAAGCTGGGTATCTCGATTAATTCTCTTGTTAGATTAGTCAGGCTACTCTCATCTATCTTATCTGCCAACTCTCGGAGCAAGAATCTCCGCCAGCAAGATTAGATATGATTTCTACCAATAAAACTATCGCAGTCCTTTTGCGCCAATCAAGTTCCTTCGTAGACAATAAAGAAGATTCTAACAACTTTCGAGAAATTGAGATATCAAATCTTCCTAGATTTCATTGCTTGTTATCTTGTTCTCCCACGTAAACTAACATAAGATCCATCAGGTTTGTCCCTGTATTCTCAGTGTATATGGCGTCGCCAAGTTTTCTAAATGCCGATGCGGAATCGTGCCTTTTCAAGTGTTCGAAGATGTCAATGCCAGTATGCTTGGCCTCTTCCAGCGTGTAGCCGTCCACTATCCCACCAGCTATGTCGGTTGGCCCGTCTGTTCCATCTGTACCTATCGAGGCTATGACCGTTCTCTTACTGCCTGCTATCTTCAAGGCTGCTGCCAGAGCCAACTCTTGGTTCCGGCCTCCCTCGCCATGGTCCCCTGTAAGAGTCACTATCGTTTCCCCACCCGCAATTATGACACAGGGTGGCTTGAGGGGTCTTGAACTCTTCTCTATCTCTTTTGCTATGCTGGCAAGAACCACACCTGCATCTTTCGCCTCTCCCTCAATACTGGTTGAGATTATCGATGCGTTCATCCCTAGTTCGGCCGCTCTTCTCTCTGCAGCCTTGCAGAGCATCTTATTATCAGCGAATACCAGATTGCGGACTCGCACACGGTTTCGTTCAAAATCATTCATTTTGGGTGTGTCTTCGAGGGGATCGGCCCTTTCCAAGTACTCTTGTATAGAGGCTGGAACCGCATTCCACAGCGAATATTTCGTGAGGACGTGAATAGCATCTGAGAATGTTGTTGTATCGGGAACTGTCGGTCCCCAAGGAAGACCTGCCACCTCATCCACGGCTACAAGGCCGACTGTTTCGGCGGGGTGGATTAACATGGAGAGTTTTCCACCGCCAACTTGGGAGAGGTGTTTTCTAACAGTATTCATGTCTTCAATAGGTGCGCCTGACCTTAGCAGAAGATCGAATACTTTCACTACCTCTTCGAGGGTGATGCCTTTTGGCGGAAGTGTGGTTAAGGAGGTGCAGCCACCCGTGACACAGACTATTACAAGGTCATCCTTGTCTGCCTCTTTGGATACTCTAATGATTTCTTCTGCTCCACTTATGCTGCCTCTGTCGGGGATCGGGTGGCCTCCCTCGACCACTCTTATTCTTCTTGTTCTGCGTCCCCATCCTCTCTTCTCGACAACAATACCTTCGGAGATTCTGTCTCCGAGTACGTCTTCGAGAGCTGCTGCCGCGAATGTGACCTGTTTTCCTCCGCCGACCACAAATATGTTTTTGACCTTATCCAGATCGAACGTCAGCGAACCTATCTTGAGATAGTCTTGAAATTTGACGAGATCTCTTATGAGATTGTAGGAGTTCACTTGGTCTAGAGCGTACTCGATGATGTCGAGGATTGCCTTCCTGCCCTTGGCATTGCCCTTAGATGACAGTTCTTCCGAGTTTCTTATCATCTTCTACACTGTGCTGGCATGTATGAGACGGCACTCAAGAAGATCTGATGCTGACAGCAGGGAGTATCCTTCGTTCCTTTCTATTCTACTGCTTGTCAACTCTCAGATTGCCTTCTATAGCTCGTCCCCGCGTATCTTGCTGCTTCTCCCAGTTCTTCTTCTATCCTCAGTAGCTGGTTAAATTGGGCTGTTCTCTCACTTCTGCATGGGGCTCCATTCTTGAGTTGCCCAGCACCTATCGCGACTGTAAGGTCGGCCAGCCAAGGATCTTCTGTCTGCCCAGATCTCTCTGAGGCAACGAT
>CAZVKZ010000109.1:0-1690 GCA_964627775.1 uncultured Candidatus Bathyarchaeia archaeon | reverse complement strand
ATACCTGGTGGGGAATATGCCCCTTCATCACCAACGTTACGTGCGTATTTTGATCGTTTAGCCAGCTGATCTCCCAACTCGAAATAGACCTCTACGCCAAGGCGAATTGCTTCTGAGAAGCTCCTTGCCCCGATCGGCATGGCGTTAAATTCTTGGAAATCCAGGTCAGTGGCGCCAAGCTTTCCTCCGTTAATGAATATTATCATCGGAACGGGAAGCATGTTGGCATGAGAGCCACCAATGTATTTGTAGAGTGGTAGACCTTGAGTATTTGCAGCTGCCTTAGCAACAGCAAGAGAAACAGCCACGATCGCGTTTCCCCCAAGCTTAGACTTATTCGGTGTTCCATCGAGTTCTATCATGGTCGAGTCTATTTCCCTCTGATTCCTGACATCCATCCCCTTCAGTTTAGGTCCAATGACCTCGTTGACGTTCCTGACCGCGGCAAGCACCCCCATCCCCGCATATCTTAAGCCTCCATCTCTGAGCTCGAACGCTTCGTAGCTGCCCCGAGATCGACCTGAGGGCGCATCCGCTCTCCCCAAAACATTACCTTCGGAAATGACATCGATCTCAAGGGTTGGGCTGCCTCTTGAGTCAATAATTTCTCTTGCTCTTACAGATTTTATCGCAAAATTATTGTTGGACATTCCGACCACAGTAGTCTTGCATGTTTCTCTTAATAGCTTCTATTCAAAAGGAATAGGTCAAGTTAGGGCGTAGCTGGATGATTGGATCTTGAGACCGTATGAGCGAATACTTCGCACGCAGACGCATCCAAGAGATTTGCATAATGTGTAGTTATCTGGGTCAGGCATTTTTGCAGAACTGTTTCTTGTCCCATTAGAGGGAAGCTTTTTCTAATTCGTTATAGAATTCGAAGTTTGTAGAAGGATCTGACGACAGACTTGCCTAGGACAAGATTGAAGACGAAAAGGAATAGTCTTGCGGAGGAAAGGGTTAATCTTGCAATAAATATGACGGACGCCTGTGTCCGTGTTTGTGCCGATGCTATTAGGGATAGGTACAAAATGGTGAAAGAAGACGTTTTTCTGGAACGCGTCAGAGAGAGAATCATGTTTCAGAGACGCCGCAAGTGTGAGGTTTAGAGACTGGAAACTTTTGAAGGACTTGTCAGAAGGATCGTTAACACTTTCAACTCTGCCAGATTGGATTACATGTTCACCGGGGCTTTGGCGGCAAGCTACTATGGTACACCTCGGACTACAATGGATATTGACATTGTGGCCAGAGTTTTGGGAGAAGACTCATTAGTCAAGCTCATGTCCGCGCTAAGGATGGCGGAGCTGAAGGCTGATAGACGAGGAATCGACTCGGCCCTGAGGTCGAATCTCAGAATAGTCACGTTTAGGGATAGCAAAACACCCTTTACTGTAGATATCATACTTTCCCGCACGAAGCTTGATAAGAGGGCGGGCAGCATCTTAGGATTACCTACCTTCTATCAGACACCCGAAGACTTGATCCTCGCAAAGTTACGGATGATAAAGGCAACTATTCCGAGAGAACGGGCCTTGAAGGATAAAGATGATGTAAGAGCGATCCTGAAATTCTCCAAGGTCCGCATGAACGTCCTTAGGAGTCGAGCGAAAAGAGACAATACATTGTCAATACTGGAAGCCGTGACCACTGGTAAATCCTGAGAACTACGCCATTATTCGAGAGACAC
>CAZVKZ010000108.1:2226-5356 GCA_964627775.1 uncultured Candidatus Bathyarchaeia archaeon | reverse complement strand
ATTACTTCCAAAAAAACAAGGCGTCTTAGCTTCACTTCATCATCCCGTGAAATCTATTCTGCTAGAAGATAGATTGCAGATTCAAATAAAAAGATGTTCCCAGAAAGTCTCATACTGACAAGCTTCCATTGGGCATTGTGTTACCTTATACCCAACTCAAAAGAAGATTTAAGGAAACATTATGCTGTACTATCAACAGTGGTTAAATCTCCCGAATGCTATTTTAATCAATTCTTTTCCGCGCGCGCGAGTCTAGCGCGCAAGCTGTCCTCTCTTCAGAGAATCATAGCATGCCTAGCCAAGAAAGAAGAGATTTGGCATTCCATAATTTTTAAGTGCCTAGAATTGGTAAATTCTATCTACCAAGGCGATTTTCTATGACAAGTACCCCCAGCAATATCGAAATAAAAAGGAATTTTCATCTGCAAAAGAGAGTGAAAATATGCAAGAAAGTATTGCGTCTTTTGGTACTGATAGCCATAATCTTTTCATATACTGTTTTTCCTCTCGTGCATGCTATAGTTGAATCCAAGTCAGACAAAGATGTCCTTTTTGTTGAGCCCGCCTCAAAAGAGAGTGTAACAAAATTCCTAAAGCTTGGCGAAAAACTTTCGGGAAAGATAACGGTGAGCGGGGGAGACAATTATATCAGTTTTAAGTTGTTTGACCCTGCTGGAAACCTGTGTCTATGGATGAATGTTTTGCAGTCGGTGGAATTTTCTTGGGGTCCAGTGGAGGAGAGTGGAGAATACAAGCTAGAATTTGACAACTGGTTTGATTCCTCAAATGGTAATACAGTGAACTTGGAATTTCAGATAACTAACCCTCTGGATTATTCGTCCCCTTTACCATTCGCCTTAATAATTGCCGCGGTTCTTAGTGCCATAATTATTCCTGTAGCGATTGTGTTGCACCATCGCCCGAAGAAAGTCAGGTCATCGCATGCAAATGTAGTTGCTAACTATGTCTATGGGGGTATGACCAGAACTCATCGAATGCATATTGGTCAGTGCGCGCTATTTCGAGAAAGGTGAAAGGCGTAAAAAGACAGTTAATCCGAGAAGTGATCCTCAGGAAACCAAAAGATGCTGACGAAAGAGGCTTAACGATCTATGAGGCTTCTATGGCTGGACCTGAACCTACGGAAACCGTCTCCACAAGTACAGCTACCAAGATTTTAGGATTTTAAAGCTAAGGATCTAGTAATACGAAAAGACGAAGGGTTCCGAGGGGCTAAGCCCTACATCTTAACTCCAATCGGCAAAGAAGTTCTCGAAGTGGCAAAACACGTTTCTGACTTAACAGAAGAAGGCAATTCAATAACAAAGCTAAAGGAGAAGTTTGGAACTGAAAAGGTAAACAAGACGATTCATGCATGCCTTCTAAGATACAAAGTACCCTCAGAGATGGAGTATGAAGCAGTCTTTTACCTCACAAGAATAGGCTTTCTGCATGCAGTTTCATCGCCGCCAGTCAAAAAATATGCCGTGGGCGTCCGATAGTACTATGTTTTCGCTAACGATGAAAAGGCGCGCGCGCTAGATCCTCAGCCTCTAGCACGCGCTACTGATGCGAGACTGCCAAAACCTTGTTTTCAGCTTGCAGAGTGATTTACCAATGATTGCTATCCCTGCAATTGACGGTAAGATTATAATGCATGCTGTTGCGGCCGGGCAGATTGTGCAATTGTTTCCCGAACACGGACGTATGAGGAGGTAGGATAGCGGGATTGAGCAGGTTGCCAGCGAAAAGGCGAATAGTTTTCCAATATTCGACGATTGACCACTATTTGCCTTGGGGGATGCCCCTCTTTGGTAGCTGTAAGCAGCGGAATTGCAGGAGTGGGTGCACTCGTTGCAGACTATGCAGAGACTTCTTTCTATTTCTTTGTCCTCTTTTATTGCCCACGTTGGGCAGCTGACTTGGCATGTTTCGCAGTTGCTGCATTTTTTTCCGTCAAAGGTAATTTTGTATGCGCCAAGCTTTGCTCCCACTTTATGAGACAAGTTTGAAACAGCTCCCAAAGGGCAGAAGAAGAGGCACCATCCTCTTCCTCCCACAAAGAAGAGTCCTCCAATTATCAGCCAAGAGGCCAGAACGAGTATAGATCCCGTATGCCAATATTCTGCCGCCGCAGGATTTCCGAAGAAAGCGCTCGATAGGTTCTGCATTACAGATGCACTGCAGTATCGGCAGCAAATGCTACTTATTTGGGTTGATAACCTGAACCCGACGATAACTGCGACAGCGATGAAACCTAGCAGAAAACCGTATCTAAGCCCAGAGGTGACCTTGGTGTCTTTCATTTTGAACCTAAATTTCCTCGGTATGGGAACGGCTCGGCTCAATGCTTCGGTTGCAGATCCCACTGGGCAGAGCCATCCGCAAAAAACTGGCCCTGCAAAGAAGGCTATCAAGACAGCGACCAATATGAAACCGCCCGACACCGAACCGATCAATGCGTAGAACCGGCCGCCGAAGAACCAATCCAAAGGCATTCTGAAACAGATTGTGTGCAGGGTGGCTTCTGAAATGTTGCCAATCGCAAAGAGTATGGCTCTAGTCAAGAGGGCGAAAGGTGCGACGAAGAGGAAGAATCCTGCAATCAGAGATAGGTATCTCCATTTGTTCTTTGCTAAAGTTTGGGTTATTTTCATCCGCAACAGTTCGCTCCTCCGAAACTGGCCTCTCCCCGTCCGATTTTTATGGGTATGACCGTTAGATTCATTCCAGTATCCGCGTCGATCAACAATAAGCCGCCGTTGTATACAAGGGGCGCATCGTTTTGTGGAATCTGGAATATCCAGTCTATGCCTAAATTCGGAATCGAACTACCGGGCATAAGCGGTTGGGTAAACGTATGGGTCTGAGGGTCGTATTCGAAGTTGGCACTTACTTCCCATTTGACTGGAATCGTGACGTTGATCAGCTCCATTCTTATTTTGACAGGTTTTGTGCCGAGATTGTAAATCCAGTGAGTGGATAGGGCTTCGACATCTGGTTGAAAAAGATTCTTGAGGAAACCCCGTTGATCTAGGTCTATCTGCAATGGCGAGAGAGATACTGGAGGTCCGACGCCTCTAATCACGGTCGGTTCTAGGACCTCTCCGGCTGGAACTGCGAGCCAGAA
>CAZVKZ010000108.1:0-2126 GCA_964627775.1 uncultured Candidatus Bathyarchaeia archaeon | reverse complement strand
CGCCTCTAATCACGGTCGGTTCTAGGACCTCTCCGGCTGGAACTGCGAGCCAGAAATGAACAATTTCGTTTGCTCCAAAGGTCTGTGCATAGGCTCCTGCAGCGATGGTAAAAAGAAACATGGCCAATACTGCGATTTTCGCTTTCATTCATTCACCTTGGATGGTTTAGGTATGAAGCAAAAATACTTATAAGATTTGTTCCAAAGCTAGCATTTGAAACAGATTGTTCAGGCTTGTTTTGACGTTAATTTGTTTTCTGTTGATTTGAGCTATTCAGATTTTTTCAGATCAATCTGCGGATATTATATACTGAAAGACCCTAGTCCAACTTGTATTAATAGCAGGAAAGTACCGATAATTGCCAAAACTACCTCTGCCAATATGGCTTTCTTCACCAAATTGGAACTCTCCTTGTGGACACCAAGTCGAAGAGAAGATTTCATGAATAAGTAACTCCAGAGGACGAGTGCTATCGAAATTGCATAGGCAGGAATAACGCCCCAAAGTAGGGGGTATTTGTAAGTCACGAAACAGAATGGACAACCAATGTTGAATAAACCGCCAGTAGGCTGAGAATATACTATCATACAGCACGTGACTACCAAGGGTCTAAGCGATGCAAAAAAAACTATGTCCAACGCGGCATCTATGAAAAGTAGCGGCACGAGCAGCACATACATTCGCGAGAGAGCTCCAATGAATGGAGAACCCTTAAGTTGCCTATTCATGAAATCAAAAAAAAGCCATCCGCCAAAGGCGAACATGGTGAAAAGTTTCAGTCCCAAATCGATCCATGAGAACGGAGCTCCTGCCTGCAGTACGCCGTACTCGCACATTGCGCCTGGAATTGAAGGAATTAAAGATATAAGCGTGATATAGAACAATGGAATGGCTAAAATTCGCGTTCCTAATGTCATCCCCCCGACGGTTGAGACCAGGTAAAACTTTTTCTCAAGCTCGTAACGAGCATCGTTAACAGCTTTTTTTGCGCCTTCGCCAACTTGGTAGGCTTTCAGCATCGCATAACTACTGACCGCTAAGGCGAAGAAAGCAATTGCTAGATCTGCAACTACATATAGGTTGACAATCATGCTTTCACTGTTTTTTTCTTCTCAGTTGATGTCTTGAGTTTCTTGTAACTGATAATTGTGCCCACTACTATTGCGACCCCAACGATGCCTATGATTATCAAGAGGCCTTGGTTTTGATCATTTTCCGATGCGTTTGTTCGAGCTATTTCTTTTGCGGCGTCCTCCACTGACAAGACTTTCGTCTCAGAGGGTAAGGCAAATTGCTGCCCCACAAGAGTGTATTGTGAAAAGCCGTTGGCTAGCAGTGCTTCGGCAGCGGTAAGATTGTAAGCTGCTCTATTGATTACGCAATTTCCTCCGTTCAAAAACATTGCATTGGACGGGTTTGCGACGGTTTGGGCGCCATAGTTTGCGGAGTCAATTGTTATCGTGCAGGTTGGGCCGTACCAGTCGCAGCAAGTAACGATGTGTAGTTGTTTGTAGTCGTTGATCAGATTTAGGGCGCACATGAAGCATTCCACATAGTGGATGTTGCCGTTTCCGTCAGTAACCTTGTAGCGTGCCTGAGCTTCAGCATTTACTGCCATCCCGCATGCTTCACAGTCTTGAGTTGGCGCTGGCGAAGTCGGCGAAGGTGAAGGACCCTGACTCGTACCGAAGGTTCTTACAGCTTGCGCTATTGACATCAGCGTCGCGTCAGACGGTATTGTAGTATTCTGTGAGGCAACAAGATATTGGGAGATCCCATTATTCGCAAGCAAGGCACTTGCGGCCGTTTGATTATAAACTATTCGATTTTTCATGCAATTGCCGTCAATAATGAGTGCAGTCGATGGATTTACATTGATACTGCTCAAATTGTCTTTAACGTTTATCGTTATCGGATAGTCTGGTCCGTACCAGTCACAGTTAGTGGTTATGTCAAGCTCATCAACTTTGGTAAGCAGCTTAAAAGCGCATTTTATGCAGCATACATAATGGGTTTTGCCAGCTCCGTCAACCACTTTGAAGTGGGCCTGTGCATCCGCTTTCACTTCCATTCCACACTGCTCGCAAACTTGGCTGCCTTGTATTTGAGCCGAAATTATCTCGGA
>CAZVKZ010000107.1:0-5363 GCA_964627775.1 uncultured Candidatus Bathyarchaeia archaeon | reverse complement strand
TACACCTCTCTATTCGTCGGCAGCGTCAGATGTGTATAAGAGACAGACTTGACGCTTCTCAGGATCTGCTTCGCGTCGATACCTGCAATGTCGTAAGCTTCAGCGAACCTAGCGGGGGCAAAGAACTCATCTTTCGAGATGCCCCAAAGATCGGGCGGCAACGGTGACGCCATATATTCATGACAGGTGGACTGCTTGAAGCTGGGATCCATTGAAACCCATGAACCATTGAGGTAGGCCTCAACCCACACATGGGTAAGATGAACTAGACTCTGCTCATTACTGCCCTGCACTGAATGGGGAAGGCCAGAATAGTTGAGAAGTCTCAGCGCTGACTCGCTCAACCCTACACCGAACCAATTCTTCAGTTCATCAATACTCAAAGAGACTGTGCCTTTGACATACCTCGCCTGAATATTTGCCCGACGAAATAGATTGACAAGAAGGCTTGCTTGGTCAAAGTCGTTGCCGCAGCCAGAGTTCAGGGTTCCAGTAGCTCCCTTCATATAGCCGTAGTATGGCTCAAAAACGATATTGTTTCTGACAAAAAGAAATATCCCCAACGGATCTGCCCCAAGCAGAGAGTCTGATTCAAAAGCAGTTTGCCATTTAGGTCCAGAATCAGTCGCACTAGAACCATGCGTCATGGGCGAGATTGGTCCCAAGGAGGTGAGAAGAAGCAGAACTGTGGTAATCGCCATCAATCTGCTCAATGACGTTCACCCGTTCCGTCGCTGTCGAAATCCAACTTAAGTAGTGACTTGAATGACAACTTATGGCTTTCGGTAAGGTGCACACAGCCCTCAGAGCTTCATCACAATGCGTGCTCGTGAAGATGGTTAGAGACAAATACTACCGAAAGTAGCTGATTAGAGAAGGTTCAATTCTCCTCTGAACCTGTTTTAACGGTTTTACGGTTTACCGGTTGCTGGATCTTAGTCTCTTCTTCTCTTAACCGCTACAACCGCTGATACAGTTACGCGCGCGTGTTTTGAACCGTTTCTTGTATGTAAAGCGAAGTACAAGCAATGGCGCCAGAACGTAGATTGTTGTTGACGAGATTGCTGCAAATAAGAATGCGACTATAGATGCGAATGTTGCATTGACAGGTATGGATGCCTCATAAACATATGCTGTCAAGTGTACTATTCCGACGAGTGGCAGCAGAATAGTTTGGAAGATTGGCCTGGAGAAATCATAGTCAGCGATAAATTGTGCTACGGGTGGAGACCATGAATAATAGAAGTTGCCCCAGCCATTTACAATCTGTTTTCCAACTTCATTTGAGCCTATCATATCATCTCTGACATGTCGCATGTAAGCAAATTCAGGCGCCATCTAACTCCCAAAGGTAGCAGTTGCAATGATGCATCCTGCTTTTGGGTTGACCGTCAGAGGTTTGCTGTCCCCTGTCAGGCCTGCAGATGAGACCGATATCGTCCATGCTCCAGCCATTCCATCATAATAGTAGAAGTCCTTTGTGCTACTCCCATCTGGGATGACTACTGAGATAACTGAGGCCCCTCCAGCTGTCTCGGCGAACCTCTTGTCTGTTCCAGTTGAGGTTGAGGCAAGATTCACTGTGGTCGAGCCTGAGGTCACAGGGTTGCCATATTGGTCCTGCCTCTGGATGGTATACTTGGTTGACCATGAAACCGCAGTTACAGAGGACGGATAAGCAGTGATCACAAGCTTGCTGGCGGGAAGGTTCAGGTTTCTCTTCTCAATCCTCCACTGAGTATCAGTTCCCCCTGGAGAATTATCATTACCAACTACGTACATACTGCCAAGAGCGACTCTGTACGCCTGATCACCGCCGAGGCTTGGATTGTTTGTTACAACACCGCCTGCTCCAAAGTCTACCATGAGTGAGCCGGTTGTCAGGCTGCGCTTCTCAATCCTCCATTGAGCATCAGATCCCCCTGGGGAATTGTCATAACCAACTACATAGATGCCGGTGCTGTCAACAGCAACACCATAAGCCTCATCGTATCCCGGGCTTGGATTCTCTTGTATGACCCCCCCAGCTCCAAAGGATGGAATGAGATTCCCAGTTGTTAGGCTGCGTTTCTCAATCCTCCATTCCGGATTGGCCTGTCCTTGAGAGGAGTCATAGCCGACTATGTACACACCTGAGCTGTCGACAGCAACCCCATTCGCATAGTCCTTTCCGGCGCTTGGGTTATTCGACTTGCCCCATAGAAGCCCACCAGTTGTTAGGCTTCTCTTCTCAACCCTCCAACCACGATCTCCTAGAGACTCGTCTACACCAACTATGTATATGCCTGAGCTGTCAACAGCGATCCCTAAAGCGACGTCCCAGCCGGAGCTTGGATTGCTTGTTACAATCCCAAAGTTTGCTATGAGCAACCCGGTTGTGAGGCTACGCTTCTCAATCCTCCACTCAGATACATCTAGAGTGGCATCTCTGCCGATGACATATATGCCTGAGCTGTCAACAGCAACCGCAGCAGCACTATCATATCCTGGGCTTGGATTCTCTTGTATGACTCCCGCAACTCCAAAAGATGGGATGAGTTCACCTGTTGTGAGGCTGCGCTTCTCAATCCTCCACTCATAATCGCCTGAACTGTCGTAGCCGACTATGTATACACCTGAGCTGTCAACAGCGACCCCATTGGGTGAATCATCACTCGTGGTGGGATTGCTTGTCTGGCCCCATATGAGTTCACCTGTTGTGAGACTTCGCTTCTCAATCCTCCATTGAGAATCAGATCCCCCTGGGGAATTGTCATAACCAACTGCATAGATGCCGGTGCTGTCAACAGCAACTCCTTCAGGTCGGTCAAACTTTGAGGATGGATTGATTGTTTGGGTCCATAGGAGTGAACCGTCGGGAACCGCTTTGACCTGCGGTACTAGTATGGAGCAATTGGCAATAATGATTAATGCCACTAACAGAAGAGCAGGCATGGCACAAGTCATGTCGATTGTGAGTTCAGTCGCTTTCCTGGCTGTGCTGTTGGGCGGCTTCCACATCTCCCTCAAGAAAAACCCTCTCACTACCTTGCAAGGTGAGACTTGTCAGTTACCTTCCGTATACTTTGGATAAAAAACTTGTCACAAAATCAGACTGACTGCAGAGAAGCGCGCTACTAGTCTTCTCAACTCTGCCCTTTCTTCTTGTACGCGTGCGGCCTAGTCATGCCTACAAACAAGCTTGAGATCCTGACACCCTACCTGGCACTAGCAGGACTGGTTGCAGTCGTTTCGGCGGTTGTAGTGGTCAAGAGAAGAAGAGAATAAGCCTTCTCAACCCTCTTCTTTTCCCTGTGTCGGAATGCATAACAAACGTTATTTACCTGCAGTGTCACAAGTTTTCGACAGTTGAGTGGGTCTTGAATCATCGTTATGGTTTGTTGCTTCCAGCTGTGCTTGTTGTCCTTCTGTTTGTTGGTTCAGCATCCGCAAAGGTGCCGGTGTGTCCAGCCATACCGCCAGGCCCTTACATTCCGAAATCTCCTCAAGAAGATATAGTCAAGGTTGAAGCATACATAGTACAGTCGCCAAGTCCGGCGCCAGCGCTTCCCCCATCATCATTGGCAGGTGTAATTGGGCCTGTTGTGTACGTGACGGTGACCTTTGCCGCAGCGACCCCTCCAGCGGATAAGGCAATCTACATACTTGTAACAGAGCTGCAGGGTACAACAGAGGAGGTAGTCGGTTGTAAAGCTTGGTCTGACCCAGCAAGCACTACATACCAAGTTGAAGGTTACGTCAGCAATGTTGGGGCATCTATAGCTGTGTATGCTTGGCTCGGTTCAGTAGGTGGGACTGATCGCTGGCCGAATTCAGGCACTCAGCCAATCACGTCTCTATCAGCGGCAGCTCCAAATCTGTTCTACGATCCTGAGCCTGCACCCGTAGGTGGCATCGCAGTGCCAACAAACAAGCTTGAGATCCTAACACCCTACCTAGCACTCGTTGGACTGGTCATAGCAGTGTCAGCGGTTGTAGCGGTTAAGAGAAGAAACAAGGATTAGACAAAATTCTCTTCCTTGTTTTTCGAATCTCTCTAGGATACTTCCTTTTTATTTTCTTGCCGAGCGTAGCGAGCAGTAATAGAATTTGTGTGTGTGAAGAGATGAAAAGTCTCTAGTTCTAGTGGTTGTTTGGTTCTCTGTGGTTGGTAAGCCCGAGTGAGCACTGACCCATATGATCGGTCGGGTGTGTGAATGGGCAGTCTTCCAGAGCGGCTCATTAAATGCGCTCTTCGCGCGGATAGGTGAGTGCCGCGTTTAAGCCAACCATGAAAATGGAGGTGAAGATTAGAGTATGGCGGTTTATGTTGGAGTAGACGTTCACAAGAAATTCTGTCAAGCAGCCTTGATAGATGAAGACGGGATTATCCTAGGTGAAACAAGATTCAAGAACACACTAGACGGCGCTGCGAGTCTAGTTAACCTTGCAAGATCCTATGGCTCCCATGTCAAAGCAGTCGTGGAGCCATC
Source organism: uncultured Candidatus Bathyarchaeia archaeon (assembly GCA_964627775.1). GTDB lineage: Archaea > Thermoproteota > Bathyarchaeia > 40CM-2-53-6 > RBG-13-38-9 > CAZVKZ01. The sequence goes on along the minus strand of CAZVKZ010000107.1, from coordinate 891 downwards.
AGCAAACTACTGGATCAAGATCTACGATAAGTTGGAGGACGGAGGCTTCGAAGTGAAACTCTCCAACCCATCGAGAACAAAAGCCATAGCTGAAGCCAGAGTTAAAATGGATAAACTGGACGCAAAAACATTAGCCTACCTGCTAAGAGGGAACCTTGTGGCTGAAAGCTACGTCCCAACCAGGAAGAATCGTGAGCGAAGAACCTTCATCAGACACCGCGCCAGCCTCATCAAGATGAGGGTTGAGGTGAAAAATCGAATCCACGCGCTTCTGGACAAGCATGACCTATCCTACAGCTACACGGACCTATTCGGAAAAGAAGGCTTGGAATGGCTTCACAGCCTAAACCTTCCAGCTACAGACGAACAGATTCTGAAATCCAACCTGCAAATACTGGAAGCATTGAATGAACAGATACAAAACACAGACATTCAAATCGCCAGGGACGCTGTAAGTGAGGAGCAGGCGAAGCTTCTCATGACTATGCCAGGCGTCGACTACTACGCAGCCATGATCCTCCTGTCCGAGATAGGTGACGTTAAACGGTTTGCTTCACCAGAGAAACTTGTCAGCTGGGTCGGCTTAGCACCTCAAGTCCATCAATCAGGCGAAACCCACTGGACAGGCCACATAACAAGAAAAGGCTCCAAGAGAGCCCGATGGATCCTAACCCAATGCGCTCAATCCGCCAGACAACACGACCCCAAGATGAGAGAATTCTACGAGAGGATAGAGCAGAAGCATGGATCAAGCAAGGCTACCGTAGCCGTAGCACGTAAGATGCTGGCCATCATGCATGTGATGTTAACGCGAAACGAACCCTACCACGGAGAGAACAAACAGTTAACAATGCAAAAGCATAAACGCCTCGAGAGAATAGCTAACAGTGC
>CAZVKZ010000106.1:0-5369 GCA_964627775.1 uncultured Candidatus Bathyarchaeia archaeon | reverse complement strand
ACAGAAAAGCCAAGACTGGAGAGAGCCATACAGTTCCAGGGTTAGGCGCTCCATATGAGGCTCCAGAAAACCCTGAGGTCACCGCCGACGCTGAGAAACAGTCACCGGAACAGATAGTCCAAGCGATAATTGACAGAATGAAGGAAAGCGGCTTACTGAACTCTCCAAGCTAGATCTCTTCATCCAAAGAAGAATCCAGCCCATTGCTGCGCTAAGGTTAAAAGCATTCCAAGCACACTCTCGCGCCAAATAGACACAGCCAAGAATGAGATGCGTAGCGTAATGTCAGAAGCTGCTGATGAGGCTGCTTGTGAGATCAAGATGTGGTATTGAGAGGTAAAGTCAATGGATGATGAAAAGCCATTCACAGTGAAGTCCTTCTATGAATTCCTCAAAGAGAGAAGACTGATGGGTAACTTGTGCGAGGAATGCAAGACGCTCATGGCTCCCCCAAGGATTACATGCATCGAATGCAGGGGAAAAAGACTGAGATGGTATCAGCTGAGCGGGAAGGGGATCTTGGAGACGTTCACGATTGTCCACGTCGCCCCAACCTTCCTTAAGGACAAGGCTCCTTATGCAGTAGGTATAGTCAGGCTGAGTGAAGGTCCCATGCTGACCGCAAGGTTGCTGGGCGTTGACGTTCAAAGGCCTAAGGGCATCAAGATAGGGATGCCTCTGGCCGCTGACTATGTTGAAGAAGATGGAAAGACCGTCTTGGTTTTCAAACCAGCCTAAAACAAAACATTACAACACGAACCTAACAAACAGAATTCCCCAAAAAAATCAACTTCAAATATTTATTTCGGAACGATTCCTCGGAAGTGCAAAACTAGCCTAGCTCTGTTTTCTTTTCTCGTTCTCAACGGTTTGGATTGCCCCTCAGTAGTTCATCTGAGTGGCTCTCTATCTATTTTTTTGACAAATTTCTTGTACAAACTTTCAAGTTTCACGTAATCCTATTGATTTTCCACAATTCAGTTTGTGCAACATACAAGTGCAGAGGAAAAAGCGCAATGCCAAGCCGCATTGTTAAGAATTGGGATAGTGAGAGCAGAGAGCCTCGTGCCACATTATCGAGGCTTTCAGGTCACGTCCGCCCGCCGATGCCTTTGAAGGAGAAAATTGCCCAATCGATATATCGTCTGAAGGTCCAGCAGAGTAAACTTGAGAACTCTGCTCTAAAGATGCAGCGTCACGACAGAAACTTGTTCGATAAATGTATCGCTGCCCAAATGTCCAAGGACGCTTCCCGGGCTGCTCTGTACGCTAGCGAATGTGCGGAAATCAGGAAGATGGCCTCAACAGTCCTGAGGTGCCAGCTGACACTTGAGAAAGTTGTTCTGAGGCTTGAAAACGTCCAACTGTTTGGCGACACTGTTTCCATGATGGGACCGGTTGCTGACGTGGTCAAGTCGATCGGTTCCCAGATTGGTGGTATCATGCCCGAAGTCTCATTTGCATTAAATGATATTGGTGAGACTCTCAACAGCGTAGTCATCGAAGTAGGCGAAGCAACCGGCCAAACATACGATGACTTTGCTGCCAGCTCAGAGGCTCAGAAGATACTCTCCGAGGCTTCAGCAGTCGCCGATCAGAGAATGACTGAGAAGTTCCCAGACCTTCCTAGGGTGGCCGCTGCTGCTGGTGCAAGATACTCGGAATCGAGCGTAACTCAATAGTGCAGACTAAAGAATGGAGGCGAACCGATTACGGCCCTAACAATGGATGATGTTAGGAAATTCATCGGCAAGACAGTAAAAGATCCTTACGGAAAAGACCTTGGCAAACTCGTGGGCGTAGCGTCAAACATAAAGAGCGAGATAAGCAGCGTAAGCATCGAGCTCCCTAACGGAGATTATGAGAACTTCCCAAGCAAACAGCTCTCAATAAATGGAGAGGCAATGATGCTCCTCCATGATCTATCTGTCGAGGCAGACGAGCTAATCAGAGAACTTGATCTACTAAGGCGTAGAGATCGAGCGCTAAATGAACTTCTTGCAGGAGGAGACGTCGACGAGACCACGTATAAACAGCTCAAAGAACAGTTCCGACAGGCAAAAGATGAACTCCTGAAGACGAGCGAGACTGCTGTTGAGAAACTTGCTGGAAGAATTCAGAGACTCGATGAGCAAATAAAATCGATTCAATCCCTCATCGCCAACAACAAGATGCACTACACATCTGGAGAAATTGGGGAAGACGCTTACAGCCTGGCAAACGAGTCAATCCAAAATGGTCTGCGACACGTCTCATCCGAAAGGAAAAGCATTGAAGACAAGATAAATGCTCTAATCGCTTCAAGGGACAGCGCTGAGGAAGTAGGAACACTGATACCAGAGATGGAAACCAAGTCCGCCCAGGGTTCAGAGCAGACCGTTGTGCCGGCAAAGACAGTTACGCCTTCTAAGATTGGAGGACCACGTGACATAGTCATAGTCCGAATGGAGCCATGAGAGGGATCGCCTATTTTCTTCGCCGGAGGGAAAGGCTGGAGATCTCGTGTCACCCCTTCCCTGATGGAAAGGCTCTCGGACATCCTGTACAAGCTGAATAGCCAAAAAGACGAGCTTGAAAGTGTTACAGAGAGACTATCCCAACGAGACAAGGAAATATTTCAACGATGTATCGGCGCCCAGCTTACCGGCGATGAGAGCCACGCGAAGATCTACGCAAACGAATGTGCCGAAGTCAGAAGAATATACGAAACTGTCGAAAGCGTTCAGCTCGCACTTGAAAAGGTAATCCTCAGACTCGAGTCGCTAGAGCAGTTTGGTAACATCCTGCCACATCTAGCACCGATCATGGGGGTAGTTCGGGAGACTAGAGGTCAGATAGCAGGCATAGTTCCAAATGTGGCCGGTGAACTAGAAAGGGTGACCTCACTGCTCACAGATCTTTGTGCGGAGACCGGCCAAGCCGAATCGAGCGAGATCGAGATCTCCATCGCAAACGAAGAAGCTAGGAAGATTCTGCAAAGGTCAAAGGAAGTAGCAAGCCAAAGGGTGCGCCAACAATTCCCTGAACTACCCTTCGAAGAGCCCACAAAATCTCCGCTCGAAACTACTATCGATCAACCTCCTAGCGAAAACTCGGAGCAACCCCTCCTTGAGCAGGTCTTATCCTACATAAGATCTCACGACGGAAGACTATCGGTCTCAGAATGCGCAAGTGCGCTCTCAAAAACTCCAGGCGACGTAATGAAGGCGATAGACCGACTAGCAGAGGAGGGCAAACTTGCAGTGGAGTGGGAAAGAGAGTGATCTCCTGTTGATCTTTCGACTGACGTTTGCAGGTGAGAGTCTTGTCAGCTTCTGAAGAACTTGAACAGATGGCCGTCAAGTATGCGACCGAGGCCACACAGCTGGATAGGCAAGGGTCTAGAGGTCTAGCCATAACTAAGTACCAGAGAGCTGTGGAGATTCTTCTCAAGCTGTGCTCTCTGTATCCAAATTCTGCACAGAACTACGTCTACACGCAACATGCCGAGTCCTACAGGAAAAGGATAAGAGAACTTCAGAAGCAGGCAAACCATCAAGAACCGATCGAGAGCGCCCTCTCAGGCAGTGAAGCGAAATTCGATCAATTGGTTCTCAACGAGAAACCCAATATTAAATGGGAAGATATAGCAGATCTGACTGAAGCAAAGAGGGCCATCGAGGAATCGATAATGTTTCCCGTCAAGCGGCCGGATTTGTTTCCGCTCGGATGGCCCAGAGGAATACTCTTCTTTGGACCGCCAGGGTGCGGCAAAACCCTGCTGGCCGCGGCTGTTGCCACGGAGATTGATGCCACATTCTTCTGCGTTGACGCAGCGTCGATAATGTCAAAGTGGCTGGGCGAGTCTGAAAAAAACGTCGCACACCTGTTCGAAGAGGCAAAACGCGTAGGCACAAACGGAAAGCCCGCAATAATATTCATTGATGAGATCGATTCTCTCGTCGGAATCCGATCCCAAGAGGTCGGAGGAGAAGTCAGGACTAGGAACCAGTTCCTGAAAGAGATGGACGGCGTAATCGACAAGAAGAAAGTGCTCCACATTTACGTCATCGGCGCAACAAACAAGCCCTGGGTTCTGGATGAACCCTTCAGGAGAAGATTCCAGAAAAGGATCCTTGTACCATTGCCTGAAGCAAACGCAAGGCTGGAAATGTTCAAAATATTCACGAGAAACCTCAGTCTATCTGACGATGTGAACCCTGAAGACCTCGTAAGGTTGACAGACGGCTACTCTGGGAGTGACATACGTGACGGATTCCAAGCAGCTCAGATCAAAGTGGTCAGAGAATTCTTCGAAAATGGTGACCCCGATGATAGAGAAGCCAAACCTCGACGAATAATGATGAAGGATTTCAGAGACGTATTCCGAGTCCGCAGGCCCAGCGTTGACCAAAACACGATAGGTTTCTATCAGAAATGGTCTGAGCAATTCCAAGCCGCCTGAGAGGTGACCTGAGTGATGACAGTAAACTCGACAGACCTGAAGATCCTAGCTGAGCTAGTCTACAATTCAAGAGACACCCTCGCCAATATTGGAAATAGGCTCGGCCTACATCCAAACGTTGTAGCATACAGAATCAACAAGCTTGAAGCCCTTGGCGTAATCAGAGACTACACGGTAACACTCGATCTTGAGAAGCTAGGTCTGACAGAACAAGTCTATCTAGGTGCAACATTTCCCGCTCACTCTGAACGTGATACTGTCTTGAGGAAGATCTCTACCCTCCCACAGAGCGTTACTGTTGTAAGTTCTTTGGGATCTCCTGAGGGAATATTGCGTGTTGTTGGTAAGAGCAAAGAGGACATTGACAAGGTCATTTCGAAACTCAGAGAACTCAACGTGAAGATTGAGTATGCTGCCTCAGTAATCAAGACGTATCAAGATGGCAAAATAGGCAACTTCCTGAAGATCATGGCCGAAGGACAATAAGTCGCCGGATAGATGCGGATCAAAATGTCAAGATACAGTATCCTGCTGAGACTGTTCGTGAGGCCTCAGCGTCACACATGGTTTTTCATGGTCGCTACTACAATCTTGACTGCGTCATTTCTAGTAAACCTATCGACTATGAGAGAATCGATCATGACCGCTGCCTCCTTGGCTATGATCTTTGTTGCCGCATCATCTATGACAATAAATGAGATACTCTTTGGGTTAGCCGACAAAAAGCGCGATGTGGCCTTACTATTAGCAGTTGGAGTTCCGAGGTTACTGATTGGGCTCACACTATTCGCGAAGGCAATCATCTATGCCTCCATATGCTGCCTGCTCGGCGCAACTCTGGGGAATATTCTGTTGCTCAGTGAAGGCGGACCAACAATCATTCTCCCCAGCCTTTCATTGATTCTGCCTTCTGTGGTTGCTGTCT
>CAZVKZ010000105.1:0-5418 GCA_964627775.1 uncultured Candidatus Bathyarchaeia archaeon | reverse complement strand
ATTCAAGGCTCACCGCTTTACAGTACGACGCAAGCAAGCTCATTGCCTTCGATTTAGCAGGCCCACAGAACCCTCCCTAGTGGATGGAGAATCTGAAGGCTAATTCCAAGAGATTCGCTTCGTTGTGAACGAGCGCGACAGGTTCCATCTTTACTCCATAATCATGTTCCCTTAACAGCGCATTTACCCCCCCTTAGGGGGGCCTCCCCAAACTTTTCGTGAGAGACAAAAAGGCTTGCAGGCATGCTCGGGCAGCCGACTTAACCCCTCTTAAGAATGAAAAGGCTGAAGTAAATGTGGAAAAACCAGACGGCGAGAGCACTCTAATAACCAATATCCAAATATCGCAGTCTGGACCAAGTCCCAAGCAATCTTGCTGGCCTGAAGGAACTGATTAAAGAAACGAACAAATATGATCCAAATGATGATTCCGTATGATACTAGTCGCCTCCGACGTTCACCTTGGCTACCAAAATTCAAACAGGCAAAGCTTCCTCAGCTTTCTTGAGGAGATGTGTAAACCATTAGGTTCAGATGACCATCTGGTCCTTCTCGGCGACATACTCGACTTCTGGAGAAGAAACAACGTAACAGTCGCGATTGAAAACGAGCTCGTCTTCAACACCCTTGGGTCTCTCAATGCTAAAGTCCACTACATCATCGGGAATCACGACTACAGCCTCATAACGCTGAAACTTCCCAGCGATCAATTCTTCGACGTGAGGAAGAACCTGCGACTCGAAGATAGCGGGGTCACCTACAACTTCATCCACGGGTACCAGCTCGAAGCACTAGCAGTATTTGAACCGCTCACAATAGAAGAGTACGAGTCACTGTGCATCTCCCTCTGCCAGAGAACCGGAGACTTCGTAGGCGACATACTAAGCATCTTCTGGGACACAATACATCTTGGCTTCAAGAAAGGAGACAAGAGACAGAAAACGATAAGCTCCATAGTTGACGTTCCTGAAAGCCGCAGGGACATGCACAAGGTCGAGCAACTGGCAAGATCAAGCATAAGAAACCTGTTCCTCGGCCTCTCAAAGAATGAGAAACTGATCTTCGGCCACACACACAGACCATTCTTGGAAGATGACGTGGCCAACACTGGAAGCTGGGTCTCAGACTCCCCAGTCCAGAATACGTACCTGAGGATAGAGAACGGAAAGATGGAACTGGAAAGCTACAAGAGAAACGAAAAAACATAGCACACTGAGTTAGCGTCCACTCAAACCTAATGGAACAGTGAGCCCAGTCCGCATCTGGCACCAACACTTTCACTTTCCTCTCTGACATTATAGCTAGGATGGCGAAGTTCCTGTAAGGGGGATACGTATGGCAACTGTCACTGTCCTGGAGAAAGACTTCCGAAAGATAGAGTGCCTGGCCTTAATAGTGACAAAGGATGGCAGAGGATTCTACTGTCGAAAGTCAGGCGGGCCCTGCACCTGCCCTGACTCCCTTCGCCGTCACGTAGTCAAAGCGTAGACGCCTCAAGACGGGCACTCATTATCTCGTGCATGGGTAGTGTACTTTCCTAGGCTACCTGGCAGGTAGCCGTTCCTGCACACCCACAAAAGAAATATCTTTTTTCTTCAACAGCGAATGTTAAGTGGCGCTAGCCTAACGTTTTCCCATAGAGTCACCTCCCCTCCACAAGGTCGGGTAAATCATGAAATCACAATCAAAGTATGAGGTCGAACTGATCACAATCGAACGCAAGGATGAATTGATGAATCTATACTCCAGAGAAGTCCGTTATGAAGAGAGAGCCGACATCTACGGCTGCTGCATCAAACTCCTAACGAACCTCAAATATGTCAAGGAAAGATGGGAAGAGAATTTCTACCCCATGTCTGCCCAAGTCAGATCCCACGGAAGACTCGTCGTTGTCGAAGAGAAGGATAGACCCCTCACAGTCCTTTACGACCCTTTGTCAAAGACAGCTTTTCTCATAAATGTGGACTATTACGGTTGGGTAAAATCCCTCGCGTTGGCCACAGCAGGAGACATACTCGAGGATGAACACTCCATCAACAGTGTGCACGGGGCCTGTATGGATCTCGACGGGCGCGGCATTTGCCTCATTGCTCCGCCAGGAACAGGAAAGACCACCCACACATACGGCTTGCTACGTATCCCAGATGTCAGGATACTTTCAGACGATTGGTTCTTCGTGAGATTCTCAGACGGTGCCGCACTAGCCTACGGCTCTGAAAAGAACTTCTACACACCAGCGGACGTAGCGCAGACATGGGGCGAGTATAAGCAGATAGTTGAAAACGCAGACTTCGACCCCCAAGGGAGAGCAATTCTCGATGTCAGATGGATAATAGGCAAAGGCAGGGTCGTACCATTTGCCACAGTCAGGAAGGTAATACTTCTCAAGCGGGACCCCCAGGATGAAAGACAGACAAGGGTAATAGATGCAGATGAAGCCCTCATGTACCTTGAAGAACAGAACTTCTGCAACCCCCATCTGCTAGTGAAATCGCCAAGGAAGATGGATATCAGGAAGCGTTTCTTCAGAGAACTACTGGGTCGAGTGGAGATCAACATGGTCAATACGACTACGCCCCCACGCGAAACCAATGTCCTGATAGAGCAGCTCTGCAAGGCTCACTGAGACATCTGGAAGCGACTTAAGAGCCTCCTTCAAGAATCATGCATTAGGAAGCACCTGACAATAACGTTCTTCACCAAGAAGACTCAGGAATGCATAAGTGATTAGCTTACTGCCTATGGCGAGGAGACATCTATCACTCGCCACTAAACAACAGAACACCACATAGAGAATTTCAGATTGCAGAATGGTAGTCACACATGGTTGAATATGAAAACGCTGAGGCAGCAGGATCTCGAGAGAAAGGGAGACTCTGGATCCATCTTGCACTATTTGTCGCAGCGACAACCATCACATCGACTGTTCTCAACTGGTTTTTCCAAGGGCTTCCGCTCGATTTTGCAGTTCCAATTCTGAACAAGCCAGCAACAGTGTCTGCGCTGCTGAATTATTTAACGGTATTTGGCGGCGGATTCTATGTTGGTTATCTCGGGTCAAGGGAACTGTTTCTGGAAAAACGCTTCTCTGTCGAATTTCTAATGGCCGTTGCCGCCATAGGAGCTGCATTGATCGATTATCTCCTGGAGGCAGCCACAGTACTCTTCTTCTATGCTCTCGCTGAACACTTTGAAGACCAAATAGAAGATAGGGCAAAAAGAACCATAGAGGGACTTTCCCAGTACATACCCGACACAGCGAGAAGGCTCCAAGGAACAGCGGAGAGGGAAGTCCACATCAGAGATGTGCTTCCCGGAGACACCATCCTTGTCAAGCCTGGAGAAAGGATACCCCTTGACGGACGAGTCACAGACGGCACATCATACGTAGACCAATCCATTGTAACAGGGGAATCCAAGCCTGCCCTCAAAAGAAGGGGGGACGATGTTTTTGCGGGATCACAGAACAACACAGGTCCTCTACAGCTCAGAGTCACGAAGGTTGGTGAGGAGACTCTTGTCTCCAGAATTGTAAGATTGGTGATTCAGTCAAGAAGAAGAAAAGCTCACCTCGAGACACTTGTTGATAAGTTTGCCAAGATCTACGTCCCAGTCATAATCTTATTGGCTGTGACTGTAGGCCTTCTATTCCCCGTCTTCCTTGGAGGGGATTTCAGAACCTGGATATACAGAGCCTTGATCCTTCTCGTAGTCTCATGCCCAAGTGCATTCATACTCTCTGTTCCTGCGACAGTATTCACCTCAACAACAGTTGCTGCAAGAAACGGGGTCATAATCAAAGGCGGAGTCTACCTTGAAAGCTTACAAAAGATCCGATCCGTAGTCTTCGACAAGACGGGCACACTCACCCTAGGGAGACTAGAAGTCACCGATATCGAGTACCGTGATAAGACAAGACCTGTCCTGAACTACGCGGTAGCCTTGGAGAAATATTCAACCCACCCGGTGGCCGAAGCAATGGTCAGAAATGCAATGGCCAAGGGCTTGGACATCCCTGCTACGAGAGCTGAAGAGGTTACTGAGATACCGGGAAAAGGCGTTGCAGGACTTGTGAACGGTCGCAAAGTCGCAGTCGGAAATACCGAGCTTATGAGAGAAAGCCTAGCGCAACTAGGATCAGACCTTGACGAGACCACGAAGTGCGACCTGCACAGCAGAATATGCGTATCGATCGATGGCGCATTCGCAGCAACCATATGCCTTGAGGACAAGGCAAGAGAAGACGCTGCAGAAGCCGTGAAACGACTCAAAGAAGAAAGAATACACACAGTAATGCTTACAGGCGACACTGAACAGATTGCCAAGAAGCTAGCTCAAGACCTAAGACTCGACGAATACCGAGCGGAGATCCTCCCGGAGGAAAAACAGCGGATAGTGGATGAGCTAAGGACAAAATACGGCCCCGTAGCGATGGTTGGGGACGGGATAAATGACGCTCCCGCCCTAGCAGCCGCAGATGTTGGAATAGCAATGGGAGGATCCGGAGTCGACGTTGCACTCGAGTCAGCCGATCTCGTGCTTGTCAAGGACGAGCTTGCAAAAATCCCCTACCTGCTAAAGCTAAGCAACCTAACAATGAAGATAGCCAAACAGAACATAGCCGTTTCATTGGCGACAAAACTCGCCTTAGGAGCACTCGGGCTCCTAGGAATCGCACCTCTATGGTTCACAGTAGTGGCTGGCGACGATGGAGTGACTATGCTCACCCTGCTGAACTTGATCAGACTCACAAGACTGAGAGACTAACCTATACTTCAGCGAAATCCGGTGCCCAAGATGAGCCTACCCGTACATCCTGGCCTGCAAGAGAGATTTCCTGGACTGCAGGCAATCATGGGTCACGTCTACGGTGTGAATACTGGAACGAGTAGCCCTGAACTCAAACAGTTCAGTGAAGAGGTCTTCTCGGAGGTAAGGCAGAAGTACACGCTAGCCTCCCTCAAGGATGTTCCCATACTGAGAGCCTACAGGGACTTTTTCTGGAGAGTAGGAATAGATCCAACGAAAGTGAGGCCAGCAGCAGAAGCCCTTATTAGAAGAATACTTGCGGGCAGCGTTATACCGAGAATAAATAATGTCGTTGACTCTTACAATCTGGCATCCATCAAGACCGAGATCGCCCTCGCAGCTTTCGATCTCGATAAACTCACAGGCGACCTAATATTGAGGCAGGCCAAGATAGGCGAAAGGTTCTTGGGAATAGGAATGAGTGAACCGACTACACTCGCAGGCACCGAGATCGTCATATCAGATGCCGAGAAACTTATTGCGATCTACCCTCATAGAGACGCTGAAACATCAAAAGTCTCACCATCAACATCCGAAGTCCTGCTTCTTGCATGCGGGGTTCCCGGCATCGAGATCCCATCTCTCAAGACTGCGGTCGAGGTAGCTCTG
>CAZVKZ010000104.1:0-5458 GCA_964627775.1 uncultured Candidatus Bathyarchaeia archaeon | reverse complement strand
GTCTGCATCTTCCTCAGTGGTAACAATGTAGCATAGGGCCTACTCAGAATCAACTGAGCTTTATTCATAATTCCATGACCGCTGAGGAATCTAGCGATACGTGTGCAAACCGCTTGTTTTTTGATCTCCTGTTAAGTAATATATATTGTCGAGATAGTCCAATCTAGCCATATAGTACTATTCCTTCCAAAGGGTTGGCAAAATGCGGGAGGTGCGCTACTGAAAAGCCAAAAAGGGAAATCCAATAATTCAAGCAGTGAATACAGACCGATTTCTCTGGATCAAATAGATATAGGTGAGTGGAACGTACGGCGACGCAACATCACTGCTGACCTAGATGGTCTTGCCCACAGCATGAGGACTCACGGGTTACAACATCCAATAGTAGTCCGGCCGAAGGGAGACAGGTTTGAAATTGTGATCGGTCAGCGCAGATATCTTGCAGCTAAACAACTGGGGTGGCCTGACATCTACGCAAGGATAACCAAGGAGGACTTGAACGAGTTTGATGCCAAGGTCGCCTCATTTAGCGAGAACGTTCAAAGGAGAGACCTGTCGCCACGAGACAAAGCTGACACGTGTCTATACCTGCTTGAAAGATTCCAGACGCCACGAGCCGTAGCCCAATACTTGGGAATATCAGAACAGACGGTTAGAAAGTGGCTTGGGTACGCAGTAGTCTGGGAAGGATTGAAAGAACTGGTGGATCGTAGAATAATCACGAGAGCCATGGCCATGCGTCTATTTCAGCATGTGCCTGACGAGGAGAAAGCCATTGCACTTGGCTTGAGAATAGGGCAGATGAGACCAGCTAAGGCACACCGAGACCGGATACTCGCAGCCATAGAGGAATCCCCAGACAGTTCAGTCGATGCTATCCTCAGAAGAGCCGATGAGAAGAAGTACCAGATCAAAATTACGTTCGTATTGCCGGAGAAATGGGCTTTGGCTATCGGCAGAGCTGCAAAACACCTAGAGATCAACCCTAGTGACATAGCAAGAGATGCCACAATCGAGTGGCTTCAAATGCTTCGGTACTAGACAAATAGGGAAGAGAATGGACAAGGAAGAAGCTCTAGCTATCTGTTTCGCCAATCTCAAGGGGTATAAGGACAAGGATCTTCTCAGCACAGCGCGAGCCCTGCAATACCTTAAAGACCTGCCTGAGTATGGCTCTAACGAAAAGGTGGGCCAAGCCGTAGACGTTAGTGGAGAGACTGTCCGTGAATTTCTTACGCTGCTTAGGCTTCCTAAGGCGATTCAATCTCTGTTTGAGCAAGGACAACTAAAGCGTTTAGAGCAAGGCCGTCGACTGTGGCAATTAGGAAGAACTAAGCCAGGTTTACTGGAGGAAACCGCGCAGGCTATCTCTGACCTTACTGCCTGGGACGGAAGGCACGTCATTGAATACTTACTGAGAAACCCAGGCGTATCTGTCCCAGAAGCCAAGAGAGCTGTAATTGAGTCCAAGACCATCACAGAGAAAGAGTTTCACGTCATTGCCCTTCTCTCAGAAAAGGAATATGCATTGCTGGCTGAAGAAGCCCATAGGCGCAAAGTCGCAGTGGATGTTTTGGTGACTTCCGTAGTTCAGCAATGGCTGGAATTGCACGGTTATGATGCCTGATAGCGATGATCTAAGGGACGAAAGAGACCGAAGACTTGTTAACGGCTTCATTAGTGGGGCACGGGGATTTCGGCTCTATTACTGGGAGTGGATACAAGAGGAAGTCAAAGACTGCAAATTCAAAGCAGAATTTCTCGAACCAGCTTTGAGCGGTACAGTGAAAAGCAGTGTGCAAGCTGCGATTCAGCGCTTGGAGGAAATAGACAGACGCGAGTTGAAGGAAGTCATCGACAATGTTGATACTAAGTGCTCGGAAATTGAAGATGGTGCATGGAACAACGTCCTAGATGCCTTCCCGTATCTAGAGGAAGGATTACATAGGTTTGAGAGGCTAGTGAGAGAGCTTTTAGATATTCGCAGCTTATTGGATAGTCTATGGGAGTCGGGCACTTAGGCAAATAGTAGGTGGTTCTGAGGCGTATTACTAGCGAGCAGTCGTATCATGGAGAAACCAAGACAGAAGGAACTTCAATTATCGCTGAGGGCTCCAGCATACCGCACCTGTAGCAGGCTCCGTCTAGGAAGAAGTGCCCATAGACATCGCAAGTCTTGACAATCTTACCGTCCAATTCCATAGCGCATGGTTTCCTTTCTTGCATGCTCGCTTTTTGTGCCCTTGCTCGATTGTTGACACCCCCAATCTTGACCAAGGAAGCGTAAAGCTTAGGATGGGTGAACTGTAGCAAGAAAATCCTATATTCGAGTCCAAAAGGACAAAGCCAGCAACCGGCACGGTCAAAGAAATTGTAGACGTGGTTAACTGGTAAATTCTTACTCCAAATGTAACACCAAATATCCAAAGCGAACCAGTCAAGTAGAGGTTGAATAGTTTGCTGATTGGGGATGTGCTTGTGCGCTTTCCTCAGCGGTTGAGTCATTCGATATAGTCCCTCCCAACGCCGCTCACCACTGAAAACAGAAACCTCTTCAGTATCATAGCTTTGGTTCAAATATTCAGCAAACGGCTCAAACTTCTGTGTCTTGCAACACCAGCGATGCCCATGCTTTGGAAACCCTTTTTGCTGACAAAGTAAGAAGAAGTTACTCTTAGCCCTAGCAATGTCGATTTTGGAGCCATTTTCTGCACTACTACGAATAAAGGCATACGTCTCAGGAAACTCAAGCCTCGTATCGATAAACACTTTGGTAAGCTGAAATTCGGCCAAGATGTCGGCCAAGACTATGGAGTCCTTGCCTCCACTAAAGGAAATGACCGCATTCTTAGAATGCTGCAATTCCCATTGGGCAAAGGCTTTAGTTACTTCGACAAGTCTATCTAGGTGGAGACTGTTTATATCGAGAAAAGCCTTTAGCTTCATTCCTTTTACTTCGCCTCTAGCTAATGGCATAACAACAATTTCGTTCTTGACGACCTGAACTTCCGCTAACGGAGAATCTAGGGTGACTATTTTTCTGCGATAAATCCGGTCGGAATAGACGAGGAATAGTCCATCGCCAAGCCTCATATTGCTCATTCGTTCATTAAAGAAAGCTTTCTCAAAGGGAGCGAGAGGATGAACATCAACTGCGTTAACATGTGAAAGGGGCTTCGTTGTTCCATGTTGAGGACACAGACCATCTATGGCAATGGCTCTGCATTTCTCACACCAACCATACATATTTGCCTCCTTCCTGTTATTCCTGTTTTTCTATGGTAATGCCTGCGCCCCAAAATGTCAATACTATACAGCCCCAAATTAGCATTTTCAAATTCCGTAAGCAGGAGTATATGATAAAGGCTGATCGAGACCACAAGCACACCGGCATACCTTCCTTACACACTCACGGCAGCCTGTAGCTAGTGCCTGTGCTTGGAGCACTATGATAGACAATAGGCATTGTAAGACCGTAGAGCAGCTGTTCATTGCTAATCTTGCCTTCCCGATTCAAATCTCTCTAAAGGAAAACTCAGGGAGGCCAGCGCAACAAACTGGCTCTTGCCTAGGTAGTGCTTCGAGATACGAAAGACGTCAGTATGAATTATGAATAAGGTCAACTGAGATTGTTTAGCTGTCACCCCGACTCCCATTCATCAGGGCGCATAGGTATTTAGCGTAGGTGGCAGGTCTAAAGACCTGCGCTACATGTACGACAAGGCACACAATCTCTGATTTCAGGGGCGATGGTTTGACAAGGTAGCCCCTAAATGATACAAATAGGCAGAAAGTTATGGAAACAACGCCGGCTACTCTTAGTGGAGAGGGGATAAGTCCAATGAAGCGCTGCAAATGAACCACGCTGGGACAAAGAGCGTGGCTCTTTATTGAAAGTGGCACAGATGATAAGGGATATCACTGTAGTTATTGGTTTATACCCAAGGGAGGTGGTGCCATACATCCGCCCTGAAATACTGGGCTTGGTACTGGATAGCTCCATCGCTGCTTCTGTTTTTGAGGAATTTCGGACTAGAGGTGGCTCTGCACCTCTAGTCCGTTTTTTATGGGGTGCTTTGGGCAGGGAAATAAATGATCTATCTGGACAACGCAGCTACCTCCTGGCCTAAACCGGAGGCGGTTTATCAGGCTATGGACAACTTTATGCGCTACATAGGCGCCAGCCCCGGTCGCTCCGCACACCGCCTTTCTATTGAGGCAGGACGCATTATCTATGAGACACGAGAGTCACTAGCCCAACTCTTTGGCACAGATGACCCGATGCATATTATCTTCACCTCCAATGCCACCGAAGCCTTGAACTTAGCTCTGAGGGGTATCCTGCATCCCGGCGACCATGTGATCACCAGCAGTATGGAGCATAATTCAGTAATGCGCCCCTTGCGTGCTATGGAGAGAAAGGGGGTGGAGATAACCGTGGTGAACTGCTCTCCTGAAGGTTTCCTCAACCCTCAGGATATAGAGCGAGCTATTAAGCCAAATACTAAGCTCATCACCCTGAACCATGCCTCTAATGTGGTGGGCACTATTCTGCCTGTAGCCGAAGTGGGCCAGATTGCCCGCCACCATGATGTGCTTTTTATGGTGGACGCAGCCCAGACAGTGGGGTGCTACCCTATTGATGTAGAGACAATGAATATCGATCTATTGGCCTTTTCAGGGCATAAAGGGCTCTACGGTCCACAAGGGGTAGGCGGCCTCTACCTCCGCAAAGGGATGGAGCAGAGAATTGAGCCTCTGACCTATGGCGGCACAGGTAGTCATTCGGAATATGAATACCAACCGGACTTTCTTCCTGACAAATACGAGAGCGGGACACCTAATACAGTAGGCTTAGCCGGCTTAGGTGCCGGGGTGCGCTTCGTTCTATCACAGGGTGTGAGCAGCATGCAAAGAAAGGAAGAAACACTGACCCAGCTTCTTCTCCAGGGATTGAAAGCCATCCCCCGTGTTACTGTCTACGGGGACAGCGATACTCGAAGGCAGGTGGCAGTTGTTTCCTTCAATATCTCTGGGCTTACCCCTTCAGAAGTAGCGATGCAATTGGAGGAGGGGTATCAAATTATGTGCCGTGCTGGGCTGCATTGTTCCCCCGCTGCCCACAAAACAATGGGGACCTTCCCCCAGGGCACCATCAGGCTAAGTCCAGGACACTTCACTTCTCCGGAGGATATCGAGATAACCCTAGAGGCAGTACAGGAAATCGCCACTGGTAAAGGGAGGTGGTAAAATGGCGACAACTATTGATGCCCGTGGACTTGCTTGTCCCCATCCGGTAGTTTTAACTAAGAAGGCGCTGGAAGAGGCAGATGAGGTGACCACCATTGTAGACAATGAGACAGCTAAAGAAAATGTCAGCCGGCTGGCAGCGAGCCAGGGATACCAGGTGTCCATTGAGGAGAAAGAGGAAGGTATATATCTGCACCTGACCAAGACA
>CAZVKZ010000103.1:0-5542 GCA_964627775.1 uncultured Candidatus Bathyarchaeia archaeon | reverse complement strand
ACTCGTATTCTTCGATTGTCAGTGGTTCGAAGACTGCTAGGGCCTCAAGCTGGTATCCGTGGATGAAATTGTACGAGATACCGTTGTCTTCGAGTCTGAGTGTCTTCTTGACATTGAAGAATTGGTTCTCGGCCAACTTCAGTGTGATTAGTGTATAGTCGTGGTTTCCTACGATGTAGTGGACCTTAGCCTTGAGAGACTCCATGGTCTTAAAGATAAGCTCGTTCTCAATGGCGACTGCTACATTGTTCCTTCTCCAGAAGTCAAGTATGTCACCTAGAAGAACTAGGTGATCGTCAGGACCCAGTGGCCTGCATACCTCTTCGAGAAAACCTAGGAACTGTTGCCTGTTCGATTCTTGATAACCCAAGTGAACGTCAGAGGCGACAAGTATCAGAGGACACACCTGCCACAACTAGCAATCATGTCTTGGTTTCTTTAAGTTGATCGTCATGAAAAGAGCAGTCTTCCTGATTGGAGCACCTTGAGATTAATCTTGCGGACACTCGATTCTAACAAAAGGCAGAAGTTGATCCAGTATATAACCACATGAATGAGTCTTATTTACCACCTGAAGAAGCTAATCGCGATCATCTCAGTTGAGAATACTTTACTGGAAAATACAGTCTAAATGTTCAAGATGAGGATGTGACACTATCTTCCCATTCTCGGGAAGATGGCATATATCTACATGAAGCGCTCTCTGTAACTGAATTCTGTAAGAGGTGATTAAGTTGAGACTTCAAGGAAAGGTGGCCTTAGTAACAGGCGCTGGTCGCGGGATAGGCCGTGCGATAGTGAAGCTCTTCGCAGATGAAGGAGCCAAAACAGTCATCAACTACAGCAGATCTGAGAACGAGGCTCGCAGTCTTGCAGAAGAATTACAGAAGCAAGGGCGAGACGTACTCCTAGTAAAGGCTAATGTCTCAAGGCCAGATCAAGTCAAAGAGATGATTCACCGAACCATTGAGAGATTCGGACGAATAGATATTCTAGTGAATAATGCCGGCATCCTCGTCTCAGAACCATTCCTCGAGTCCACCGAAGAAGTATGGGATAGAACGATGGCCATCAACCTGAAGGGGGCTTACCTGTGCTCCAAGGAGGTTGCTCCCATAATGTTGAAGCAGGAGGAAGGCAAGATAATCAACATATCTTCAATATGTGGACTGGCTGAGAGGTCCGCCTTAAGAAATACTGCCTACGTGGTTTCCAAAGCTGGAATGATAGGTCTAACCCGCTCTATGGCAGTGAATCTAGGTCCAAGAATCAACGTGAACGCGATCTGTCCGGGACTCATCGAGACGCACCTGATAGTCGCCTTAGGACCTGAACGTGTAAAGGCAGGTATCGAGGAATCGATTCCAAAGCGGATTGGCAAACCTCAAGATATTGCGAATGCGGCCTTATTCCTAGCATCAGATGAATCGGATTTCATCACAGGTGAGATACTAACAATAGCTGGCGGCAGAGCAATGAGATAGTCAGGATGTTCTCTCATCCCACGACTTCGTACCACAGATCTATCCGGTCTGTGTAAGATGAACTCCAACTATTACGAGTATGATTCCCAAGATAGTGGAGTACAAAATATCCTCACCAAGAAGTACGTGAGAGAAAACCATAGTCAAAACTGGTATCATGTAAAGGAACACTGCTACCTTAGTGGCCTCCAGACGTTTCAGACTCTCATACCAAAGCACATATGCTATGGTCGAGCAAGGAATAGCCAGATACAAGACGCTGCTCCAAGCCAACAAAGACAACTCAGACGGACTGGGCCATGGATACTCCATTAGCGAGAAAGGAACAAGATAGGCTGTTCCGAGTCCAAAGGCTGCCGCGGTCACCAGTATCGGTGAATATGCCTCGACGATTCTCTTGCCCAGAACAGAATAGGTTGCCCAACATACAGACGCTACTAACATCAGCAAGTAACCAATCAGTTCCATTTCCCCCATTGAAAGAATGCTCCAGCCGTTTCTCGATACGACCATAATCACTCCGAAGAATGCTAAGAGCACACCAAAGGCCTTCCTCCAAGTCATGTTCTCCTTCAGAAAGGCCGCAGAGAATATTGCAATGAATATCGCTGAGGTGTTGATGATGACCGCGGCGGCAGTTGCAGAAATGAACTTCAGTGAGTAGAATTGAAAGATGAAATTAAGCGTAATACCTGCAAATGCTAAAGCCGAGAAGGAAAGAAAATGATTCTTCATGATATGAAGATCAAGATGGATTCCTCGAGAGATGAGAAGTAGCATTATTGCTGGAAATGCTATCATGAATCTCAGCAATGCGAAGGTGACTGGTGGTATCTCACGCAATCCGAATTTTGCGAGGACAAATGATCCAGACCAGATCAGGACAGCTGTGATGGCCATTAGTATGGCATTTAGACTGCGGCCAGAACGAGTCATCAATATCAGCTAGAGCAACAATATCTATTCAAATAGATGAGTCATTACTCATCTGGAGAATGGGGAAGACAGGGCTTAGTAGGTTTCATGGAAAGAATCAAGTAGGCATCAGATTCAGATGGTGCCTTACGTCTTCGTGAGAAAGTTCCAGCTCATGAAGGCTATTCTTGTGCCTCTAAGACTGCTCCCTTACTAGCGCTCGCCACCAGTGATGCGTATTTTGCTAAGGCCCCTCTGATTCTCCTCTCCGGTCTCTTCCATCTTCTCCTTCGCTCATCCAGAGTCTTCTGGTCGACCTTCAGGTTCACTTGCCGATCTGGAATATTCACTTCGATAGTATCTCCGTCCTCTACGAGGGCGATCGGCCCGCAATCCCATGCCTCAGGACTTACGTGGCCTATAGAGGCGCCTCTTGTGGAACCTGAGAATCTGCCGTCTGTTATCAATGCGCATTTCTCATCAAGACCCTTGCCAGCCAACATTGATGTCGGTCCGAGCATCTCACTCATTCCAGGTCCGCCTCTGGGGCCCTCGTATCTGATCACTATCACCTCACCTGGTTTGATCTTGTCACCCATGATAGCATCTTGACAATCCTCCATGGAGTTGAATACCCTCGCTGGGCCAGAGTGTCTGAGCATTGTAGGAGAGACCGCTGATTTCTTCACAACAGATCCTTCAGGAGCCAGATTCCCTCTTAGAATCGCGATTCCCCCGCTCTTATCATATGGGTTAGACACGCTTCTGATAGCGTCAACGTTCACTTCATCCAGACCCGTGATTCTTTCGCGTATAGCCATTCCATCAACTGTCCTACAGGAAAGGTCAAGGTGATCACGGAGATTATACATGACCTGAGGGATGCCCCCGGCTACTTCAACATCGATCATCTCAAGTTTGCCTGAGGGTCGCAGTTTGCATAGATACGGGGTCTTACGCGATATCTCGTCAAACAGGTCAAGATTAACCTCAATTCCAGCCTCATGAGCTATCGCTGGGATGTGAAGCACGGTGTTCGTCGAGCCTCCCATCGCCATGTCCACAACTATTGCATTCTTTATTGCGCTCAGATTGAATATGTCTCTTGGAAGCAGCTGCTTCTGAAAGGCCTCTACCGCTTTTCGACCACTCTCCCTTGCAAGCCTATACTTCTTGCTGTGGACGGCCAGCGAAGTCCCCATACCCTTGATCGAAAGGCCGGCAGCCTCGGTCAGACAGGCCATGCTGTTTGCTGTAAACATCCCTGCACATGAACCGCATCCAGGGCTACTCATATCCTCGATTATCTTGACTGTCTCCTCAGGGATTTTCTGAGTTATGCTTCTTGTTATGGTCTCGTAGGCGATGCAGCTATCATAGGCCTCGCCATCAATCACGCCGGGAAGCATGGGACCTCCTGTGACCATGATAAAAGGAATGTTCAACCTCAATGCCGCCAATAGCATGCCGGGAACTATTTTGTCGCAACTGCCGATGCCGACCCATGCATCAAAGCGTTGCGACTCAATCATGACCTCAATAGAATCAGCGATGATATCTCGACTAGGAAGAACATATTTCATCCCGCCGTGACCGTGCGTCCATCCATCACATATCGCAATCGTACTAAATTCAAATGGGACACCTCCACTCTCGAAGATCCCGTTCTTCACCTGTTGAGCGACCTTGTCAAGATGAATGTGGCCTGGAACTATCTCATTCCAAGAATTTGCAACAGCTATGAATGGCTTGTCGAAGTCAGAGTCTGTAAACCCAGCAGCCTTCATTACGGACCTGTGCGGGAGTCTGGTGATTCCCCTTACTACCTCGTCACTCCTCTTTGTTACCATGGCTTCAGGTGAATGAATTCACGCTTAATTCCTTTTCTCCGTTATGGGCTAAAGAATTCATAATATCTTAATTAGGATGGCAGTGATCACTAGATTCGCCGTGCATCCACCATGAGCGTGAGAGTCGAAGGCCTCAGCAAATGCTTCGCGGCTTTCCGCTGTCTTGAAGACATAGACTTCACGGTCAATGAAGGCGAATTAGCCGTTCTTCTCGGACCATCGGGATGTGGAAAGAGCACCCTTCTCAGATGTATCGCAGGTCTGGAGACCCAGACATCAGGCAACATCTACATATCGAATGAACTTGTCAACATGAAAGCTCCTAGAGACCGAAATATCGCAATGGTCTTTCAGTTCTTTGCAGTCTACCCACATATGACTGCGAGAGAGAACATGTCCATAGGACTAAGATACACCACCAAGATGTCCAGAGAAGAAATCGCGGGGAGGGTTAACGAGACAGCGGCGCTATTGGGAATATCTGATCTACTCAACAGAAAGCCTCACCAGCTTTCAGGGGGCCAGGTTCAGAGAGTGGCAATAGGTAGAGCCCTAGTAAGACACCCCAAAGTCTTCTTGCTCGACGAGCCCCTAAGCAACATAGATGTCAAGTTCCGCCGCGAGTTGATGTTCGAGATAAAACGATTGCAGAAGAGGTTGAATGTCACTACCATCTATGTCACCCATGACCAGGAAGAAGCGATGTCAATAGGCGACAAGATCATCGTGCTGAGAAACGGGAAGATTCAGCAGATAGGAACTCCCGCAGCGATATACATTCGACCCAAGAACAGATTCGTGGCTGGATTCATAGGGAATCCGCCAATGAATTTCTTGAAAGTCAAAAAGAAGAAACAGAATGGACGTTTCCTGCTGGAAGGTGAGTCTTTCTCCTACCCAGTCACAAGAGACCTATACGAAAAACTCAATGCAAAGACGCAGGAGGAGGGCTTGACGCTAGGAATTCGTCCAGAACGCATCAGACTGCTGGAGATAGCCCGGCAGAACTCCATGGCAGCAACAGTGACCGTTGTCGAGAATATGGGAGGAGAGAATCATGTTCATGTCAGTTTAGGTCGTGAGAGCATCGTGGCCAAGGCGAAACCTTCCATGAGTCTCCTTCCAAACGAGAGAGTAGAGTTACTATTCGATGAAGGTGACATGACCTTCTTTGACCCCAGAAACGAAGAACTAATTGACATCTCTAGTTTATGAACTCGGCCAGCGGCTCGCAATCCTCTGCTTTCTCAAAAGCAGATTTCTCACTTCTTTATTGAACCGAATGTAAACCCG
>CAZVKZ010000102.1:5191-5563 GCA_964627775.1 uncultured Candidatus Bathyarchaeia archaeon | reverse complement strand
AAGGTGGCTCTATCATCAAGCAAGCTTTCGAGTTGCGATTTCACGATATGCACTTAATGAGTCGAGCCTTATTGGCGGTTTCGGTCGAACAGTCACGCTCTTCTAGGCGCGCGATAAGTGGGTGGTCTCTTCTTAGTGGCAACTTGAAAATTATACACTGATTTCTTGGAATAGTTCATTAAAGAAAGAAAACGCGAAAGAAGAGTGAGTGCCTTCACTCGAAAGTGCTCAGCATTCTGCGATATGAGGCGCAAATTTCATGGACTCGGCAATTGCCGATGTCTGTAGACGACTTCAATTGCCAGTGGACTTATGTCGTGAGGTCTGCTTGCCTAATAGAGCATCTCTTGCTAGAATAAGAATCTGTTGGGT
>CAZVKZ010000102.1:1330-5181 GCA_964627775.1 uncultured Candidatus Bathyarchaeia archaeon | reverse complement strand
CTGTTGGGTCGAGCTGTTGTCTTCGGCCGGTTAAACGGGAGGTTTTAGAAAGATAGGGATGTGCATCGACCGGAAAGATCATGCGCAGTGACCGAGCTAGAGTCTCCCCTTGAAAGGAGTGTGAGGTCGGTGAAAAGGCAGGCTTTGAACCGCACTCTTTCTCATCCGTTTGCATGAGTCCTCGCGTTTTTCTTGTTGACTTGAAGTGGTAAGTCGGTGCTGTAGGTTAAGCTTTCCAGTGCTTTAGACTCATATAACCTGCCCTTTAATGAGTGCTGCTTAGTGTCCCTTGCATTTTGAGGGTTTTTGCGGTATACTTGATTTGTTCTTAGTAGGTGGCTCTGAATATAAGATGGCTCTTGGGAAGGAGCGTCAGGAATCGGTCTTCATAATCTGCTAATGGATGCTTCCCGGGAAGCCAGCTTTTGAAAGAGGCTAAGAACGGTAGGTTTTTCGCACTATTCTCGCAGTGCTATTAAGCTCTGAGAGAATCAAGTGATGATGATAAAGGAACCATATAAAAGGGAGGTGATTAAAGGATATATAGGGAATTTGGATTGTGAGGTTCTTCTCCCATATTTTTCTCATGTAATGGTATTTTGCCGGCAAGATGAGGGGGAGAAGAAGGGCAAAGAGTGAGTGGGTGGAAGCTTTTATTGAGTGAAAAATCATTTTGAAGAGAGGTGGTTTTGATGAACAGGGCAAAGGAAATTGCCAGACTCTTAATGGTAGTTCTGGCAGTGATTGTTGTTTCAGTCGTGATGAGCTGCGGAGGCGGAGGGAGGCGAGGTGCTTCGACGCTACCTTCGATAAGCTCTTCAGGGAGCTTAAGCAGTTCATCACACGGGATTGCTGACTATGTAGAAGGGATGGTAATACCTGAGAGTGATCTTGATAAGTTAAGTCCCGAGCTACAGGCGTTATTCAAGCATCCTGGATGGGACGAGCCTATCGAGAGTGAGGAGGTGGAGTGGCCTGAGCCTCCAAGTCCTCCGAGTGTAGAGCAGGTGCAGAGCTGGTATGAGGGGACAGGAGGATATGTAAGGGACGCGGTGAAGGGAGCGAGCTACGAGGAGATGCCACCGCCACCACCTGAGGGTTACTATCCTGACCCTGGTCAGTATCCGCTCGATTTGTATGATCCTGATGATCCGCCTGATCCATGGATACCGCCTTATGGGAGCGATGAGGACGAGAACGGGAACGAGGATCGTATTGCGCAGACTGAGTTGATACCGCTTCTGAATCTTAAGGCATCGTCATTTGCATTTCGTGGAGAGACGAAGTTAAATCCGTTCAATTCCGGATACACACCGCCACTACCTGGGACGCCATTTTATGATGATATTGAGCGGCACAAGAGTGCTGTATTCCAGAGGTTTCTGGATCCTGACGGGGTAGTGCCATCAGAGGTTCATTATCGTGGAGACTGGACAGCATATGATTATGGAGGCTCTTCGCCTGATGCGTATATTGTGAAGGGAGCATATCACGATTTATGGAATTCATCTGCCAATAGCGTAAGGCCTGAGGAATTCGTTCAGTCGTTCAAGTGGTATGACGTGATGATAGCAGCGGTAACCGATGAGATGGACAATGCGGGAGCGTATTACGGGAGTCCGTTACCTGGATATACGCCATTGAACACGAGGGGTACGGTGCAGTGGTTCAGCAAGGACTCGACTTTCTATCCGCCCGAGTTTCGGCCGATGATGGAGTATCCTTTGAATGATCCTAACGAGCCGCCCAATGTTCCGCATCCTTTAGCTCCTTATGCGCACTTCGAGAATCCCGAGCCGGCGGATTCGGTGGTTGTGAAGCTTATGGGTTCCGATGATAGCGACATTCAGGAGCTTGTAGACAATCGGACTGAGGGATATTTGCCTGGTGTACCGCCACCTGAGACGAACTACAGCGGAGTATTCCCGGTAATTGGATGCATATTCCAGCGGTGGTGTGACGACACATTTACGCCGGATGCGTGGCCATGGGAAGGACCGTTGGGATTTCCGGTTAGTCCGCCAGTAGTTTTATACGGAGGGGCGCGTGCGGTAGGGCCTGGTGGTTCCTATCATCTATTCGAGCAGTGGTTCGAGACCGGGATCATTCAGTGGCGGAGGTATGTATCACCCCTATACAGGCCTGACGAGGTATTCGTATATCGTATTGATCCTGAGGAGCACGATTCGATATTCGATGCGAAGCTTGAGGAGCTGCTACCGGACTCGCAGGTAATCAAGTATGGGACTGGCGGGCCACTTGGAGCAGTTGCATGGGTATGGCCTACGCTGACGACGGTTGGGCATCCTGTGTATTTCAAGCTATTCCCGTATGGTGGACCTAGAGCTGCGTATGGCGGAGACTGGGAGCCTGGTTACAACAAGAATGGATTCTCTGACGACTATGGGCTATGGCGGTTCAGGGACGGTTATCTAGGAATGGGATTCCGGGTAGTTCGGCAGGCGCCTAATCCATACGACTACGAGGGGAAGTTCATTGCGCGAGCGATGCTGGTTTTGGATGTAGATGGAGATGGAGCGCCGGATGGTATTGACAGTGCGAACTACTGCTTTGCGGACACACCTGAGTTTGAGATTGGACATCCTGGGGAGGCAGGGCCTCCTCCTGGAGGCGAGGCCTTGATTCTCATAGTTGACAACGATAACAGCTCTGGAAACGACCATGTAGTTAAATGGCAGGGGGAGTGTGACGAGCTAGGGCTTGGTTATGATACTGCAGATGCAGCAGACATTGGTGATGTTGGAGCACTTGAGGATTATCTTTTGGTGATATGGGCGATGACGCCGAACGACCGGCAGTATCCAGATATATTCTGGAACAATCCTGACTATCCTGATCCGAGCCATCAGTCGATACTGACCTCTTATGTAGATAGTGGAGTTGGCAACGCGATAGTAGCAACTACAGCATGGTGGACAAACGTGAGTCCTGATTTTCGAGCGTCATTCAGCTACGGGCGGTACAATCTGTGGACGAACAATCCGTATTATCCGATTCCGTGCCAGAACTTCATTGTGTACACTGTTATAGGAGATGGTCCTGGTGGGACATTTTACGGGTTGCACAAGACATCACGTAACAGTATTATGGCTGACTACGGGGATGGAGTAGATTATCCGCACTGGATGTTCTGGAGCTGGGATCAGGCGTCTTATCTGTGGGTATCTGGAGCTAATGACAACAATGTTGGGATGAGTCCTGGTGGTATAGGGATGTCAATAGGTTCAGCGTGGAACTACTACGATACGACAACACCGCCCGGTGGTGGGACAGGAACGAGCGACCTGATGTGGAATGTATTCGAGTGGATAGATCCCGAGATAATGACGAGCGGTGGAGGAGGCGGAGGTCCTGGTGGTCCCGGGATTCTGCCTTACAGCGGGCCTCTTCAGATTGGAGACGATACACTTGATCCTGAGCGGAAGGGTGTTTACGGATGGCTCGTTGATGCCAAGAACACCGATCCTGCCATTATGATTCGCGGTGGGGACGGAAGTGACGCCGACCTTGAGCCTGACCCCGGTAATCCATATCCGTGGGCGCACACTGCTGTGGTTGATGTTATTGTTGATCCTAGGCCGATACACTTCGAGTGCATGGCGCATGCGAACGCTGATGTAACGATATCCTACGAGTGGCAGTGGTTACCTGACTGGTACTACGACAATCCTGGAGCTCCGAAGTATGGCGAGCCGAAGTGGGAGCTATGGGACAGGTATACTGCGCATTACTATGATGGTGGAGTAAGTCCTGAAGCTGATCCTGGCGATCCGAGCAAGCCGAATCTAGCGCTACTCGGGAAGCCGTTCGAGGTCTGGGTGCGAGCATGG
>CAZVKZ010000102.1:0-1320 GCA_964627775.1 uncultured Candidatus Bathyarchaeia archaeon | reverse complement strand
ACCTGGGACGATGCATGGGCAGCAAATACTCCCGAGATGAAGTATGCAGATATCAAGTCTTGTCGAGTTCGAGTTCGCGGACCTCAGCCTGTTACCATTATGGATAACGGCAGCGTGTACAAGGATAAGTACATACCTAATCCTCAGGGTGATGTGTATGTAGACCTCAAGTTCTTAATCACTGGAGGCGCGCCCGAGTATGGACCAGTCCCACCTGGCACACCTGACCCATGGTATGACTGGGTATCTATAGACTGGGACTACAACTACGTGACCTTCGACCGCATGGTAGAGGTTATGATAGGTTCTCCGCCACACTATCCCGGTGAAGGCCCGACTGATTACAGGCTCAAGATGACGAAGCCGACACCTGGTAGGAAGTACACGCTAGCGATACGAGTATATGATAATCTTGCACCGAACAAGCAGTCAACCTGGGTCTGGGACAATGCAGTCTTTGTCGGTGGTGCGATTTGCGTTGTGAACGACGGCGGCACAGCCAACTTCAACGCGGTAAAGAGCGACCTCAATGCTCTTGGTGGAGGCTACGATGAGAAGCTCTCAAGCAGCATCTATTCGGCGAGCGACATCCAAACATACGCCCTGGTCATCTGGTGTCCGCCCGACTCCTATGGCGCCGTTAGCAACACGGAGCAGTCTATACTTGTGAACTATGTTGACGGTGGCGGTAACTTCTATATGCCCTATCACTACATGTATAGCTGTACCAATTCCACCTTCATGAACCGACTCGGCAACACGAACTACTGGGGCACTGGCTGGAGCGGTGTTCCCTTCGGATACTGGGAGACCGGTTCCAACAGCATCGCTTACAACGGTCCTGGTGGACTGGTCAACTACATTTACACCAGCTACATGAGCTTCACGACTCTTCTCTATTCTTGGAACCGCATTGGTGGCACCAAACCGGTGTTCTTCTGGCTCTACGCTTCGTGGAACGAATATTACTGCGGGAGCGCGCGCGATAACGGCACAGCCGGGGACCACAAAGGCTGGGCGGGCTTCAGCGGCGCAAGCTGGGATTTCCATACCGGTACTAATCCATCGGGGCCCGGTCGCAAGGGCACTCTATGGAATATTATCGAGTACATGGATCCTAGTCTCATCTAACTCTCTGACCTTTTGAAGCACAAGCAAGAGCCCCGCCTCCGGGCGGGGCTCTTGCTTTCAGAGTGAAAAAGAAGCTTGCACGAGGCGTCCAATCGAAGATCAGGCCCCCTGCCTGGATACCCGAGGCAAGTCCCTACTTGCTTGCCTTCTTTTCCAGGACGAATTTTCCTATCTCCATCTGCTCTGGAA
>CAZVKZ010000101.1:0-5586 GCA_964627775.1 uncultured Candidatus Bathyarchaeia archaeon | reverse complement strand
CCTCTTCTTCAATTTCCTTGCGGCGAATTCTCCCATCGCTCCCTTCGACATGTTGTGCGAGCTTCCTCATCCAGTCCTTTCCCTTTTAAACTTTGCAGGTACAACAGCTCAGGGTACAATGTAAATGACCTTTCCGGCATCAAATACCGTTCTTGCCGGCTTTTCCTAACATGTGACCAAGAGAGCTTTAATCAGGATATCTCACGATAGGTCTTCGATTCGGCTTGGAGATCATAAACCAGTGCAGAAAATTCAAGATTAAGACATAAGTTATACTCATCAAATATCGATTCATAGTCGAAATCTTTGGCGGAGAATTCGAAGAGACTCTCATCATCTAGTTGAGGTTTCTCTCTGCTTCGAGCGCGTCGCTGACCTCCAGACTGGTTCCAGTGATATTCACAAGCCTTTTATGAGCAATGTCTTTCGATTAGTTGAAGATGGGACTTCTGGACTGACTCCGCGGAAAGCCTAATGTCAGGAATCTTAATGAGAGGAGAAGGGTGAAGGGGCTGGTCAGGGCCCTCGCGTGTGGAATGGGACATCCGCCGTGAGGCAACCGAAGCCTTAGGGGAACTGAGGGATCGAATGGTAAACGTTATTAGGAGTCAATATCAAATTCGATAGCAGAAGAATTTGACCAAAGTAGTGGCCATTTGTGGCAGTGTTAGAATGGAGAATAGCAACACTATGAAGATGCTGAAGCCGTTTCTCGAGGGCATACAGAAGGCTGGAGCGTCAGTTGAGCTATTCTATACCAAACGATTAGATATCAAGCCTTGTCAAGCAGAAATGTATTGCTGGACTAAGAAACGAGGTCAGTGCTACATCAATGATAGTATGCAATTGCTTTATCCCAAACTATGCGACGCTGACATCCTAGTGTTAGCTACTCCTGTCTACATCCCATTGCCTGGGGAGATGCAGAACCTACTCAACAGAATGTTACCCCTAATGGGACCCGGTCTTAAATGGCGAAATGGTCGCACCCGTTTCAAGAATGGATTCCGTGCCGATGTCAAGATCAACAAGTTCGTGTTGGTGTCCACGAGTGGCTGGTGGGAGATTGCCAATTTTGGAACGGTACTCAGAATTGTCAAGGAACTAGCAAAGGACCTGAATGTCGAGTTCGCAGGTGCATTGCTCCGACCCAACTTCCGCTTTATGGCTGAGAACAACGAGAAAGCCGAGAAGATCTTTGAAGCAGCCAAGCAAGCTGGTTACCAGCTTGTAAAAGCAGGAAGAATGCCCAAGGGCTTACTAAAGGTCATCAGCCAGCCGCTCATCTCTCAGGAGGAGTGGCGGCGCAGATTGTGAGTAACGCGCGCGATTAATTCTAAACGAGGGCTGTCCTAAGGTGCCAGGTCTCCTTTTCATTTCTCACGTATTTGGTGAACAGTAGGGCCTCTTCCCGGATGAATGTCTCAATGGCTGCCTTTCTCCTACTTTCATCTTGGAAGATAGGATTGTTGAACTAACGGTGACCTCATCCTAGCTCGGTTCAGGTTCCCACCTATTCCCCCATTGCTCCCTTGGACATGCTACGCGACCTTCCTCGTCCGGTCTTTTCTCTCCTAAGCTTTAACCCCACACACAGGACCGTTCATACGTGTCAACGACCCAACGGGCCCCTTTCGATTCTTCCGGCATTTGGCCGCGCGCTCAAGAAGTCCTATTAAGAAAGCCATCGATATTCTGATCGATACATATTTTGACCAGGATAGAGAAGTCGATTGAAATCAAGGCTCCACCTGAGAAAGTCTGGGAAATGGTTGCCATAGATAGATTCCGAGAATGGCAGGAAGAAATGAGAAGAGAAGATATAGAGAAGAGTTTGCAGTACACATCAGGAGTGAGCACACCTAAAGACAAGTATAAAGTGGGTACATCTGGTCACTTTTATACTAAAGAAATGGGAATGGGAGAAATTGATTTTGAGGTCACGGAGAGTCTCGAAAACCAGAAGCTTACGTATAATATGAAAAAATCGGGGACTAACCAAACAATGGGTATTACAACATCTATCTTGGAACCCATAAAGGAGGGAACTAAATTCACATGTGTATTTGACTATACAATGCCTTGGGGGATTCTTGGCAAGCTCCTTGACAAATTGACATATGGAGAAACTGAAAAAACGGTCGAGAAGTGGTGTAAGAACTTGAAAAGTGTTCTGGAGAAATAGACGACGGGCGCAATCGATCGTTGTCGCTTCATTGTGCGTGTGGGGGACTAAAGTTTAGGCACACACACAAAGGCATGACCGTAACGATCTGGAAGTGTGCAACCTGCGGGGGCCCCTCGATTCGAGATTCACAATATGCCCGGAAGATGGGTTGTGCGCACCTACAGTCGAACAGGGATCCCGTGGCAATTCGACGAATAAGTCCTTATGACCGACCATGCTGGCAAGAAATTTAAACCGGAAGAGCTAATCGGACGCCATAAGATGAGAATACTCAGGCCTCTGGAAACAATCATCGTCAAAGGAAGCCCGATCAGATTTTCGGCCGAGGTCCCCGAATCACGGTTGAGAGAGATCTGGGAAAGGGATTGGTCGGACAAATCGTTTCCGAGTATTGCCGCATTCATCCTTGCGGAAGAGGATTTCAACACTCTATCTCTTGTTCTAGGGCCATTCACAAGCGACGAGAAGGAACCTGTTCCTTTCGGTATGATCGATGATGATTCCCATAGCCTTTGTGGCATGGCTACATTTGATAGTGAAGAACAAAAATACATCATATTCATTCGCAAGCTATGTATCGATCGAAAAGATGGCCTGGATTCTGTTGTCACGCATGAGCTAGCGCATATAGCGAGAGGAGACATCGGTCGAGAAAATAGGTCCCTATGAGTCGCATGGTTGAATCATTTGGCGCGCGCGTGGAGGTAGAGATCCATAGAGATGATCAAGCTTTGGGCCCACGCTAACAAGAGGCTTATTCTTGCGGGAATAGTCACCGTAATTCTAGTTGCTGTAGCCATTGAAGGGATAGAGACGTGGAGACGCCTCCTTTTCCCTGATTCTGATGATGATGGGCTGTGGGACGCTGGGGAGAGAGCCTATGGGACCGATCCGCACAATCCAGATACAGATGGGGATTTCATAAGCGATGGTCTAGAAGTTAACAAATACAACAGTAATCCTCTAAAATTGGACTCTGATGGCGGAGGAATCGATGATTTCAATGAAATTTATACGTATGAATCTGACGCAAGCAATCCAAGCGACGATGAAGAGATTATCGATGGGATACCAAATGTGAAGACCAGATCATGGGAGGGAGAAGATGGCGAAGTTGTGGCACTGAAAAGCATTTACGAGTCGGCTCGCGCGCGTCGCGCGCCGCGATTGTCATGCCCATATCAGTGAGGGGCAGACCATGGAGACGCCAAACAGGAAAGAGGCCCTACTGCTCACCAAATGCCTCAGAAATGAAAAGCCGCGCGCGCCCGCACTCACATTTCCTCATCCCATTACAGTCCCGGATCAGATTAGACGCAGAAGCACGATAGAGAATGTCCTCAATGGATAGGCCCTCTAGCCGTAGATAATTGATAGGAAGGGCAGCCATCTTTGTTGAATCGACCAAGGTATTCGGGCATGTCATGACTCGCAGAGGATCTACTGAAACCGGATAGGCGAGTGCGCTCGCTAATTCTTATAACCTATCGAGCGAAACATTATCGAATATGCCTGGGTTTCCTCCGGAGCTCCGGGATTCTCTAGTCCTTTTCTTCTCGACACTCGGAATTCTTCAACTCTATTATCTGTCAGTTACGCTCTTCCCAATCCTGCGAACCTATTACCCTTATGGTTTTATTGTCCACATGTCTGTCTATGGAGCTGAATTCATCATACTCTATCTTTACGTTAAAATTGTCAAGAGGAGTTCTTTCTCAGATCTGGGATTCAGGAGGTCACGAAAATGGACAAGATACTGCATAGTGGGCTTCCTTCTCGCCATTTTCCATAATGCGATTGACCTTACGGTTTCAATATTTATTCTAGGAATAAGACACGGGTTCATATTGCCTCTTTATATTCATATTCCAGTCTACTTCACTGCCTTTTTGCTCATAGGCGTTTCAGAGGAAGGGATTTTCCGGGGTTGCATCTTAGGAGGGCTCCTCAAGAGATATGGGGTTACAGCCTCAATCATCTTCTCATCACTGCTTTTCGGCCTTTACCACTTCTCCTACCCTTTCCTACTCGACTGGCCGTCGGGAGCGATAGCGATAACAATCAATATGTTCTACTCATTTACAGCAGGGCTTTTGCTAGCCTACTTCTACCACAAGACAGGCAGGAACCTTTTAGGACCGGTGAGCTACCATTTCAGCCAAGCGTTCTTCAACGCACCATATATATGGATGGAACCAGCGGCAATATCTTTTGGAGTTCAGCCCCTTCTTCAACAATTCTGGTGGCTGTTCCAGTGGACTCCTTACGTCCTAAACATGATTGAGATATTGATCCTTGGAAAGATTAGATTAAACGAGTAGAGCATTATTATTCTCACTAACGCGCGTGTCTCTCCATTCATTTTCAGCTGGCCCGATCGAGTGTAAAGGCTACGTCACAATGTCCTCATGCGCGCGTTCTTGATTGTCTCGCCTCGTCTCGTGTTCGTTAGTCTTCGATTATTTCAGTGTGTGGGGACTAAAGTTTAGGCCCACACACACACAAATCCACGTACACGAAATCTATTTAATGCGAGGAGGGAGGGATCAACGAGAGATGCCTGATTCCCGCCTCTGGATCCCACTCATTGCCATGGTCTTGATAATCTCTGCAATCCTTGTCGTAGTCCTCGACCTGTGGCCTTGGGGAGGCGAACGGGTCAGTCTAAGCGGAACAATGTTCGTAAGCGATGCCGGCAAGTCCCATGGCGGATTCGAATACACAGCGTCCTATCTAGCCAATCTGACAGTCACGGGGAGAAAGGGGATCCTGATCCTTGAACTGCAGGTCGGCTTGGGAGATGCCTTGCAGAAACATAGGTACCAAGTAACTGAATTCTCAAAATCGAAGGATCAAATATCAATGAAGGTTGAAGCCTCAGATGTGATACTGATCTGGACAGAAAGTGACATTGTCTGGAACCATCAATATGATGATTACTACATCGCGTCTTGGGGCAGCGAGGCTCCTCAAAGCGAGATCAGGGGGACAATATCCCCAAGCATTTTTCCAGGGCTCTATGAGACTTATTATATTGAATTGAGACTCAGATAGACTCGGGACCCGCTGAGCGGACTAGGATCCCTCTTTGAGTCGTCTGTGTGCACTTAAACTTCAATCCACACACACAACAACAACAAACGCGCGTGCGACCCAGTGAGTATTCCGTTTCTTCACTGCGCCGGCGGTGGCGGCGGAAGTTGTGTTTCACGCTTCTGCGAACGTAGATACAAAAGCACTAAGACGAATATCGCTACAACCACAACTATCCCCCCAATGGCCCAAAGAAGGAACCCGGCGAAGGTCAGTCCGTGTCCGAATATCTCTATGAAGATTCCAGTAGTTATCTTTTGTAGTGTGTCACCTGTCACCATGACGGTTGCAGTTGCCTCGACGCC
>CAZVKZ010000100.1:0-5662 GCA_964627775.1 uncultured Candidatus Bathyarchaeia archaeon | reverse complement strand
AGATCTTAATAAATCACCAGAGCTAATTCGCACAAGCTGAATTTTCAAAAACGACGTATCTGGCGGATATGATCAAAGCAAGGCCTCCTGAAGGTTGAATAACAATCACGAGAAATTGCATACTCATTAACCGTAATCGTTGAGCGATTGTTCGCGCGAATCCTATGTGACTAGTAGATCTTCGTCTCATCGTCCCTTACTATTGAGCTTCCGCAGTAAAAGCAAAATTTGGCATCCTGAGGCAACATCTTGAGCTCCCTACCGCAGTTCCTACAGACTATAGAGAGTGATTGTCGGCTTGCACTAACCTTGGTGTGCGCACTTTGTTCACTAATATCAAAAACAAGGATTGCAAGCCCTGCGAATAATATTACCCCACCAACTTCGGCTATCAAAAATCCAACGGGTACGTTACCTACGCCAAACGGCAGAGCAAACATCAGTATTATGATAATCCCGATGCCAATGATTGCCAATCCTCTGGCCGGGTTCGCCATGTAGACACGCCTGAACTGACTGAACGAGTGTTTGCTAATGAGTTCTGTCAAATAAGTCTATAGTAAATCGTAAGATGCACGCGTCTCATAGCTAGGCCTGCTGAGGCGGCTGGCGTCCCAAACTCAGGGTTAGATAGAGTGAGAATGTGACGAGTGCATTATGTGTAAGTGCCCAGGTGCCTGACGAGCCTATTTTATATTCCAGTTCAACGTGTTCCACTTCTGGTTCGTTAGGTTCAACTGGAGGATGGCTGACTGAGAACTGTCAAGATCTGGAAATGTGAATGCGGAAATAGGGATCAGGCCAAGATCATATTCGCCTTGGACGGTGAGGTCGTCTGCGAAAAATGTGGTACTGTGCTAGGCCAAGTTGTGTCAGAGAAATCTGAAGGGCCTGAAGAACACGTTGACAGCTGGGACGGAGAAGCAGACCTCTGCAGAAAGATCCTGGAGGAACGCGTGAGTAAGAGAAAGGCTGGGAGTTCTAAGCGTATCGTTTCACTTATTGAGACTGGATAACTATCGAAGTCGTGCTCCGCAGCTCCTACAGAACAGATCATCTTTGGTGGCGGATGCGCCGCATTTTGTACAGAAAACGACTGCAGGAACGGCTGACTCACCGGTTTTCTTCTTTCGCTTAGCAATCACTAAGGCTACTAGAACTAGAATGACAAAGACTCCAACAAGAACAACAACCGTCTGTTCATCCAAGATCGGTCTCTCAGACACGCTGATGGTAACCGTGGATTTGTAGCTTGGCAAAACTAAGCCGGATTTCATCAAGGAGACTCTGACATCGTACTTTCCTGGATTGCCGGCCCTTATCTTTAGAGTCGATTGCCCCGTAGAATCTGGGTCGATGGTAATCGGCTGACTTTTCTCAACCAATGTCAGTCCCGGCGGCACCTCTGCTGAGACTGATACTTCCCTGACTGCCGACCGCATCTTGTTTCTAATCGTGAATGTCGACGTTAGTAGCTCGCCCGAGTAGATCGGTTTTCCCGTCTCAGGTGTCCTAGTTATGCTGACAAGTTCCAGGATTGGCTCAACCACCACTACAGGAAATTCAGAATCGTAGACCCTGTTTTCAGAAACGTAGATCCGTAGTCTTGATGTGGTCTCGCCAGCTTTCTCGGCACGAATCCTCATCGTCCACTGGCCGGTTGCGCCTGCATCCAAGTCTTTGGCAGGGGTTGAATCGGCTATGCTTATGATATTGGTTTTGACTTCTTCTATGCCTACTTTGACATGTTGTGCAGTGGTTCCCCCGCTATTCTTGAGCGTGAAAGTCGCTGTGCCGATATCTCCGATATAGAGCCCCTCTTCATTTCTGGGGGTGATTGATGTGGCTACTAGATCGAGTTTGAACTGTGGTTTGGATATGTAGATGTCATATGTTGATGGGTACCATTGGAGGCCGTCATCCTGCCAGCCTTCTCGGAGACCTAGGTGTCTATGTTTGAGGCCGATCTCGTAGGTGTGTTTACCAGGCGTCACGTTCGCAGGTATCTCAAAGCTGAACTTTGCGAGGTGAACTTCTTTGCCGGGCCAGACCTCAACGTTCACATCTGCAGACCAGTACTCCCCACTATGTTTCTGCCAGTCAAACATGATTATTGTCGTATAGATGTGAAGGATAGTCGGTCCGGTGTTGACCACCCGTTCATCGATCGTGCCCTTGGATTCAGGTTCATACTCGCCTCGATCTAGGGTTGGCTCGACTCTCCAGGCCCAGCCGAGATATCCGCTTGAGCATGGAACGAGCAGAGTCACTATGAGGATTGCCAGTGGAATCACGCTTAGATCTCTTGGTGATGGTGTGTGAGGACGGGACAAGATTGCCCAGTACAGAAAGGATTTGGGATCTTATTTATGACTTTCAGTTGCCTCCTCAAGCCGAAGAGGCCAACCAACTCCACCGGATACTCCTGCAAGCTCTCTTGAGGGGTTAGGGTCTCCCCCCCTCTAGGGGGGTCTGCTTGAGGCGTTCAATGGCAGCGGTGACACGGTACTGCCTCTATCAACTCTATCCTAGATTTGTTGAAACACGCACATCAAGTTGGATGATCTCTGAAGGTATGAACGTTTAATTCCACTGTAGATCAATCGGAACAAAGATCTATCATCTCTCATACTGCCTATTCAGTCATAGTATTTGCTCTTCCGAATCAAGGCCTGTGCGGTAGACTGAAACCTGCAACGTGTAAGGGACTACGCAGTAGGAACTGAGATGTAAGATCGTAGCACCAATGGCTAGATGCAGGTGACATAAGCTGCTCATGAATAGGCTAGTGGGTTGTTGATGAACTCGTGAGTATCTCATGGATCTCTCGATGACGTTCAGCATCTCCATTGTCGCCTCATCCGATTCCAGGTCTCCACCTTATGTTCAGGACGCATGCCGCTGTGGTCATTGCCTATAGCGGGTTAAGGATGTCATGCCCCACCGTTGCTGCTGTCTCGCGGATGGTAGCCAGATTGCACGGAATCACCGGCATCGTTACTGCAATTTCAGAAACTACATCGATTGCCTTTCGAGGGGCTCCTCAGGGGCTCATGGCTGCATAAGAAATAGGTTACGTGTTGTCCTGCGCTGCATAGATCAGAACGTAGAAGATACATGGTCATCATCCTGATCTTTCCTGACAGGGCCAGCATGCGCGTTAGCATGCCACAAATTTCCCGTCTCTTGATACCGCGAGTCTTCCTTCCTTGATCAATCTATTGATCCTGCTCCTGAGTCTGTAGTCTGGATAGTTGACGAACTCTCTGATCTGTTTTGGTGTTGTAGCTCTCCACTTAGCCACTGACTCAAGAATAGCTTGATCGATGCAGTGATTGACTAGCTTGTTGTAGAAGGGGGCCTTCATGCTAGTCTTCTTCTCGATAGTTTCGATACTGTCCAGGAGGGATAGGCAGAAATGCCTTCCTGCTTTTTCTTCCTGGACTTCGAGCTCCTCAAATACTATCCTCCAATCGAAGCCCCTGGCCCTCGCCAGATCGATCATATCGTGAATATCGCCTTCTCTCTCTGTTATGGACTTTAACAGAAACAGATCCTCGTTGCTCATTATGCATAGTCGAAGATTTTGTATCTCCATTATTTCGCATCTTTTTTTCATTGAATCGGATAAATGGAATGCGTTGCAGATTACATCTATGAAGAGATCGACTCTTGGATAATCCTCTTTTACGAATATTTCAGAGGGGTTGAGTTTTGCATCAGTCTTCGATATCTCTTCAGTCAGGGTTGTGTATCCCAACTTTCTGAGAGCCTCCCCCAAAACGAGAAACACCCGCTCATTATCCAATACGATATCCACATCCGCAGTGGCCCTTTTCAAGCCCCTAATTCTCATCGCCTCCCCGCCAAAGAGATACAGGTTCACCCTCTCGCCTAATTGCTTTGCGAGCTCGTCAAAGAAGTTGGGGTAGGCAGCTGGAGGACGTAGGCCTTTCAAGGAGGCACCGTAGAGCCTGGCTTTTTCTGCAAATTCATCCCATGGTAGGAATCTCTCTGGGTATGATGTGGTCAGGTTCCTCACGTAATTCTCCAAATCCAGCGCCAGATCGTCAATGCTGAACTTCTTCGAGATCTCTCTGAGCCTTCTCAGATCGATTAGGTCTCTATTCTTGACATAGAAGACGGCGCAATCTGTCAATTCGACAGGGTTTGCAGAGAATACTATAGCATGGAGAAGGACCTCCTCTATACTCAATTCTCTCTCAGGCTGGATGAAGTATTGAAAGACAGGCCTAAGCTCCACGCCATATTTGCTGAAGATTGAGAATGCTGTGAGGGAACCTTTGGCACCCTTGCCCAATGGAACTCTTTTTAGGATGTCGTGAGGGGATGCATAGACGATTTCAGCGTATGGTTCAACGAGTCGCCTCTGCCGCTCCTCCTTCAAGGTTGTCAGAAAGAATTGGAGTTCTCGATCCCCAACTATCGCGTATCCCTTGTTCTTCTCTTCCACGGCACCGATCTCCATAAGGACAGTCAATGCCCGCCTTATGCTTCGGTACGATAGACCAGTCGTTGACTGTATACCTTGAATAGTGTTTGAGTTGAGGAGAGCTAGGAGGGCTTCTTCTCTTGAATCACCAAGCAGCTTCACTGTATCATATCTCTTTGAGATCTTGCTGAAGAGGGTCGCAAGGGTGGTGGAGGCCAGTTTCACCTTCTCATCACTTTTGATGACATAACCATGTTGGAGTAGAGCCTTGACTAGGTTAGCGGTCATTCTGTAGCCTAGGTTTATGGCCTTCGCTAATTCCCTGGTGCTCATTTGCTCCTCCGATATCGCATTCAGTGCTCGCAGTGTTGCAGTTCTCATTGCAATTGACACTAGATTGCACTTACTTATAAATAAGTGCAATTTCATGTCAACTACCGCCTCTCTTGAGCTGCATGCACCGCAGACCGATACGTCATGAGTTCTGGTTCAAAGGAAGAACTTGATTCTACTTTAGTCCAGTCTAGACTCTCTCGACAGACCGTGCATCACCAGGGAGATCTCCCTCTAGAAAGAATTTTTCTTTCAATTCTACGATAGATCGATTGAAACAGGTACTGGCTCCAACATAGGCCCATTCCAAACGGCTGGAGAGGAATCGTAGCGGTATGCGGAATGGGCAACAGTTTACCGCCTTCTCGTAGACGGGCGCTTTCCTTATAAGCGAGGCAACCCTATAGGCTGCGAAAGCTTTCAGGGGCACAGCAGTTCGCTGAAGAAGTCACTGAAGACAGGCTTAATGCAGCATATCCCGTAAAGTCATCGTGCGAAACTGAATTATCGATCTCTTAGGCGGTCGCGTTTTCGGATTAGCACACAAGACGTATACGGCTTTTTGTTGCAGAACCAAAGGAGGTACACATTAGAAATGATGAATAGTTTCCAAGATATGGGGATCAGCCCAGAGATCGTTGATGCGCTTGATGATCTTGGGTTCAAGAAACCTTTCCCAATTCAAGAAAGAGTGATTCCTATGCTGTGGAGTGGAAGTGACGTGATCGGTCAAGCTCACACAGGTACCGGTAAGACAGCGGCTTTCGGCCTTCCAATCCTAGAAGTGGTTGATGAGGCCAACCCCGCTGTTCAAGCATTGATCATTGTACCCACAAGGGAATTAGCGATCCAAGTCGCCCAGGACATAAACTCCTA
>CAZVKZ010000099.1:0-5676 GCA_964627775.1 uncultured Candidatus Bathyarchaeia archaeon | reverse complement strand
ATCAGTCTTTTTCCATCTGAATCCACTCCTGTTGACAAGATCCGGTAACGTCCAGGTGTCATTAGAACAGGCGCAGGTAGAACCAAGATTGAAAGAACTAGGAATATGACTATGAGGAGCAAGAAGTCTCCTAACCCAAGGATTGCGAGAATGAAGAATGCCCCGTAAAGAATCGCAATATCTAGGA
Source organism: uncultured Candidatus Bathyarchaeia archaeon (assembly GCA_964627775.1). Lineage (GTDB taxonomy): Archaea > Thermoproteota > Bathyarchaeia > 40CM-2-53-6 > RBG-13-38-9 > CAZVKZ01. The sequence continues at coordinate 5,489 of CAZVKZ010000099.1, read as the reverse complement.
GAAAAATTCCCAGGGCTCTGAGAACTCGCATCTTGCGGTCAGCATATTTGAGGCCTCTGGCGTCGCCTTCGTACAAGACGTCACTGTCGCTCAATGTAGTGCAGCTCCAAGTTGATTCCTATCTCTTTGCTCCGTAGGAAGAAAAATCTTCCTAGCTTACCTTCTGGTTCCCGCCAGGCTCGTGCAAGCTAAATCTAGCAGCTGGCAATACTGAATCAATTGATTTGGTGAAAAGCCGGCCTGTCATTTGGTTAATCATGTCAGAGTCGCCAATCGTTTGCAGGACAAACTTAAATAGAGATCGTAGACTCTAAAAGCGAGAAATCCTCCGAAGTCCTAAGAAAGGAGACGCAATTTGGCTAGGCTGTTCGCAGGCAAACGTGGCAGATCCGGTTCCACCCGGCCGATCAGCAAGAAGACTCCCGGCTGGTGCAAGTACCGGCCAGAAGAGATAGAAGCAATTATTGTCAAGCACTCAAAGCAGGGTGATGGCCCGAGTACGATAGGCGTTATTCTTAGGGACAGGTATGGGATACCTCTCACCAAGTCGATCACGGGCAAGAAGGTTGGACAGCTCCTTAGGCAGTCACAGCTGGCCTCGAACATACCTGAGGATCTGCAGGTTATGCTTGAGAAAGCCAAAAGCCTGGCTAAACATCTTCAGAGAAACAAACAAGACCACGTGAACAAGCACTCTCTGACACTTGTCGAATCAAAGATACATAGGCTAGCGAAGTATTACAAGTCCAAAGGAGTTTTACCGGCAGACTGGAAATACACCCCAGCCGTGGCATCCGTTGAATAGGAATGATCGGACCTTACAAGGAGTTCGTGGAACAGGCTGATACCGCTGGCGAGCAGATTCGAGAAGCAGTAGCCAGAGGGCAAAAGTTTCTAGTTTGCTACCACTTTGATGCGGATGGAATAGCCGCAGCAGGAATCCTTTCGAAGACCCTCTATAGAAACAAGGCGTCATTCCAACTTAGGGTCCTAAAACAGCTTGACGAGCAGACCATCGATTTCCTTTCAAAGTCAGTTGCCGAGATCCTAGTCTTTGCAGATATCGGGAGTGGCTACCTGGAGCTTCTCAGAGATATGACCAAGTCAAAATCCATCTTCATACTGGATCACCACCAGATCAATGGAGAAGGAATCGACAGACTTACGCATGTCAATCCTCACCTGTCAGGGATTGATGGTGGCAAGGAAATCAGTGGCGCGGGTGTCTCGTACATAGTGGCCAAAGCGGTTGATCAACAAAACGTAGACCTGTCTCCCTTGGCAGTGGTAGGCTCTGTAGGCGATATGCAAGACAAGAACGAGAAAAGAACCCTCCAGGGTCTCAACTCACCGATTGTCAATGACGCTGTTCAGGCAGGGCTCCTCAAGGTTGAGACAGATCTACTAATCTACGGGAGGGAGACAAGACCGATTCATAAAGCCCTCTCACACACGATGAACCCTTTCCTTCCAGGCCTGAGTGGTGAGGAGGACAACTGTCTCGCATTGCTATCCTCGTTATCAATACCAATCAAGGTCGGCGACAGGTGGCGAACAGTAGTAGAACTGACGAATGATGAGAAAAAGAGGATATTCTCCGCCATAATCGAGCATATCACGTCAAAGGGTCTTGCAGGAGCCATAGCCATGAACCTGATTGGAAGCGTCTATACGCTACTTCAAGAGGAGAAGTCGACACCAACTCGTGACGCAAGGGAATATGCTACGTTACTCAATGCCTGTGGCAGGATGGATCGCCCGTCACTTGGCATAGCTGTCTGCCTCGGCGAGCGAGGCTCAACTATGACCGAAGCAACAAGAGTCCTGTCAGAACATCGAAAGACACTCGCCAAATACATGACCTTGATAAGCGAGAGACCTGAGACGGTGGAAGACCTTGGACGACTATGCGTAATTCATGGAGAAAGCTTTCTAAACGAGAATATGACAGGAGCCGTATCCTCGTTACTTTCGTCATCTGAAACATTTGCCGGAGACAGAATAATCATCGTCTCGGCGAGAACAAAGAATGGCAATGTCAAGATATCAGCCCGAGCTACAGAGGAGATGGTTGGCAAAGGACTGAACCTAGGCCTAGTCTTGCAGTCACTCTCCAAGAAACACGGGGGCATAGGAGGTGGCCACAAAATAGCCGCCGGCGCCGAGGTCCCAGATTCGAAGTTGAAGGAATTTCTTGCAGATCTAAAGGAGGCAGTTGAAGGGGGGAGTCCTGAATGTTGAAGGCAACAATCAAGATTAGGCATCAAAAAGCGAGAATGTCCACATCCATCACAAGATCCCTTGAACCAGACAACTTACTAGCTCCAACCGGGTTGAAAGTAGTAACTAGGACAAGGGGGAAAGTCACAACCACATCAGTAGTCTGCACTAAGAGCCTTGAAACATTCATAGCCACGATTGATGACCTACTCTTATGCATGGATGCCGCGAACAGAGCTTTGGGGGCGATTGAAACTGAAAGATGAGCTTAGGATGCGCGCAAAACTCGTAATGATGTTCAGCGCAGATGCTGGAAACGCGAAACCAACCATCAAGGATGCGATTGAAGAAGCTAACAGAACAATTCTCATAAAAGGCGCGCCTCAGGGTCAAGAGAGCGAAGCTGCAAAGGTGACCTCCTGGGACTTGAAAGGTACATCCATGACCGCGGAGATCGAATCTGGAACCCTCGTCAGGGCAACCACAGCCGCTCTGAGACTAAAGAAATTCTTGGGAAATGTGCTTGGGAGGAAGTGTAAGATTGGCACTAGAGATCTGGTCGTTGAAAGTATTGAGTTCTCGGTCCCCAGTGAACATGAAGTCGGTCCGGAGTTGAAAAGCAGGATCCTAGCGATCCCGAACATATCGAAGGTGGAGTATGAGGCGGGCAAGGCAAGAATAACAATTGGCCAGATGAGCGAGTATGATCTCAAGAATAATGTTCCAGATAGACTTGTAACGCGAGTCAGGGAAGTCCTAGCCCGAGCCGAGAAGCCGACGGTCACTGTTCAGCCAGTTCTGATCGTCAAGAGAGGCATTGTCAAGAAGGTCAAGTATGACAAAGACCCTATGCAGGCAGCATTAGAGCTAGGTTGGGTCAAGGAGTTTCCTGGAAAAGGCCAATGGATCTACACTACTCCGTACACACAACTCTTCGTCATAATGAGGAGTATTCTCATCGACGAGATTACCCATCACCTGGGCTTCCAGCCTTTCATGCTCCCTAAGTTGATACCGCTGGAAGTTATGAAGAAGATGCCGGGATATCTTGATGACATTCCTGAAGGGATGTACTACTGCTTTCCGCCCCCGAGGGACCCAGAGGTCTTCAGTAAATTCAAAGAAATGATGAGAATAACTAAGGAGGTGTCGAGAGAGGAGTTAAAGAAGGCTCTCAAGGATCCTGAGTATGTACTTGCTCCAGCTCAGTGTGAGCCTTTCTGGCAATTCTATGCAAGAGAGACCTTGAATCAAGATGATTACCCGTACAAACTCTATGACGCCTCGGGCTGGACCTACAGATGGGAGGGCGGTGGCGTGGAGGGTATGGTAAGGCTACATGAATTTCAAAGAATAGAATTGACTTACCTAGGCACCCCAAGACAGATAGTCGAGATTCGAGACTCAGTATTGGAAAGATGCATACACACCGCCAACAAAACACTCGATATGGAATGGCGGGTAACTGCGGCCATACCGTTCTGGGCGCGCGAGGGATCGCTTGACATAGATATTCAAGACAGTGAAAAGGTCCCGGCATATGATCTTGAGATCTACCTCCCGTACAGAGGAGATAGGGAGAAATCGGAATGGCTTGAAATCGCGGGATGTTTCGTTCACAAGACGAAGTTCATAGATAGCTTCAGCATACGAGAGATAAAGGGCAGGGAGACCTGGACAGGCTGCACTGGTCTCGGCTTGACCCGCTGGGTTGCAGCTTTCTTGGCTACTCACGGTTTTGAACCAGATGATTGGCCGAAAGCCGTGGAGTCGAAATTTAACAAGAACTACAAATTGCCGACGAGCCTCCTCTGGCCTCCTCGAAAAAGAGCACAATCAGGTCACAGAAGCAACTTTCTGTAGACAGCACCCAAAATACACTCTTGAAGAAGTTAGCAGTTGCAGGCCATTGAGAACAACATACGCATGGGCGCAAGCAAACATTTTAAGGACGACTATTGTAGTAGCTCCGATTCAAGATAGAGGTTTAACGCTTGTCAAAAGCCCCTGGAAGGATCCGCGATAAATGGCGTATGAAGGAATGGTATCAAGTCTTCACACCATCCTACTTTGGAGAGCTGAACATCGCGAATATCCCATGTGCAGATCCATCTAAGCTGCTTGGAAGAGTTGTTGAGAGCACCCTCTACGAAGTCACAGGCGACTTTTCGCACCAATCCATCAAACTGTACTTCTTAGTTCGTGAAATCAAGGGAGAGAGGGTTGAGACAATACTGAAAGGACATGAGTATTCGGCAGACTACCTCAGGAGCCTAGTGCGCAGGGGCAGCTCAAGGGTCGATGGAATAATCAAGATCACGACAAAAGATGGCTATACGACAAGAGTCTCCGTTGTCGCCTTTGCCAAGGGTCGAATTAACATCGCACAGCAGCGAACAGTAAGACGTATCATGCGGGAGGTTCTTGAAGAGAAGGCCAAGAATCTAACCTACGACCAACTCTGCCATGAAATGGTTCTCGGGAGCGTGGCCAAAGCTGGTGTAGGCTCAGACATTTACAACATCGCAAAGCGAATAAGTCCGCTGCGCCACGTCGGGGTCAGGAAATCCAAGCTACTTTCTCCACCAGAAGGCGTGGTTGCCAAGTTTACTGCGGTGGCCCAAGAAGTGCAGACGGCTCAGTAACCTGTCTGACAGATCGATTCCGAAGACGCGCACCTCCTTTGAAGAAGGATTAATCCATATCTGAGACTAGAACATACGATGGTTCTGGACCTCAGAGAATGGACTGCTTATTGTGATTGAAAGTGAAAGAGAGACTTTTCGGAACATCAGGAATTCGTGGCGTTGCAAATGTTGATCTCACACCAGAACTAGTACTCAGACTTGGCCTTGCACTCGCAAACTTCACCAACTCAGGCAGTATAGCCGTTGGCTTTGACACGAGGTTGTCAAGTCAGATGATAGCTCATTCTTTAATTGCCGGATTGTTAGCGGGAGGAGCGAGAGTTCAGGACCACGGTCTAATCCCAACGCCGGTACTGGCATACCTGACATCAATAACAAAAGCCAAAGTGGGGGCAATGGTGACCGCGAGCCACAACCCTCCAGAGTACAACGGCGTAAAACTGTTCAACGAAGATGGCACGGCTTTCAATCACGCCTTGGAAAATGAGATTGAAAAACTCGTCAAAATGTCAGATTTACAGCGCGCAAGTTGGAATTTCCTTCCTATTGCAGAGTCGGTCGATTTTGTCGATCGATATATTGAGATGGTGAGAGACTCCGTCACAATACGAGGAGAATGGC
>CAZVKZ010000098.1:0-5681 GCA_964627775.1 uncultured Candidatus Bathyarchaeia archaeon | reverse complement strand
AGTTCGACAAGAACCTGTTTCATGTTCTGGAGAAGTTCGGCGTTCACAGCAAGACCGGCTTGGTCGATATTCCTGCCGGCAAGGGTGCTGCACAGTGGCTGGCCCTTCCCATGACTGAGGGTGATGTGGTGTGCTTCCTTGACTCTGACATAATGAACTTCAAGAAGGAATTCGTGGTCTCACTGTGTCATCCGCTCGTCGAAAGTTTCAGAAGGAAGAAACAGAGCTGCGTAATGACTAAGGCTTTCTACAGGAGACTGACAATGACCTATGAATTTCCTTACGAGTCCTATACGTTCGGTGGCCGTGTAACTAGGCTATTCGCTATTCCGCTACTGAAAGTGCTGACAAGAGAGTTCCCGGAAACATTCCGCGGATTCGATTCGATCAAATACCCGCTCTCAGGTGAGTTCGCCGCCAGGCGCAAACTACTTGAGAGCATATTCTTCCCAACAGATTACAGCACTGAATTCTCAATCCTAAATCAATCGATGAGAAGACTATCACCATCAGCCATAGCTCAAGTCGACTTGGACATATTCTTCCACATAGGTCAATCCATCAAAGGCCTTGATACAATGGTATCTCAGATAACAAACAGGGTTCTGAGAACTCTTGAGCGTGAAGGGATCGAGCTATCCAAGGAAAAAAGGATCCAAGTGATCTCCGAGTACATGAAGGAAGCTACGGTCATGTTGCCGAAGTACTGGAAAGCCTTCAAGGATCTTCAAAAGCAACTTGCTGTGAACGAAAGAATGCACTATTCAAAAGAGACTGATCTGCGACGTTTTCAGCGATTCTACAGGCAGTTTAGAACAAAGTTCCTATATGATCCTGATCCTGAGCAGTTTATTCTTCCTTCATGGACAGAACTCGGGCAAAATGTCAATTACTTCGCAGTGAGCTCACTTCTTAGAACAAGGAGTAACCAGAGTACTTACTCGAGGCTCAGCAAGGCAGGATTGCTGTGAGCCGTAGGAAAAATCTGGCTTACTATTTTCCTTCTTTGGTCCTTGTGTACCACGACCAGAAGTCTTCTGGCTTCTTCGCGACCTCTCGTGTGGCACTTACCCATTGCTCTATGTTTCTAGCTACGTAGTCTTTTAGGCCGAGGCCAAATGCTATTCCAAAGGCCAAGCCCGCACCTAAAGCGATTCCCCATGCCAGAGCATTTCCTATTGTATTGAGGACTGTGACATCGATCTTCATAACGCCCAAAGCCATCACAGCAACCACGTAGTAGCCGATGAGCCTTAACCCGATGGACAGAAATCCCGCCAGCTCCACCCGGGCTTCGGTTCCAATAACCTTAGCGATATCGGCTATGAAGTCGGAAACGACCAGTCCAATGAAAAGTATAAGCAGTCCAGCAACGATGTTGGGCAGATACTCTGGCGTGGTTTGCAGTAATGTTCTAAGAACTCTTACCTGAAATACATCCAGAGCGAGGAGGATGGCGATCAGATAAACAATCCATCTTATCGTGACCTCAAAGAATTTCACGCAAGTTGTCCCTGACTGCTCAAGTGCCTTGCCCAGTATAGTCCTATGCAGAAGATCCTCAAACCCCGCCTTAACGAGTAGCCTTGAGAGAGCTTTGCCGAGAAGATGCCCTGAGATCCATCCAAGGCCTAGGATAGCTATAGCTAAAAGGAATTTGGGAGCCACTGTCGAGAGTTCTGACCAGAATTCAGGGAACAGTTCGGGAAACATGTTTCAGATCTTCCAAGTCGATCATGTTCTAGAGGAGTGGGATAAGCTTCTTTCTAATTATTGATTCCCATGTGAATCTCTTTATCACGTTATCGAAATTATTGTCAACTCTATCGTCGAGATAGCGTCTGTAGATTCTGAAGGCGATGCTCTTGGGATCCTCTTCCAAGTCAAACATGAAACCTTCGATATCATCCCTGATCAACTCTTGGAATGGCGGGATTCTGGAGCAGAAGATGGGTTTTCGGGCTGCCCCTGCCTCGATCACCGGAAGGCCGAAGCCCTCCTCCTTGCTGGGGATGAGTATTAGGTCTGCGATGTTATAGACGTCTGCAACACTCCATTTCTGAATGTTGCCATTTCGATACTCTCTCTTCTGGTCTATCAATTCATGACAGAAAATTATGTTCTCACGGAGGCCTCTCCTTACGATTAGTTCCTTCAGATATTCGAGGTAAGCCATGCCCAGTTTTGATGCTTGGTGATCTGGCGGACCTGTGATCAAGAATTTTATCTGGCGAGGTTCGCCTATCAAATGCTCAAGCTCGTCTACGATAAAAAGTGCAAGTTCAATGTTTTTCCTGGGTGTAACCCTGACTGGAGTCACTATTATGTAGTTCTCAAAGGACAGGCCAAGTTTCGTCATAAGAAGCTTTGTGGTCTCATCTATCTTTATGAATTCTTCAATGTTTACGCCGTTTGGCACAACTGTTGCGTTTTCGATCTTGTATGGCTTGTCTAGTCTCGATAGTTCTTTTGCTCTGACCCCGGTGGGGGTGACGTAGCAGATGTTCTTGTCCTGATGATGGAGTAGTGTCATTGGGAAATTGTCTTTCTTCTGGAACCATTCGTCTCTTAGGAGGGCGCTGTCATGGACCCAGAATATCACTCTCTTCAGTTTCTCGGCCACTTCGTTGACAGCGGCCGTAGCGGCGAAGTTGAAGGGCATGGATGGAATGTTGTGGACTATGCAGACATTTACGCCTTTGAGATTTTTGACTAACTCTTCTTTGATCTCTCCCTTCATCGCTTCAAAGTCCGGACTCTTTCCATCCCGTAGGAGATCTTCCTGAATGCTCTGAATTGTGGGGTGATTGGGCCAAAGTAGTGGAATCTTGTGTTCGGTGACATTCCTGTAATCTAGGCCTCCCCCGCTCCCAAAGACCACTCTGATCTTGTATCCCAAATCGGATAGAAATTGCACATGATACTCCATGACTATCTCAACGCCACCCATTTCCTTGGGTGGCGCGGTGTAGTGTACAATCGCAATGTCGGGCATTGGTGCTGAATCCTAACAGATACATAATCCTCACGGTTAGATATTTGTGTCGATCAGTTGTTACCCAGCGTGTATCAGTCCAAGGTGTTTCCTTCTTGATGATTGGATCAATTGCTGATTTGGAATTGCCAACTCAGCGCATTGTAAGGGCCAAACGAAGCATATTATACCAGTGATGCCAATGGGATTTCGGGAGGCTATTTTGTGACTGAGCTTAGGCAGGACCCCACAACCAATGAATGGGTCATCATAGCACGCGAGAGAGCCAAACGTCCCTACGACATGGTGACCCACAGAGACATCAAACCGATTCCACCGTTCGTGGAAGACTGTCCCTTCTGCCCCGGGAATGAGAGAATGACGCCTCCAGAGGTGGCCGTATACAGAAAAGACTCTGATGCATCCCGCTGGACGATCAGAATAGTTCCTAACATGTTCCCTGCTCTAACTCCGCATGAAGTCGTAGGAGAGAGGCCTGCCGAATCTCATTTCAGGGTCATGAGCGGTTTCGGTTTCCATGAGGTTCTGATTGAGTCTCCAACTCATAATCAGACATTATCAACGATGGACGTATCCGATATAGAATTGATAGTACGAGCATACCGAGATAGATACAACGTCCTAAGTAAGAAAGAGAATGTCAGACTGATCGTCATATTCAAGAATCATGGCATGACAGCTGGCACATCCCTGGCACACCCCCACTCCCAAATAATTGCCACCCCAGTGGTCTCAACCTATGTCCGTCAGAAATGTGCGGTGGCTGAGCAATACTACGAGAAAACGGAAAGATGCTTATATTGCGAAGTTAACGGTTGGGAAACCAAATCTGGTAGTAGGCTAGTCTCTGAGAGTGCAAATTTTGTAGTCTTTCATCCCTATGCTTCTCGCTATCCTTTCGAGACTTGGATTTCGCCGAAGAATCACAATGCCTGCTTTGGGAAGATCGATTCTGAAGAGATATCAGAGCTTGGTAGGGTTCTAGGAGAGACTATGAGGAAGATGGACCGTGCTTTGGGAGGACCAAACTTCAACTACGTCCTGAATACGGCGCCGGTAGAGGATGAGAAGAAGGAGTATCTGCACTGGTACATTCAAGTAATACCTCGGATCTGGACTGCAGCAGGATTCGAAATCGGTTCCGGCATCTACATTAACACATCTGTTCCCGAGGAGACCGCCAAGTACATGAAAGAAGCGTGAGTACAGCCTTGTTCAAGTTAGCATTCTTGAATCCCTTTCAGGGATACGTTCCAATGGTGACACCAAAATCTCTAGTGCGCTAACCACGCGATCTATTGTATTACTAGGGTTGTCATAATCGCCATGAAGCCGTCCTATTTACCGGTTCTTCACAATTATGTCCGCTGCCGCGTAGGTCACGTCCTCGCATCGGTCCAGTGCAGACTCCAACCACTCATAGATCTCTTTGGATTTGATTACCTCTACTGCTGATATTCCCGGGGTTCTGAATAGGTCTACTAGTGAATCGTGGAGGAGGTCATCGCCTTGGTTTTCAAGAGCATCAACCTCATCGCATGTTCTGTCGACCTGAGTCTGGTTAGCTTTCTTAATGTTCGTAATTAGGAGGTTTATCTCCTCGGTAGCCTTGAGGATCAGTTTGGTAAAGTTCTTCATGTTCTCAGTTGGCTTGGCTATCTCAAAGATAACTAGGCGTCTGGCAACACCGTTTACCGCATCTAGTACGTCGTCACATTTTGAGGCTAGATCCATGAGATCCTCTCTGTCAAGAGGCGTCACAAAGGCCCTGTTCAGCCTCAGATACAGCGCATGCGCAACAGCATCTCCCTGATGCTCAATCTCCTTGATATCAGCCGCCTTTGCGTAGGCGTCAGAATAGTCTATCATCATGTCGTGGAGTGCCTTTGCCCCCTTCACTAGGATCTGCGATTGATCCGACAAGAGGTCGAAGAAGACCTTGTCCTGTGGTATGATGAACTCTCTTATCCGCATACCGAACTCAAGGACCTTCATTTCGGCGAAGCGGTAATAATGCTTTTCGTCTGGGTTGCTGCAGCGTCTTGGCCACATCAAATCAAGCAGGACACTATACGCGTGAGCAAAACTAGCGTGCGACAATACCGACTAGTATGAATGCTTTGAGGACGATGTATGAGAAGAGGGCAGAGAGAGGAATGGTGAGTATCCATGCTGCCGCTATGCTCCTTGCAACGCCCCATCTTACGGCTGAAAGTCGACGTGTTGCACCCACGCCCATAATGGAACCACTAATGGCATGTGTTGTGCTGACAGGGAGCCCGCCGACGGCAGTAGCGGCCAATACAAGAGCTGCCCCAGTCTCAGCACACGCACCTTGGTATGGTCGGAGCTTTGTGATCTTGTGAGCCATGGTGTGAACGATCCTCCACCCCCCAAAGAATGTACCTAGCGAGATTGTGGCGTGACAAGCGAGTGCGACCCACAGGGGTACCTGAAAAGAGGGTAGGTATCGATATGTTATCATCAGAGCTGTGATGAGACCCATGACCTTCTGCGCGTCATTTGTCCCATGTGTAACTGAAAAGAAGAATGATGAAAGTAGTTGGATGCGGCTGAAGTATCTGTTTATCCTAGCGGGGTGGAATCCTGAAGAGAGCCTGATGACCGCTGCGGTAAAGAAGAAGGCGAAGATGAAGGCAATCGTCGGCGAGGTCACCATAGGGAT
>CAZVKZ010000097.1:0-5716 GCA_964627775.1 uncultured Candidatus Bathyarchaeia archaeon | reverse complement strand
CTTTTCCCAATCGTCTTGAGTATTGTCATGCTTTTCTCAAATGCTTCTCTTTTGCCACCCACCATTATTGTCAAGGTGGCAGCTTCAGCACCACTCTGTCCTCCAGAAATAGGAGCGTCGAGCACATCGACTCCGAGAGGTTCAGCCACCTTAGCTATCTTCTTTACGGTTGACGGCGAGACTGTGCTAAGCTCAATGACGACAGTTCCCGGTGAAGCTGCTTGAAGGATGCCTGCCTCACCAAGTGTAACCTGTTCAGAAATGGCAGGGCTTGGAAGGGAGAGGAGAATGAATTCAGATCCAGCGGCAACGTCGCGAGGACTCCCTGCAAGGTCGGCACCTTGATTCACAACTCTCTTGACTCTGTCGGATTCGAGCGCTACATCGTACACCTTGAGCTGAAAGCCAGCCTTCAAGAGATTGATGGCCATCGGAGAACCCATCTTTCCCAGGCCTATGAAACCCAACTTCAAAGGACAACAGCTCCCTTCAAAGACTCTCGATGACGAATGAGGACAACTCTACGTTTGTTTGGATACTAAAAATGATCGAAACTATCTTTTAGTGTCCTGAAAGTGAAGGTCAGGAGGCAGCTATCTATAAGGCAAGGAGGCATTGATCTGACGCGTCTTCGCGCGGTAACTTCAACTTCCGACTTTTTCCTTGGCGTCTGATAGCTTTTATCCTAGATTGGTAGAAATGGCGACATCACTGTGCGTTGGGTTTGAATTGGAGATCTTGAGGTGGGGCTACTTAGGCATAGTCGCGTTCTCAGGGCTGGTTTATCTCATCCCGTTCATTGGGCCTTCAGTAATGGTTCTCTCAGGTACCATCGCAGCAATTGTTCCTCAGTACCACCCTGCCGGCATCGGCATAGCTGTTGCAGCTGGCGCCTCGCTGGCCAAGGCGATCCACTACTACACATCCTACTTCGCTGGCAGAGCTCTTAGCGCTGAGAGTGCAAATCGACTGCGAGGATACGGCCAGAGATTGGGCAGGTGGAAGTCTGTCGCAACGATAATCGCCGCGGCAACACCGATCCCAGAGGAACCTGTACTGGTTTCGCTTGCCCTACTGAAATACGACCCCCGACGTTTCCTGCTATTCTTTCTATTTGGGAAACTAGCGGTCACCATTCCCGGTGCATACCTGGGAAGAGCTTTCAGTGCCTCGTTGAGTGAATTAGCAGGGAGCCTCCCGGTGACCGTGGCCTCAATTATCACTAGTGTGGCAGTCACTCTGATCCTAGTTAAGGTCGATCTCGGCAAGCTGCAACGGAGACTGACGAGCAAAAGGCATCACGGATGAATCAGAGAAAGAAAGACAAGAACTAGTTCAGGGCGAATGCGACGCGCAGACCTTACTGACAGTGTGCTCATCAGTCAGGTTCATGAATAGAATCGAATTCCCAGTAATCTTTTGTATCACAGGGGGCAGACATCGCTTCTGCTCCCATGAGTTCTTCAGGGTAGGGCTCAAAGAAAGTCTGTTTCTCCAAATACTCCTCTTGGAATCTGATTGTCCATGACCTTATGATGCCCAGACTCACGCTTAATGGAAGTCTGCCCTGCCTGTATTTATCCAGAGAGTCGAGGAAGAATTTCCCTTCGTCCTTGGATAGTTTCTTGGAGAAGTATCCAAATGCATGCATTAGAACATTAATGTTTGAGCCACATCTTGGTGGCCTGTTGAGGGCTTTCGAGAAATGATGCTCATAGTCTCGAATCGCCTGAGCTAATGGTTTCTTTACTGGGTTGGCGACTATTCTTCCCAGCACTTCCAACTCTTTTTGATTGTAAGCTCTGAGTAGCAGTTTGTACTCTGTGTGAAACTCGACGAGTCTCTTCATGGAGTTTGAGGCCTTCCTCTCTCGTAGGTTAGCGATGGCGAAGAGTTTCGTCAAGAAGTGCTCCCTTATTCGTGGATTTGTCAGTCGCCTTTCATCCTCAATCGCCAGGTCTGGATGTCTTTCCAGAACCGCTCGGCCGAGAAATCCTAAACCTCTACCTATTGAAGGTCCCTTCTCGTTGCTGTCGTAGACCTTTACGTCTTTGAGGCCGCTCGTGGGTGAGCGACTCTTCAGTATGAATCCGTCGATCTCTCCAACCGAATCGAGGAAGGAATCGATGAACTCCCTCATCTTCTCAGTCAGATCGCGGTTTGTTGCCGGCTGCATAAGCCTCAATCTACCGCCTGCTTGGACTATCCGCACAGGATCTCTGGGAACACCAAGCCCTATCTCGACCTCCGGGCAGACGGTGATCGGATCTACATGAGGTATCAGCTTCTTCACAAAGTCACTGGATATCATTTGGCCGTCCCATCTGACCGGCTCAAACTCTATGCATCTGCTGATGACGACCCTAGGTTTAATGAATCTCCTCATTCCTACCCACTAGACAACTATCTAAGATATCTGCGATCTATCATTCATGTGTGTTGTCTGAGAGCGTATTTAGGAACTGTGTCGACTGGCAGAAAGTGGAGGATGTTTGACCAACTCAGCAAGATTTAGAAGCAAATCTGTTTCTTCGGAGACACAATTAGTGCAACAGTCCTCTATCACATTGATTTGACCATCTGCATCACTGCAGGAGGGGCATACAGTTGAAAATTGACAATCGTGCGTTGATCTCTCGCTTGAATGCAGACCTAGCACATGAGCTGTTTTGTCGGTAATCTCACTCTTGCTCCATTCGGTTACGCTTTCCAGTGTGGGGATCTTGCACTAGGATGCTCAGATTTATATGACTATGTTTATATTGCAATTTAGCTATGCTCTATCCATGGACGAAATCAGCATGAACAACTTCAAATCAACCGTCTTCAAGGCACTGGCAGATCCAAGCAGACTAAAGATACTGGATTTTCTGAGATCAGGAGAGAGGTGCGAATGCGAGATAGTTCCAACCGTCGGATTTGCCCAGCCAACAGTCTCCAGACATCTGAAGGTCCTAGTTGACTGTGGAATCCTGAGAAGGCGTAAGGAGGGCAACAGAATGTTTTATTCAGTTACATCACCCCGAATCCATGCTCTGATCGACCTAGTAGATTCGAAGTTCATTGAGACATTGAGCAAGTACGTGATATACAGAATAAGAGGGGCATGAGAGCATTGAAAATAAATGACTATGAAGTGAGTGAAGAGCTGTACTATACGAAGGAGCATAGTTGGCTGAAAATTGAGGGGGGAAATTGCAGGATCGGGGTGACAGATTATTTCCAGAAGATGCTGAGAGGATGGGCTTTCAGAAAGCCATCCGACCTAGTGTTTGTTGGGCTCCCTTCTGTGGGCTCGAGAGCTTCAAAGTCAGAGCCTGTAGCCTCTATTGAGTCTGCAAAGGCAGTTGCAGATCTCTATGCCCCGGCCTCTGGCGAGATACTAGAAGTCAACGAGGAACTGCAAGATAACCCGGGCTTGATCGGTGAGAGCCCCTACGAAGATGGCTGGGTCGTTTTGATAAAACCATCTGATCCCAACGGTGAGATCAAGTCTCTTATGAAGGCCAATGATTACTGCAAACATCTGGAGGAGTTGATTGGAATCCGTGAGCGAGAGTATGAGAAGACACTGAAAGAGGTTGGCCTATAGGAACAAGATGAGGTGGTGGATATGGTCTTGGTTGAGGTCATTGGGGTTGATCCTCCGTGCAAACGATGTACTACCGCACAGAAAAATGCTGAGGAAGCGGCCTTGAGACTCGAGAAGGAGGGGCTATCAGTAATTGTCAAGAAACTGGACATGTCATCGAAGGAGACTCTATCGAAATATGGCGTGGTTCTGTCGCCAGCACTTGCGGTCAACGGGAAAGTGAGAGTTGCCGGTAGGATCCCAAGCCCTGACGAGATAGTGAGACTCATCAAGCAATCAGGTCCAAGCTAGAAATGAATGAAACAGATTACAGAATCAGAAGATTAAGAACCGTGGTACTTATCGCTCTTGTTGCTGCGGTCTTTGCCGGACTGATCTACTCCAGGTTCAAGGCATACTCACTAGCACCGAATTTGAAGCCCGCCGACTTTCACGGACTGCCCTTATGGTATATTCCAGTCGCCTACATCCTCGACTATGTCAGTCACGGATGGATATGTTTGCTCTTCGCGTTTGTGACGGCTGGCTTGATTTACGAATTCATACCCAAAGACGTCATCAACAGATACATGAGCAGCGGCAAGGCCTCTGGCTACGCCTTAGCTGTAGGAGTGGCTCCATTCTTGACAGTCTGTTCATGCACTATGATTCCACTGTTCTCAGGCATTCTATATGCGGGCGCCGGCATCGGCCCAGCGATCGCTTTTATGCTCATGGCTCCTGCTGCCAACATGCTCACGATACTTCTGACTGGAGAGTTCCTTTCGTGGCAGATAGCAATCGTTCGAATCTTCACCTCTCTAGTAACCGCTATAGCAGCTGGGCTGATTATCTCTCACACCCCATGGGGAAGAAAGACAGAGAACGCGCACAAGATAGATGTGAACGATTCACATCAATCATCAACATCTATGGTCACAATGCCGCTTGATGATAAACTCTTGAGTGCGTTGAGGTTTGCAGCGTATCTGGGAAGACAGATTCTCCCATTCTTCTTTCTCGGTCTGATAGTGGTCAGTTACGTGGAGGCCTTTCTCCCTGAAGGTCTTGTTGCAAACTACCTGACAGGAATACGGGGCATACTATTGGCTTCGGTAATCGGCGGGCCACTCTACACGCCAACTCTTGTGGAGATAGTCCTTGGTAGAAGCCTGCTCAACCTCGGGATGTCCCAAGCCGCGCTGCTTTCCTGGCTCATGGGTCAGCCCTATGATGTCCCAAACATGATGGCGGCTTCAAAAATTGTCAAATGGAAATTAGTCGCATCCTACGCTCTAGTAGCCTGGGCTTTCAGCGTCATCTTCGGATTAAGCTATGGAGTGGCTCTTGGAAAACTCTAAGTTCCAAGCGTGCGGAGTGTATCGCGCGCATGTGAGAGTAATAGCCGGCGGAGTATACCCCATAGCGTCGAAGCTCAAATGGGTCGCCTAACATGACTGCAATCAGTCTCGGAAAGCTTGGCCTACTTCTGCTTGTGGTCATTCTTGCACAGGCTCAGATTAGGGATGGCCTAGCAGTAGAGTCGGTCATGACTATACAGCCGTCAGTTGCAGACACGTTCGTCAACAGCATGTATCTTCGCACCAAATATCCTGAGGATCCTCACGGCTACTTGTGGGCGATATTTGCGGGAAACATGTATGTTGAGTATGACTCGTACAAACTCTACGGCTCCTCAAGGATCTACATCAAATTCAACATAACCGCGATCCCAAAAGATGCGCGGATACTCTCAGCCAGTATGTGCCTCTACATGTATGAGTCGCCAAAGACCAGCCAAGAGTTTGAGATCTACAGAGTGCTCCAAGACTGGGACCAGCACAAACTCACCTGGAGGATTCAACCGCCTTCAACCGGAACTCCAACATCAACGACAACGATCAATCCAACACCTGGAGAGGCTTGGGTCTGCTGGGATATCACAAGCGATCTGGGGATGTGGCATTCAGGAGCTGCCGCGAGCTACGGTAGCATGATAAAGATCAGGAATGAGATGAACGCCTCAGACCAGCTCGCCTCATTCTACCCGAAAGAGGCCAACCAACCCCAAGATCTTAAACCCAAACTCCTTATCAGGGTCGACTGGCACCAACCGATAGGCCCGTCTCTGACGCCAACGCCGAC
>CAZVKZ010000096.1:0-5764 GCA_964627775.1 uncultured Candidatus Bathyarchaeia archaeon | reverse complement strand
AAACAGTATGCCTGAGATACTTCAATGTCTACGGCCCAAGGCAGGGGCGGGGCCCATATAGCGGCGTGATAAGAATCTTCCAAGATCGACTGCGAAGGAACAAGCCTCCAATAATCTACGGTGACGGCAAGCAGACAAGAGACTTTGTATCAGTTCTGGATGTTGTTCAGGCAAACATGCTCGCGATGACAATGGAGGAGGCTGCCGGGGAGATCCTTAACGTGGGTACTGGCACAGGAACCAGCATACACGCGTTGGCAAAGATGATTGTTGGGTCAAGCGGAAGAAGACATGTACGTCCGATTCATGCTCCCTCTAGACGTGGCGATGTCAGGCACAGTTGCGCTGACATCAAAAAAGCCCACAGAATTCTTGGATACTCACCGACCGTGAGGCTACGGGATTATCTTCGCAAGCTCGCTGGGAAGAGGGACACCAATCATCTGTAGGGACTCGGTCTTTGATGACCATACCGTAGACATTTTGCGCAGTTGTGAATGAAGGCTTTTTACAGATCTACACTTCTATGGTTGGAATATTGAGGGTGGACGCCTGTTGGGTCTGCTCAGAAAGAAGCTGTTGAACGGAGAACGAAAACTGGGTGTATGGGGGGCAGGGTACATAGGTTTCTCAACAATGGCCAACTTTGCGCTTAATGGAGCCTCCTGTGTAGGCACTGACATATCAGAGAGCGTTGTTGAGGCAATAAACGCAGGCCGAGTTCCAGTTCCAAACATGGAGTACTGGCTTGGTTTTCCAGTGGAGGCTCTTGTAAGATCTGGGATGATACGAGCGACAACCAATTGGAAAGATCTCATCAACGATAAGATAGCCGTTCACATGATTGCCGTTCCGACAGAGAAAGGCGACCAGCCTTGGGATGATGCGCTGATAGATGTGGTCAAGAAGATGTCTACAGTGCGCGATGTTAGAATGAATGAGCCACCGCTCGTGGTAATAGAGTCAACTCTTACACCGAACAAAACAAATGAGGTCGTCATACCTATTTTTGAGCAAGGAGGTTTGAGAGTCGGGGAAGACATACATGTCGGAGTAGCGCCGCGAAGAGACTGGTTCATTAGCCCAGAGAAGAACCTCAAAACGCTTCCCCGAATCGTCGGAGGAACAACCCCGAAAACAACACAGATGATGATAGATGTCCTGGGAATAGCCTGTGATAGATTGATCGCTGCGCCAGATCACAGACACGCGGAAATCGTCAAGAGCATTGAGAACGCGTACAGGCATGTTGAGATCACACTGGCAAATCAACTCTCACTGGCTTTTCCCGACATGGACATGGTGGAGGTTCTAAAACTGGTCGGGACCAAATGGAACATAGGGACATTCCATCCAAGCTTTGGAACCGGCGGATATTGCATTCCGTTGTCTTCCAAGTACGTGCTATCTGGGAGCAGGCGACGCGACTTCTTGACGATTCTGAGGGCGGCGATTGAGACGGATGAGCAGATGCCGACATTGGTTGCCGAGCATTTGGTGAAGAGGGGCGCCAAGAGAGTTGGAATACTGGGTTTGGCGTATAAGGGTGACTTGAAGGTTCACACATTAAGCCCGACGCTTAGGATTGTTCCGCATCTGAGAAAGAATGGCGTTGATGTGAGAGTTCACGATCCCTACTATTCGGAAGGTGAGATAAAGCAGATCGTAGGCACCGGCACTTTTTCATTTCCTGACGGACTGAATGAGTTTGACGTGGTAGTCATAGTGGCCGCTCATAGAGCGTACAAGGCCATATCAGAGGCAACGATCCTTGAGAGTCTATCCAACTGCAGACTCATTGTGGACAATGTTGAAGAAGCCTGGAGTAGGATAGACTTCTCAGCGCGAGGAATCGAATACCACACGGCAGGAGACCGAGGCTGGTTGAGCTCATGAAAGCGTTCTCGGGGGCTTGAGTTGCCGGTCGGTCCGATAGGGCTACTCAGGGCAGATTGCAGGATGACTGGAGACGCATATGCCGCACTTTATGATGGAATCTGTTTCTGATTAATGGTGCTACTCATGCCCGCTGCACTTGCTCCAGATGAAGAACAAGCTGGTGCAACGATCCTCGCAGAAGATTCAAGCGTAGCTGGGTCTCTGATGCAGGCCCGCAGTCGGTCATCATCTGCCCCAAAGCCAATTCTGGGATCTTCGACCACATATGTCATAGTTGCAGGACTTCGTGACAACCAGTTTTGAAGATTCTATTCATCTCGCAAAGGTCAAAATTCTTTCACATGAAAAGGCTAGCTCGGTCTATTCGCGGGTACGGAGCAGAAACAAGAGTGATGCCATTTGGAGAATACGATCACATGGCGCCTCGCCTTACACTTCTTCCTTCAGTCAAGTTACTGCCAAAGATTGCGGAGTTCGGCCCCGATCTGGTTTTCACCGATACATTCCATTACGACACTTGGGCAGCGAGACTTCTCGGAGCACCAGTTTTGGTTCACATGCGGGGGGACTTTTGGAGCGAGTTCGCGTACCTCAGCTACCTGCGGGCTCAGCGGAGTCTTCCCTCACAGTTGGCAAGCAGGTGGATTAGGTTTGTGATGGAGAGAGGAATAGATCTCGCTCACACAATTCTTCCAATATGCAACTGGCTTGCGGAACAGGTCAAGATTCATAGACCGAGGAAGAGGATCAAAGTCCTTTACCAGCCTATCGAACCTGAGATCTGGAGGGAGGAAGAACATGCGGGCAAGATGGAACTGGATCATCCAGCAGCCATATCTGTTTTTGATTTCAACATCCTACCGAAGGTTCTGGGTCTAGTACGCTTCCTCGATGTTGCGCGGGCAATGCCTCAGATCAATTTCTATGTGGCTGGCTCAGGTCCCTATCTGGGCCGTGTTCTATCTCAAGATCCCCCCAGAAATATGAAGTTTCTAGGGCATCTAGCCTATCCCAACGGCGTCAAAGCACTCCTTAAAGGAGGCGACATCTACGTTCACCCGTCAGGTCAGGACGCCTGCCCACTCGCGGTGATGGAGGCGCAACTGATGAAGAAGCCAGTCATAGCTACCGATGTCGGAGGCGTACCTGAAATAATGTGCGACAAACGTTTTCTCGTGAAAGACGGCGACACGAGGAATTGGATAACAAAGATAGAAGATTTGCTACATCATCCAGAAGACCGAGAGTCCATTGGAGCCCGCGGTAGATATTTCATTGAAGAAAACTTCTCACTGAGCAGAATCTCGAAAGATCTCTTTGAATACATCAAAGAAGTGGCAGCGTAATGAGGGCGATAACCGCCCCTGACGGACAAGAAGCGTAGAGGTGTGGGATGTGGGAATCGACTGGCACAGCTGGTTCGAACGGAATATTGCAAGTCGGGGTGGACTTTTCAAGTTCATGTACGACTCATGGGTATTCAGTAGTCCTCTGTACAAGAGCTTGTTCATGTTGCTTCCGCCTCCACGGAAGATTCTCGATGTTGGATGTGGCTATGGAGGATCTGCGATTATGCTTGCATGTTTGGGCTACGATGTCACGAGTATTGATGTAGATGAGGATATGTTGAGACGGGCTATGGCGAATGCCTCTCTTTTTGAGAAGATTGGCATTGCCCCAGTTAGGTTCGAGTTCGGGGACACATTTAACCTGTCTAAGTACTACAGGGGATTTGATTTGGCGTTCTCTTCTGGACTGATTGAACACTTTAGATTTGAGCAAGCTGTACAAGCGATTCGGGAACAAGCCAAAACAGCAAAGTACGTGGTCGTTGCAGTTCCCACCAAATACTTGAACGAACCTTTCGAGGTCCCGAGGTATCCATACACGCTGCGTAGTCTCGAATCACTCTGCAGACGGGCAGGGCTCTTGACCGTTCAGAAACTAGCTTTCGGTGACCCTCCCCACCAAGCGCTCAGGACTCTTCGGCAACTCACCCCATCACTTATTTGGAACGTGGTGTTCAGAAAGCTCTTTGCAACCTCGGCGGCCTGTATCTGCCAAACTCTATAGCTTGATGAACAGCTTAGAACGCGTAAAGTAGCCGAGACGGACACATACCTGGAGTGTGCTCTGCGGAGCAAAACACCTCAAATAAGGCTGTCATTTCTAGGGCGACCATTTCTGATGCCTTGTCTCTTTCTCGTAGAAGGCAAATAGTCTTCGCATCTCCTCGCTTGGTTGAACTCCGAGTTTCTCTTCAATTCTTAGGAACTCTTTGTAGTAGATGTAGGCAGGCACTATGTTGAGTGGATTCGCTCTAGTCGAGACGTAGCCATCGGCAGCCATTGCCCCAGTTTTTCTAGCGTGAAGATATCCCAGTGCAATGCCCAAAGGAATTATGAAACAGGCAAGAATCGCAATAAAATAGGCAAAATGTGGAAAAACCTGTCTCAGAAAGGGTATTCGCTCCATCACTAGATAGTACGATATCATCATGAAATTAGACACGGTCAGTATGAAGGCAATGTAGTATGAGTAACCGAGCCGGAAGTAGCTGACGATACGCCAAAAAAGGGAGCTAACCTTCATCGATTACCGCCGATGGAACCAACAATTGCCACTTGATATAAGTTTAGCCCCTTAGGGAGAGCTTCGTTGATATGGCTGGTTCGAGTTTGCCAGATTGAGTCGCTCCTGTGCGGCCCTTTTCCGAGGGATCTCTGTATCCCCGGCTGCGTCTAGGCTACTACTTCCATGAGGGTCACTGCGTCACCAACCTCGCTCTTTGTACATCTGTAAAAGCTGATAGGCGGCCTGGACCATTGTGTGCACGAGAATCCCACATTTGAAATCTTCCTGATGATCTCTTGTCTATCTCTCCATTGATGAGGGCCCTCAGGTAGCTTCAGGCCGAGCTTCTCAAGAATGTTGAGCAATAGTCCGTATCTCTTATCGGCGGTACTCAAAAGAAAGATACCTCGTACCGTAAGGATTCTGTGGGCTTCTTCCACGATTTTGAGCGACGGTAGATGCTCTACGACATCGAGGCAAAGAACCAGGTCAAAGCATTCGTTTCGGAACGGGACGCATTCTACGTCTGCAAGAACGTATTCAGGGCCTTTGTGCGCCAATCTAAGGAGTTCTCTCGAGAAGTCTACGCCAACCCTTTCTCCGTTGAGCCATGATAGGGCGAGGCCTGTGCCGCATCCCAAATCAGCTACCCTATCACCTTTGAGGTGTTCAATCGAGTTTCTGATCATCTGGAGATAGAGCTTGCGTTTCCTAGGCTCGTATGCTGGTGCAATCTGGTCATAATGCCTTTGAACGTGATGTTTTGTATCGTCCGTTCGAGATCTGAACCTACTGCCAATCCATATCTCTCTGATGAGGTGCTTCGTAAATGTCCATGCCATCTTCCAGGTGCTTGCGTACCTTTTTCCGCCGATTCTCTTTTCTTCGACTGTCGGAATCTCTGCTATCTTCATGCCAAGCTTTGCTGCACGAATAGTCATCTGAAACTCGGCTTCATGATATGCCGAATCGATTCCAAGCCTGTTCCAAGCTGATCTTCTTATCGCTCTCAAACCGTTCGTGGCATCTGTTACGTTTGCATTCCAGATCAGGTTCACAAGAGACGTGAATAGTCTGTTGCCGAATCTTCTGATGAGCAGAGGATCATCCGAGTCATCACTGCGCCCTTCCTTCATGAATCGCGAAGCGACGGCCATATCGCAGCACCCCAGTTTATCGATCAGCTGGGGGAGGGCTCTTGGATCCTCGTTTCCGTCGCTACTGAGGAAGGCTATTGTATCGCCTGAGCACTGCTCAACCGCTTCAATCATAGCATTTCCTCTTCCGAGTT
>CAZVKZ010000095.1:0-5798 GCA_964627775.1 uncultured Candidatus Bathyarchaeia archaeon | reverse complement strand
GAGTATTGGAGCATGATAAAATAAACCCCTAAAGGGGCTAAAGAGGAGCCCTTCTAGCCCCATATACAGAGGGTTGTCGAATAGTCTGTAGGACGCTACCAACGGATATCCGATGAAGTAGCGAAATGGAAGATCCATTGGATTCTCGAAACATAGGTAGTTGTAGAGAAAGATTGGAAATGCGCCTATAAATGCTGATACTCCGAAGTAGATTGAAGTTCCCACTTTTGGTAGGCGATCCAATAGGTATAGGAATGCCGGAGCCAATAGCAGCAGGTTAGGATATTCAACAAATCCTGCAAATCCCAAGACTGAGCCAGAGACAACTAAACAACTCAATCTTACGTTTTGAGAGTCAGCAGCCCTCATAATCAAATAGTATCCTAGTACGATTAGGAATGCTGATGTCGCATGGGCAAAAAGGGTTTCCGCATAATTCCATAAGGGAGTCCCAAACGCATAGGCTACACTAGAGAAGACAGCTGCCCATTTCTTCGCCCCCAGGGACCTGGACATCTCATAGACTACTGTCACACTCAATGCCCCAAACAAGGCTGATGTCAAAGCGACGACAGCTTGCATGGTCCACAAGTCCGAGGCAGGCTCAAGGAACACGCGTGCAGCAAGGTAAAACGGAATGGCTAGGAAGTTAAGCCCAGGAGCCAGCGCTGAGTAGTACTTACCTCCATAGAAGCTGATGTCAACATATGCGAAGCTAGGGAGATTGATTGGGTCATAGTGGGTGATGTCAAGAGTTCCATACTCAATGATTGAAAGGATAGCTGCAAAATGACTGCGCTCATTTGGTGTACGAATGGGACTGACAGAAATACACAGTACAAAGATCATGAACGAGAGAAGAAATATGTCGGCTTTCAACGGAATTCTACGATTAGTGAATTTATGCATAGTCATTCTATCATCCCTGGAACACGGGTGCTCATGCTATTGATCTTCTTCTTTTTCCCATCTTGCTAGCGTCTGAAAATTGTCATTCGTAGCCCACCTATTCTTGTAGCCCATGGGAGGACTGTCCTGAAGAACATCAGGTATTCCATCACGATCCGAGTCAATAGTAGAATCGCCGGCTAGAAAGGCCATCCTCAAACAAGGAGTACCTCGCTTCAGTGAGCCCTGGTTTATGGACATATTGAAATACGGGTAGTTTCTGCAATCCAGTTTCGCAGAGTCATAGGTCTTGAATACTAGATCTTGATCAAACTTGCTTGCCAGGCCTAAAGCAATTGTTGATTCTTTATCCATTGAGTAGACAACTCTTTCAATTCGCTTGAAGGGCATACCGTTCATAGTGATGTATCGAATAGTTGATTCATCCACTGTCACCACAGCGTTTCCAACAAACTCACCGCTGAAGCCTATTGGCTGCGATCCATTCGCAAGATCCAAGTTTTCGATCTCTAGATCGACAATTGGTTTGCCTGAATAAACAACCATTCGAAATAGGTTCCGCTCATCCTTAGATTCTATCTTAAGTCTATCATTGGCCATGATGAGCCCCGAACTCATACTCTCATTTAACCTTTCATCGATGCTAATCTCCAACTCTTGAGGAAGTCTCATTCTAACTACTTCATGCCACAGTCTGCCTGGATAAAACCCTTCAGGCCAAGGCTCCCAAATGTAGAACACCAGGATATTATCTCTCATAGTAATTTTCAAGAATTGAGATTGGACAACAAGCTCCCGACCACTTTTGTAGAATATAATGTGATCGTTTCTGCTTTG
This sequence comes from uncultured Candidatus Bathyarchaeia archaeon, assembly GCA_964627775.1. Lineage (GTDB taxonomy): Archaea > Thermoproteota > Bathyarchaeia > 40CM-2-53-6 > RBG-13-38-9 > CAZVKZ01. Next base: position 4,052 of record CAZVKZ010000095.1, on the reverse strand, counting down.
CAACTTCTGAACAGTATACTTGTTGTCAAAAACCTTGTAAGAGCTGGGAAAGTTAGCCCATATATATGCGTAGTCTTCCCTGTCCACTGAGACATAATAGATATTCCTTTCTCCAAACGCTCGCCTGCAGTAGTCGAGTGTAAAATCAGGTAGATAGGGAGGGTTAGGGTGCAGTCTATCAAGTTGAACAGCGGGACGCCTTAGGTAAAAGGAAAACGTGGGCTCGTACAATAGGTAGGTCGTTGATCCAAGGTACAGATGAGAAGGTTGTATGAGAATGAGATCTAAAGGGGAAGTCTCCCCCCTTAGGAAATCGAATAGTTCTGTGTCATATGCCGCATTCCAAAGCTCCGGCGCAATCATTCTAGACTCTGAGAATGCGAAAGGGATGCCGGAGAGATTGAGCAGCAATACTAAAGCAAGGAGTGCGAATGCAATTCTATGGTTCTGTGCGTGATTGGAAAAGAATTTTAGTCTGATCTGCCCTTTCAAAAACGCATCCGATATGCAATTTGCAGCCATTATGCATAAGGCTGGCAATAGCGGCAGAGCGTAGAACGATCGAACTTTCAAATATCCGAAGAGGAATAGAATATATACTGAAAACCATATCACGCACAGAAGTTTCGCTCTCCCTCTACTTTTGAGAAAAATAAACAAGCCAATCAGGCCAAAAAGCAACAACAATGGGTTAGAGTTGAAAATGAATGTGAAATAAGTGTCAAAGAACTTTGAAACAAACCAGAACAACCCTTCAGAGGAGATCACTTGTAGGAAGCGCTCATACGTAGGCGGATCAAAAGGCACTCTTTGAATGGATTGGACAACTAAATAGCCAGCTGCAAACAAGCTTATAGAAGCTATGACATGCTTACTGCGAAACCAACCGGAAGATCTGGAAATGAGTGCGTACAGAACGAAGGTTGGTATTAATAGCAAAGCCATCTCAGAGGCCATGTATGAAGCTATCCCACAAATTGAGCTTAGATACAGGAATTTTGGCTCTCTCTGTTTGGCACTCTTATAGAAGAAATGTATTGAGAGGACATAGAAAGGGGTCATGATGACTGCATGTCGCGTAATTCCGCCCCAAGCGATTTGACTAGGCAATGTAGCCAGGATTAATGAAGCGTTCCATCCAGTGTGTTCATCGAATAGCTCGGTTGCCAACAAATAGGTAGATAATATTGTAATCCCTCCTAGGGCTACGAATACAGCTCGAGCGCTGAATTCACTGATTCCAAAGAAGTAATGGCCTACTTCTAATGACCAGGTGACTAATGGCCTCTCGAAGGGCCTTACGATGAAAGACCAGTCGCCGGAAAATGCATCCTTTATTACCGGGAGATTGGCTCCAACTTCGTCGTCCCAAAAGCGCCTCGGACTCATAAAGAACAATACATAACTGATTATCAGATAGGCAGTTGTCGGCACTCCCTGCCATAGAAGCCTCAAGTCCTTGTTGGGCAATTTGGAATTTGCGCTATGCTCGTAACTAATGGGTTTCTTAATTAGCCTCAATCGAATAGGATTACAAAAGATTATGCAAAGAAGAATGAGATAGGATGCAGTCAAACCTATTATGGTCACATCTCCTGAGAATGCCTCCAGAATCAAGGCGACCAAAGGAATGAGAACTATGCTGATGCATAAACTCGCCAGTGCCCTTTCAAGGGAGCTAAGTCTTGTGGCGTAAAACGTGGAAATTATGCCATATCCCGGCAATATCAAGAAAAGAGACAGCCCACATAGAGCCTGCAAGATTTTTGAGGGAACGTTCAAGGCTAATGGCGTCGCTATTATCGCGGAGAGCAACATGAAAAATGAAGCGTTCTCGACTTCCTTCATCCCGCTGTCAAACCTTCATGTTGGATCAGCGCACGCTTCAGACCACACCAGTAGGCATGACGATCAAGATCGATACTGGATATCAACATAAACTTCTGCGACCCTATGACATCTGGCGAATACACATATGAATCTGTCGAGGCTCCGACATATACGGGTACAGCAGCATCATAGCGGTCCTTATGATAACGACTAGGCATACGGGTCAACATAATGTTGAAAGCGCGCGCGTAGATCGAGTTGTACCAATGAAAAGACAATACATATAGCGGTAGCGTATGGAAGGGTTGCTGTTCAGTTATGGGAGCCACAGGCCGCTTCGATGAGAACCTTAGAAGTAAATACCGAAGCATCCGGCAGGGTCCCTCACTCTCGTTGATATTGCCGATGTATAATGAAGAGCCGAGGATTGTCAGCACTCTAGATGCCGTTGAAGACATTCTGGATCAACTAGGAGGTGAAGCCTATGAGATCATAATAGCTGAAGATGGCAGTAGAGATGGGACGGATAAGCTTGCCAGAAAGCTTGCTGAACAACGAGAGAAAATATTTCATCTGCACTCAGACACCAGACTTGGCCGCGGCTTAGCGCTCAAAAACGCTCTGACAATGGCCAAAGGATCTAAACTTGTTTATATGGATGCGGATCTTGCGACTAACCCAAAATGTCTTCATAATCTAGTAGAATCCATGAAGCAGGCAGACATGGTGATCGGCTCAAGATATGTGCAGGGATCGAGGGTGAAACGACCTCTGATCAGGAATCTGGCAAGCATAGCATACAACCTCTTGGTTAGGCTTATTTTCAAGGATGGTGTTTCTGACCACCAGTGTGGCTTTAAGGGCTTTAGAAGGTCTTTATTGGATGACATATTGGATAGTGTGTTTTCACACGGTTGGTTTTGGGATACTGAGATCATTATTCGAGCAAAAAGAAAAGGCTATTCTGTTGTGGAGATCCCGGTGGAGTATACTGAGCCTGATGAGAGGAAGTCCAAAACCAATCTGTACAGAGATACAGCACGTATGGCTCTCGGTCTCTTGAGGCTGTGGTTCAATCTGCATTTTTCGTCTGAGCCTGCGTTAGCAGTATCTCACAGGACGCGCTGAACTCTACGTATTAGCCATGATAGATTATTAAGCGAGGACACTTGACGTAAATTACTCAGGATAATCTTCGGCCTAAGGTAGAACTGCTTGAAGGCCTCCTTTCGAAGGTTGAAGATATCATCGGCTCGAATGTCCTCTGTCTCAAAAACAAGATGATCCACATTATATTTGCTCCAATCATACGTCTTGATGTATCCCTCTCGATCGTAAAGATCAAACAACTCTGTACCAGGAAATGGTACAAAAACATTGAACTGAGCCGCGTCGAGATCCAAACTCTTTGCATACCTGATAGTCCGCTTAATGGTGTCGGGTGCGTCTCCAGGTAAGCCGAAAATGAAAAACCCAACCGTAAAGATTCCAGCTTCTTTGGCCCATGATACTACCCTCCTCACTTTATTCAGATCTAGGCGCTTATTCACCTTGTCTAGGATCTCCTGAACTCCAGATTCTATGCCGAAGGAAAGGCTGTAGCATCCAGCTCTTCGCATCAGCTGTATAGTATCAAGATCTAACTGTTCAACTCGAATTCCATTTGGGCATTTCCATGCGATGTCGATATTGTTCTCGAGCATAGTCTGGCAAATCTTGACTACGCGATTCCTGCTTAATGTGAAATTATCATCCTCGAAATGAATCTCCCTTATACCGAACTTCTCGATAAGGTAAGACATCTCAGCGACTATTTTTTCATGACTCCTAGCTCGCCAGCTGTGTCCCCACATAGTCGGGTTTGCGCAATATGTGCAGCGGTAGGGACATCCTCTGCTGGTGAACATGGAGACGAAGGGCCTCTTCTTATAGAAAGTTCCGTGAGGAGCTTCAGGATATTCATTCAGAGAGAGTAGATGATAGGAGGGAAAAGGCAGAGAATCTATGTCCATTATGAAGGAGGACTTGGGCTGGACCACAACCTGACCGTTTCTTTTGTACGCTATTCCATCAATCCTCGAAAAACCATTCTTCTCTCCAATGCATTTGACAAGCTTTGACAAAGCTTCTTCACCCTCACCCAGCACCACATAGTCGAAGCAATCTCTGCCAAGAACCTCTCTGGGCTGGGCTGTGGCATGGGGGCCGCCAAGGATTATAGG
>CAZVKZ010000094.1:0-6012 GCA_964627775.1 uncultured Candidatus Bathyarchaeia archaeon | reverse complement strand
TAGAGAAGGTCCGAGAGATAAGAGACGAAGTGGAAAGAAGAGTTCTCAAGCTTCTTGGCGAGAATCAGACGACGACCTAGACATCCCTTGTGTTTCAGGTCGTCATCTGACGTAGGTTGGTCTGCCGTGGACCATGTAGTGCACTTCTTCCACGATGTAGCAGGCATGGTCAGCGATTCTTTCGAGGTGACGAGTTAACAAGACATCTGAAATCAGTGTGGTTACTTTTTCGGGAGGATTTTCAGCCATACTTCTCAGATGGCTTCTATACATCTCGTCGACCTTGTTCTCCATTTCTTCCAGTTCGTCCATCTTGTCGAAGTTTCTTGTCTTGTAGATGTCTATTGCAAGAGATAGAATCGCCATCACCATGTCGCTCATCTCTCTTATGAATTCATTACTCTTCTCAGATCTCTTGTATCCATCAAAGAGGCGCAGCGTAGATGATATGTCATACGCATATCGACCAAACCTTGATAGATCGTACGCGATCTTCATGTTGGATTTTATCGATCGGAGATCTGTCGCGACAGGCTGGTGCCTTGCGATGAGCTCCACCGATATCTCCTCGACATCATTCTCCATGGATCGTAAGGCATCGGACCAGGCCCTGACCTGCACCTCGACATCGCCGCCTTCCAAGTAGGCTGTGATAGACCCCTTGACAGTACTCACAGCCAACTCCGCCATGTCGGTCACTATCCTAGTTATCTTGTTCAAACCCCTATCCAACGGTCGTTCTGGCATAGTACTTCACCTATCCAAATTTCCCTGTGATGTATCTTTCAGTCAATTCATTCTTCGGATTCTCGAATACTTGTTGAGTCGGGCCATATTCCTGCAATTCTCCTAGGTACATGAATGCGGTACGATCTGAAACCCGAGCGGCCTGTTGCATGTTATGTGTGACTATTACCACTGTGTAGCTCTCTTTTAGCTCACCCATCAGCTGCTCTATTTTGGCTGTCGCTTGTGGATCAAGAGCAGAGCACGGTTCATCCATCAATATGACTTCGGGATCAACAGCCAAGGCTCTGGCTATGCACAATCTTTGCTGCTGTCCACCGGATAAATCGATTGCAGAGTCATTCAACCTATCCTTAACTTCATCCCATAGAGCTGCAGATTCTAGGCTCCTTCTTACGATTGAATCAAACTCTGACTTTGAATTGACGCCTTCTATACGAAGGCCAAACGCAACATTCTCATAAATCGACTTTGGAAATGGATTCGGCTTCTGGAAGACCATTCCGACACGACGTCTCACCTGGGAAACATCTACGTCGCGCTCGTAAATGTTCTCACCATTCAGAAGGACGACACCTTCTACTTGTGCGGTCGGTATCAAATCATTCATCCGGTTGAAGCATCTGAGCAGCGTGCTCTTACCGCAACCTGAAGGACCTATTATGGCAGTTATACGATTGACCGGAATCTCCAGCGTTACGTTGTGCACTGCGTGGTTCTTTCCAAACCAGACACCCAGTGCCTTCGTTTCGATGGCTAGATTCGACATTTCACTCTCTGACTCTCCTCTGATACTTATTGCGCAAGAGTATCGCAGTAGCGTTCAAAGCTAGAAGCACGATCAAGAGCACAATGATGCCGGCGGCAGCCAATCCAGCGAAATCAGCCTGCGGACGAGAAACCCAATTGAAGATCTGAATCGGAAGAACCGTGAATCGATCGAGCGGTGAAGTCGGATCAAAGGTTATGTAGACAAGGGCACTGACAGCTATCATCGGCGCTGCTTCTCCGATCGCTCTGGACATTGCAAGGACCGTTCCTGTTAGAATCCCAGGCAATGCTTGCGGCAGCACTATTCTGCGGACCACTTGCCATTGCGAAGCGCCCAAAGCGTACGCCCCGAATCTATGGCCTTCGGGAACGGCGGCAAGCGCTTCACGAGAGGCAACGATTACTGTGGGAAGAACAAGCAACGCCATCGTTAGGGCTCCCGCAATTATGCTCCTACCTAAAGCCAGAAGATCCACGAACAGCCCCAAGCCCAGCAGCCCGTAAACGATTGACGGAACTCCCGAAAGGTTGAAGATATTCAAGTTTATGAAGGAAGTCAAGCGGTTCTTCGGAGCGTACTCGTGGAGATAGACGGCGGCACCTACACCTATGGGAAAGCATATTGCACCCGTGAGACCAGCAATCCATATGGAGCCCAGCAATGCCGACCTGAGTCCAGCTTGTTTGGGAAACCTTGATGGATAATTCGTTACTAGATGCCAGCTGAGCCATGGAGCGCCCTTGTTCGCTACGTCGACTAGCAGCAATGCCAACGCAATCATCGCAGTCGCTGTCGAGAGTATGAAGAGGGAGAGCAATAGGCTGCCAGCAAACTTCCGCCTTGTAGCTCGGACAATATCTCTTGTTCTCATCTCACAAACCAGAGTACAATTCAGTATAGCGTTTGGTCAGGTAGTATCCGACCAGATTCACGATGAAGACGATGGCAAAAAGCGCAATTCCAACTGCGAAGATCGTTTTGTATTCGAGTGTTCCAAAAGGAACCTCGCCAAGGCTGATTTGCGTTATGTACGCGGTCATTGCCTGCATGCTTTCCAACGGATTGAAGGTTAGTTTTGGAGTTGATCCCATAGCAATACTGACTATCATGGTCTCGCCAACAGCACGGGACATGGCGAGAATTATTGACGCGACTATTCCAGAGAGTGCAGTTGGCACAACAACTCGAGTGGCAACCTCATGTCGTTTTGCACCTAGCGCGTACGCTCCTTCACGCAGTAATTGAGGGACGGCGATCATAGCATCTTCGCTCAGGGAAGAGACCATTGGCACAATCATAATCCCCATTACAAGTCCTGCGCTAAGAGCATTGAACACGATCATGTCAGGAAAGATCCCCATAAGGATCGGTGTCACAAAGGTAAGTGCAAAATACCCGTATACCACGGTCGGGATTCCGGCAAGGACTTCTAGGACGGGCTTGATGACTCTTCGAACTCGATCCGGAGAATATTCGCTGAGGAAAATAGCGGATCCAAGTCCAATGGGGACTGCTACAACCAGCGCGATGAAGGATACCCACAGAGTTCCCGCAACAAGGGGAAGAACTCCGAAGTACTGTGGTTGAAATAGAGGAGTCCATCTGGTCTCAGTCAAGAATTCGACAATCGAGACTTCTTCAAAAAACTCTATGGCCTGATAGGCAAGCGTCGCCAGAATCGCGAACAATACTAGGATTGAGGAAACGGCGCTGAGAAACAATAGATGATGGATTATCCTTTCGCTGGGCTTTTCTCCATGCCCCTTGCGAAGAGGACCACGTCTTACGGCGTACGCCAAGTCTTCTCAGCTTCGAACCACACTTAGTTCCAGATTATGACTCCACCCAAAAAAGAAGAATGTCTGACGAGGTCAAGGAAACCTAGATCTTATCACCGAAAGCTGTTGTTGGTATGCCGAAGCCTCTAGCGGCGTATAACCGACTTCCTTTACGAGTCTCTGGGCATTCTCAAGATAATACAAGACAAAGGCTTTGACCTGGGGTTTGAGCATTGATTTCGTGCTGACGTAGATGAATAGAGGACGTGAGAGAGGTGAATACTGTCCGCTCTTCACTGTTTCGTCTGAGGGCGTTACCGGACCTTTGCCGGAGTCTACCGGGATAATCTTCAGCTTGTCTTTGTTCTCTGCATAGTAAGCGTAGCCGAAATAGCCTAATGCGTTTGGATCTCCAGATATTCCTTGCACGAGTACGTTGTCGTCCTCGCTTGCAGTGTAGTCAGCACGGCTGGCACGTGCCTTGCCAACTATGACCTCTGTGAAGTAATCGAATGTACCCGAATCTGTTCCAGGTCCGTACAGGGTTATGGATCTATCTGGCCAGCCAGCTCGCACATCGCTCCACTTCTTAACCTTGCTGTCCGGCTCCCAGATCTTCTTGAGCTCTTGAACAGTCAGATAGTCCACCCAATTATTGCCGCGATTCACAACCACGGCAAGACCGTCAAATGCGACTCGTAATTCTAGGTATTCAATTCCGTTCTTCTTTGCTGCATCCGTCTCTGATGATGTGATCGGCCTCGATGCATCGCTTATGTCGGTTTCGCCGACTACGAACCTCTTGAAGCCTCCGCCGGTTCCGGAGATTCCAACATTGATGCGTACGTTCGGGGCTGACTTCCGGAACTCCTCAGCAACGGCTTCAGTTATTGGATAAACGGTACTAGATCCGTCAATCTCAATCGTTCCGCTCAAGCCACTAGGTATCTGCTGCCCTGTTCTCGTCGCCAGGTACAAGTACCCTCCAACACCCACGATCAGTATGGCCACGATCAGCACAGCAGCCATCATCTTGCGGGACGCCTGCCTTCTTATCTTCTCAGTCATTGTTCATCGCGCCTCAGAGCGACCGCTCGGCCTTATAGAGAAATCCGAAGTGAAATATGGTGATAACAAGCATCTATATAGACAGCGAGACGTGAGCATAGAAAATGACAAACGATATAGAAGGGCCAAGATAGTCAAGCCAAGGACTTGAGACATGATGAAGAGCGGGGAAGAAAGGTGCGTTCAAGTGGCCGGCACCTGCAACCATTTTCGATTCGTGCCGGATTTGCGACGTTCAGTTACATAGAGGACAGGGGAAGTTATGGTGAGAGAGAATATTGATGCTGAGCCACGCGATGAGGTTAGAAAAGTACAGTTGACCGGCCGATCTACTTTCATCGTCTCACTGCCGAAGAGATGGGTTTCCAGTCTCGGCATCAAACCGGGAAGCCAGTTGATCGTTTCTAAGCAGAGCGATGCCTCTCTCCTGTTGACGCCAAGGGAGTTGGTGAAGCCGCCTGCTCCGAGGGAGGCTGAGATATATGTGTATCAGAAGGATAACCCGGGCACGGTCGCGAGAAAGATCATCGCACTGTACGCAGTTGGTCATAACCTTATTGTGATAAGAACAAAGGGCGAGCGCATAACATCGCTGCAGAGAAATTTCATCAAGGAGCTGACAAGGAAGAAACTCTTTGGCACTGAGATTGTGTCGGATTCGCCCAATGAGATGAGGCTGCAGGTTCTGCTTGGTTATTCTGAGCTATCCGTTGAAAACGCTTTGCGGCGGATGTGTCTCATAGCCATTTCAATGCATGAGGATGCAATTCAAGCGTTGAAAGATCCGAAAGGCAGGCTTGCGCAAGACGTTATCGAGTTAGATGATGAGGCAGACCGTTTCAGTCTATACATCATACGCCAGCTAAAAGCTGCTGTGCAAAATGAGAGAATCCTGAGAGACATTGGATTCTCGAACCCAACAGAATGCTTGGGATACCGGGTAATAGTGAAGTCGGTCGAAAGAATCGCGGATCACGCTGTGAAGATTGCACAAGCCGTGCTCTCACTCAGTCACGCCCTAGATCCTACCGTCATCAGAAAAATATCAGAGATGAGTTCAACAGCAAAGTCAGCATTTGAGAATTCGACGAAATCCTTGTACAAGAAAGACTACCTCCTTGCAGACAACGTTGTAGCACAAGCAGAAGCGATGGAACAAAAAGAGAGTGAAGTGATGAAGATCATTGCAGAAAAGGCGAGAGTCACAGAGATGCCGAGTATAAGAATGATCATGGAGAGCATACGAAGAACCGCGGAGTATGCAGGCGACATCGCTGAGGTTGTGCTGAATCTGAACGTAAGCCAAGTAACTGCGAGCCAGACATAGACTGCTCGGCTGCAACATTCATTTGCAGAGGCACAGCCCGTCGCAGTCAGACCTATTTGACTGAGTTTGATGGACAGCATTGAACTCACGGGATACCCGACCTCATGCAAGAACGCCAAGTGGCACGTAAGTCGCCGGGTCATGCCTGAGTGTCTATGTCACAGCTGGTTGCACGCCCATATATGGGCAGAGACATAAATACCAAGAGGCTTTCCAGAACAAAGAGAAGGAGCGCGCAGAATGAAGCATTACAAACAGACGAAGGTTCTGCAGCTGACTTTGACTGCGGTTTTTGCAGGCCTGGTCGCAGCTACAACTAT
>CAZVKZ010000093.1:0-6019 GCA_964627775.1 uncultured Candidatus Bathyarchaeia archaeon | reverse complement strand
ACGAGTTTTCTGCCTGTCTCGTGGGCTCGGAGATGTGTATAAGAGACAGATCCAGTGGCCCCTCCAATGAAGGCTGCCCTAGCACCCATGACTGCAGCATCTCTGCCATGAGCCCGTCTTGCGCCAAAGTCCACGACATCCCTTCCTCTGGCTGCCCTGGCTATTCTAGAGGCTTTGGCCGCTATAAGCGTCTGGAAGTTCATCACGTTCAGAATATAGGTCTCGAAGAGCTGAACCTCAGGTGAGGGCCCTGTAACATTCATAATCGGCTCATTGGGGAAGACTACAGTTCCTTCAGGCACCGCATACACATCTCCTCTGAAGCTGAAATCTAGTAAATACTCAAGGAACCTGTTGTCGAAGTCTCTCCCGCTTGTGCTGCGTAGCCACTCGACATCCTCTTCTGTGACCTTGAAATTCTTGATGAAATGTATTACTTGCTCCAGTCCTGCTGAGATGAGATATGCCCCTTGAGGGATCTTTCTGACGTAATAGTTCTCAGTAATAACCCCCATATTGGAATGGTCTAGATCAGCCTTGGCCATAGTCAATTCGTAATAGTCCAGAAAGAGGCCTAATGATCCCGAATCGATCAGGCCTGACTTGATATGTCCAGTATCACTGATCTCTCCGCAGCCTCCATCCAACTCTTCAGGCTGAGCTTAATGATAAAATGGGGAGATAGACTCACTTGATGAAGCGAACGTTAATGAAGACTTATATTACGCATTTGAATCTAGTGGTTAGAACTGTAAGCTTGCATCAGAATCCCATCAGGAGCACCGGACTGTTTGCCCACACCGTATGAGGTTCCAGCAGACTTACTCATCAAGAAGCTAGCATCCTATCTAAAGGAGAATGTCGGAGAAGTCTCCCCGCCAGCATGGTCCCTCACAGCCAAGACCAGTTCTCACAGAGAACACCCTCCACAAGACCCCGACTGGTGGTACACGAGATGCGCCTCTCTCCTGCGCAAGCTATACGTTCACGGCACAGTTGGTGTCTCAAGGCTTAGAGCCGATTACGGTGGAAGAAAGAGGCTGGGGACGCGTCGCGAACACGTAAGGCCTGGAGGCGGCTCATCCGTGAGAGAACCGCTCCAGCAGCTTGAGAAGGCTAAGTTCGTCTCAAAGGCAGAGAAGGAAGGAAGAAGGCTCACAAACGAAGGTGTAAGCCTTCTTAACAAGATCTCGTCAGAGATACTCAAAGAGCTCAAGAGTGGGGTTGAAGGAGGAAGATGAGCTCTGAAGAGCTGAGTGAGGAAGAACTTGAACTCATCCGCCGGAGGAAGCTGTCTGAGCTCCAGCACTCGATGGCTGAAGAACAGAGAGCGGAGAGGGTTCAGAAGCAGCTAGAAACCCAGAAGCAGAATCTGCTGCGAGTGATACTGACCCCTGAAGCCAGGCAGAGACTGACAAACATAAGAATGGTCAGGCCGGAGTTCGCGGAGCAGCTTGAACTCCAGCTAATCCAGATAGCGCAATCAGGAAGACTCAAGATCCCGCTGACTGATGACCAGCTCAAGGAGACGCTGAAGCGACTCCAAAGTCAGCGAAGGGACATAACGATAAGAAGGATCTAGACATGGCAAGGAACAAGCCGGCTGCAAGGAAGAGAAGACTGGGCAGGGCCCAAAGGATGAGCAGACCAGTACCAACATGGGTTGTTGCCAAGACACGAGGCAGGGTGAGATCAACGCCCAGAAGAAGGCACTGGCGAAGGACCAAACTGAAGCTCTAAGCGTTGAGTCAAAATGTCAGAAGAAGAAACAATCTCTGAACCAGAAGCTGAAGAGGTTCAGGAAGAAGAGAAGCCAGAGCCTGCTGCTGAGGCTGAAGAACCTACAAAGGCGGAAGAACCTTCAGAGGCGGAGGAAGTTGAGGAGGAGATTGAGATTGTTGAGGAAAAATTCTACACAGTCAATCTTAGAGATGTCTGGACAGCCCCCCGAAAGAAGAGGGCTCCAAAAGCCGTCAGGATACTGAAGGATTTTGTGAAAAGAAGGATGAAGATTGAGGACCCGAAGGTCAGCAACGAGATAAACAAGGAGATCTGGCAGAGGAGCATACAGAAGCCTCCAAGAAAGATTATGATCAGAGCTGTGAAGGACAAAGAAGGACAGGTAATAATATTCCCGGTCAAGACTGCCTGAGGTATAAATGTCAAACCTTTATACTGATAAGCGATAGACCAATCTTCTAGGTACGGGATAGAACAGTACTTCTAAGATTCCTACAGGGATCCCCGACATGAGTCATGTTGTTGGTCTAGCTTGAACCCTCAATTCTCAACCTACTAAACCTTCGGATGAAAGCCTTAAATTTCAAGAGGTCAGCGATTTGGAACAAATGGATCGTCTGAAAGTCAGAGATGCGGTCAGATGGAAATGAAGATTCTCGAAAAAGGTACCAAGTTTCAGGAACCCAAAATAACCCCTAATGATTTTCGTGATTGGGTTCGCGAAAACAAGCCGCGCGCCATGGAGGACAAGACCATGGACGCGAAGACTGCGATTAAGAAGTTCATGAAAAGCGGGGACATAGTTGCCTTAAGCGGTTGCAGCTTCGTAAGGATTCCAGTAGCGATCCTTCACGAAGTACTCAGACAAGGAATAAAAGACTTGTACGTTGCAGGGGGAACAAGATCCTACGACGTAAACCTACTCACTGACAACCGGAGAGTAAGCCACATCGATCCCGGGTACATTATAGGGCTCGAAACCTTAGGGATCCCCAGGATGACCAGGAAGATAGTTGAGCAGGCCATAACCAAAGGTGAACTAACACTTACGGAATGGGATAATGCTTCAATGGCTTGGAGGCATAAAGCCGCGGGAATGGGGATACCGTTCATCCCGGTTAGACATATGATGGGGGCAGACGGATTCAAGTACAGCGGGGCCGTGAAAGTTCAATGTCCATTCACAAAAGAGGAAGTTGTTCTTGTCCCAGCCCTCTACACAGATGTGGCCCTCATCCACGTCCATGAGTCGGACATTTACGGAAATGCAAGGATAACAACGGGTGCGATCGTCGAGGATTGGGGTAAGGTAAGAGGTGCGAAGAGAGTCATTCTGAGCACAGAGAAGATAGTTGACACTGAAGATATCAGGAAGCAACCTGACAGAACATTCGTTCCGTACTTCTACGTTGATGCAGTGGTGGAAGCACCCTACGGCTCGCACCCAGGCAATATGCCGGGCAGGTACTACGTGGACATGGAACATCTCAGCGAATACAGAAACGTATGTGAAGACACTACAGGGGAAGCCTTGAAGCAATACTATGACAAGTACATCTTCAGTGTGGACTCATTTGGGGAATATCTTCAGAAAATTGGCGGAGAGAAGAAGTTGAAATTCCTTGAAGATCTTGAATTCCTGAGAGTCAAGCCAGGAGGTGCCTCATCATGAGTGAAGAGTACAATGCAATGGAATTGATGACTATAGCCGCCAGCAGGGACATTGAGGATAGAAAAATAATCTACGTCGGGACCGGCATACCCATGCTCGTCACCTCACTTGCACAAAAGACTAGAAACTTGAAGATTACACCGATCTTTGAGGTCGGGGGCATCGGTCCAGAGATGCCTACTCTACCACTCTCTGTTGCATGCTCAAGGACAACCTGGAGAGCGCTCAGGTCAGCTGACAGTTCTGAAGCGTTCGAGATAGCTCAAGCAGGGTTTGCAGACTACGCATTCCTGGGCGGGGCCCAAATCGACAAGTATGGTAATCTCAACTCCACAGTCCTCGGTGACTATCACAAGCCGAAGGTCCGGTTCCCAGGAAGCGGCGGAGCCAACGCCTTCGCATCATTTGCATGGAAGACCATGATAATCATGAGCCATGAGAAACGCAGGTTTGTCGAGAAGGTCGACTATATCACCTCGCCCGGGTATCTTGATGGTCCAGGCGCCAGGGAGAAGGCTGGGCTACCGCCGGGGACAGGGCCGTACAGGGTCTACACTACGCTGGGCACGTTTGACTTTGACGAGAGAACAAAGAGGATGAAGCTCTTCTCTCTCAATCCCGGTGTAACAGCGGAGGATGTTGTAGCGAACACAGGATTTGAGCTCATAATACCCAACAAGGTCAGGCAGACTGACCCGCCTACACGTGAAGAGCTGAGGATACTTAGAGAAGAAGTTGATCCGTACAGGGTGATACTTGGAAGGGGAGAGGCTTAGTAACTACTTAGAAGCCCTAATCCTCGAATATCTGTACATGATCGACAGGACTTCAACAGCATCCTCCGGCGAGTAGTATACAGGGATTTCCAACTTCTCAAGCTTCTCCCGCAACTTCTCGACTATCGACCACTCGCTCGTCGCATATGCAATGATTGTCTTCTCAGGATGCTTCCTCGAAGCCGCAGAGATAAAGTCCAGATCCTTGAGTTCATATCCCTCTGTACCCTGAAAACCTGCGATGATCGCATCGACATTCTCATCATCGAACAAGGACTCGACAGCTACCTTAAAGGCCGCGTCCGTCCCAATTCGCGTGACTGATGGCCAAATATCATAAGGGTTCCCAACCTCAATGAACGGAGGGCTTGCTTTTCTAAAACTATCAATTGTTTTGTCGGATAACTTTGCGAGATCCAGGCCTTGCATCTGACATGCATCTGCAGTTATGACACCCAAACCACCAGAAATCGTTATGACCCCTACCCGTTTGCCTCTGGGCGGTTGCTGATAGACAAAAGCCTTTGTGTAATTTACAAGGTCCATGTAGCGACTCACGCGTATGATGCCGGCTTGTCTGAATGCGGCATCGAGGATAGTGTCATTCGCTGCGAGTGAAGCTGTGTGTGAAAGCGCAGCTTTTGAACCGGCAGGCGTTCTACCAGACTTTAGTGCGAGTATGGGTTTCTTTTGCGTGACCCGCTTGGCAACTTCCACGAATCGTCTAGCGTCTTTTAGGCCCTCAATATACATCGCTATGACTCTCGTCTCTGGATCATTCTCAAGGTACTCCAAGGCGTCAGCGTCATCCACATCCACCTTGTTTCCCAAACCTATGATTCTGCTGACTCCGAAATGCTCCTTGGTGATTATCCACCTAAAAGTTATAGACGCGAAGTTGCCTGTCTGAGCAATGTAGGCTGCCGGGCCTGGCCTATTGTCAACCCTAAAGAAGGTTGTGGAGAAGCGGCCTGGGATACTGACTATTCCTGTAGTGTTTGGACCAATTATTCTCATTCCTGATTTCTTGCTGATCTCGACGATCTCCTGCTGCATTCGAGCCCCTTTCTCATCGACCTCACCGAATCCTCCAGCTATGATGACAGCATGTTTAGTGCCTTTCTCTACGCATTCTCTCAAGACTGGGATTACTGCCTCGGCAGGAACCAGTATAAGACCTACGTCAACAGGACCAGGGACATCTTTGATGCTTGGGTAGGCCTTCAGCCCCTGGATCTCCTCAGCTTTGGGATTGATTGGATAGATCTTCCCCGGATATCCAAGCTGGATGAGGTTCTCAACAGCAACGTAGCCCAATTTCCCAGGCGTTGTTGAAGCCCCGATCACAGCAACACTCTTGGGATTGAAGAAGGTGTCAAGGCTTACTCTTGTAGTGTTCACCCTTTATCTACCATGACCGGTCGATTTACCCTCCCTAGAAAAATGCCTAATGAATAAAAACGTTTTCTGTGGTGCGCTGCTGCGGCACATGCTGGATAAATGACATGTTTGGAGCAGCTGGGAACAATCGCGGGTGGATCTCTGCATTAGACCCTATGATGTTCAGCTGACACTTCAAGGCGGCACCGATAGCAAGTCTTAATAGTTATCAATTTGGAATCACGTCTCTAGGTGCTCGACTTGGTAAAGATAATCGACATAACTCAAGAGATATACAACGGTATGCCAGTTTTCCCAGGTCACCTCAACACGGTGATTTTCCCATTCCACACCCATGAAGGCACAGTTGGCAGAATTCACGGAACCAAAGGTGGGTTCACATACACAACTTTCGGGTTACTAATGTCGGACCATGGGCCAACTCATGTAG
>CAZVKZ010000092.1:5265-6021 GCA_964627775.1 uncultured Candidatus Bathyarchaeia archaeon | reverse complement strand
GCCGGCTATCCTCTTCTGGTTTGGAACAGAACTGCTGAGCGTGCTAAGCAACTCAAACAAATGGGCGCGCAAGTAGCGTCTGACCCCAAGGAACTTGCGCAAAGAGCTTCGATCATTATCACTATGCTGGCAGGACCCCTGGCAGCGCAGGAGGTTGTGTTTAGTAGAACCGGGGGTCCATCTCCTCTGATTGAAGGTTTTGCACCAGACAAAATCCTGGTAGATATGACGACCAATCTGCCAACCGTCTCGAAGATAATTGCGGAGGAGGTACGCAAGAGAGGTGGCGAAATGCTTGACGCCCCAGTCTCAGGAAGCATTAAGCCGGCAAGTGAGGGAACCCTGACCATACTAGTGGGCGGGAATAGGGAAGCTTTGGATAGAGTGAGACCAGTGTTGGAGACGATGGGCAAGAAGATCCTTCACATTGGTGGGAATGGGGACGGGTGTTCCATGAAGCTCGCGCTTAACATGCATCTTGCAACAATGATGGCATCCTTCGCAGAGTGTCTTGCATTCGGTGTGAGGTCAGGCCTCGATCCAAGAGTGATGCTGGAGGTCTTCAACAGTTCCGTATTGAAGACCTATATCTCTGAGACAAAGGGTGAGAAGATCATTAAGGGAGACTGGAGTACTGCTTTTGCTCTTGGCTTGATGACAAAAGATCTTGACTTGGCCTCCGAATCCTCGCGTGAGATGAAGATTCCGACGCCTCTGGCAAGTGCAGCAAAGGAGATCTACTATGCGTGTTTAGCC
>CAZVKZ010000092.1:0-5255 GCA_964627775.1 uncultured Candidatus Bathyarchaeia archaeon | reverse complement strand
TAGCCAACGGCAAGGAAGGCTTGGACTTTTCGGCAGTAGCAACCCAGTTTGAACAAATGGGGAACGTCAGGATTTCAAAGGCTTGAGGTTCCGTTCTTGCAAGTTGAAAATGAACTCGTAACGCTATCGCAATGGGATCCAAAATTCGCAGAATCCTCCTGCTAACGATATTCGCACTCCTTACGATACTTGGCTCTTCCATCAACAAACATTAAACCATCGGCATTGTAGATTTTATAAACGAGCTGTAACATAAGTCACCAACAAGGAATGTTAACTTCCTTGAATCAGGCATATGGTGAATTTGCCCTTGCAGTTTGTCCCATACGATACATCTGTTGAAGTCTCAGGTGACGCCCTCCGGATCTTTATAGAAATGCTGAAAATCCACAACCCTGCCGCTCTACAGATCCTCGAAAAGCATGGACTCAAAGACCTCAAAAGTGGTGAATGGTATCCCCAGAAGACTTGGCTTGACGCATTCAAGGAGATCTCAACGAATCTTGGGCCAACCATACTCTACCTTTTGGGCACAAAGCTTCCTGAGAATACCAAGTGGTTCTCAGGGGTCGATAACCTCCAAAAGGGTCTGTTAACCATCAACGAAAAACATCATACAAGTCACCGAAACGGAAGACCGGAGATTACAGTTTAGTCGCCTTTGACCCTGAAAAACGTCAAGCAAAAATAGTATGCGACACACCGTACCCATGCGACTTTGAGCGAGGAATCATAGCGTATGTATTGATGCACTTCAACCGTGACGATCCCAGAAAATTATGGGTTGTACATGAAAATCCATATGAGTGCAGAAAGAGAGACGCAAACGGCTGCACATACATCGTTAGATGGTAGATCCCCAATTTTCCAAGAGCATCATCCGCTTCACGCATATAAGTCCAGCAAGAACTCTATGGCTTACCGTTCCGCCTAAGACATGGGCTTCCCAACTTCTCCAGCATCTCAAAACGTGCGCTGCGCAGCACACGTTAGAGTATTTCTCTTAGGATCTCTTCAACATCCTCAGCACTGACTTCTCTTGGGTTGTTCGCCATCCTGGCTGGAGCGAAACCATGCTCAACTATCCATGGAATATCATCTTTGCCAATGCCTAGTTCACTCAGTCTGGTTGGTACACCTACATCTCCCATAAGCTGCGTCAGTGATTCGGCGGCCTCATCGACACTTCCCACGCCCATAGTCCTGAGAAGCTTGGGAATCTTGCCCTGTATTGATGGAGCATTGAATTTCACAAATAGGGGCAGTGTCAGTGCGCAAGCGAGTCCGTGCGGGATATTGAATCTCACTGTCAGGGGATATGAGATTGAGTGCGCAGCGGTCGCCATCGTATTGCCGAGGGCCATTCCAGCCTCCATAGCTCCCAGAGCCATCTCTGATCTGGCATCCATATTCGAAGGCTCCTCACAGGCTTTTCTAAGGTTTGGTAGGAGATGTCCTAACGCCTCCAAAGTAATGGAGTCTGTGACAGGGCTGGCTTTCTTTGCCCAATAGGATTCGATGGCGTGAGATATCGCATCCAAGCCGGTCTCGGCAGTCACGTCACGAGGCATCGTCGTACACAAAGATGGATCAACCAAGGCAACTGTCGGGTACAGGAAGGGATGGCCTGCTGCCTTCTTCGTTCCATTCTCCGGATCATTAAGTAGCGAGAATGGTGTGACTTCGCTTCCGCTTCCCGATGTTGTCGGGATGGCTATCATTGGGAGCCCTTTGCTCTTAATCTTCGTTGGTGAAACAAAGACTTGAGATGGGGATTGATCTCTATTACCTAATGCAGCAACCACTTTTGCCACATCTAGAGAACTACCACCGCCAAGCCCGACGACCAGGTTGCAGCCGCTCTGTTTCAAGACATTCTGTGCCTTGTCGAAGGTTGCGATCGCGGGGTTGGGCTCTGCCTGATCGAATACTTCTGACTCTACTGGTTTCAATAAATCTGTGAGTCTAGCGGTCACGCCGTGTTTTCTCATCGCGTTCTTTCCGGTAATTATAAGAGCTCTCTCGGTCCCAAGTTCACCTGCAATGCTTGTGACCTGACCCAGACACTCTCCAAAAACAACTCTGGTAGGCAACTGGTATGTCCAATTTTGGATAACACTACTCATGCAGATCAGAATCCGAGTTGTTCACGCAGCATATAACTTTTGACCATCAGACTCTATGCCAGACTCGGATCAAGTTCGGTTAGATCTCAAGAATCGATCTTGTGGTAAGTGATGCACTGCTGCGTCACCCACATCAGCATATGTCAGAGTCCTGCATCGACGGGCCTACGCTGCAAGCTCACTCAACTATTGGAGAAGATACATCACTCATGAATCTGTCGAAAAAGGATTCTGAAAAAGAAAAAAGGGGTTGGTGCCTTTCAGGGCACTGTTGGATATAGACCTAACTCAGTCAACTTCCCTTTTGTGGGTACGCCGTTCTCGTCCATGCCGCGGTGCTTGTAGTAGGCCTCAATAGCTTTGGTCATACCTTCTCTGGTGGGCACCTTGTATGCCGATTCACTAGTGGTCTTAGGCTCCTCAAGCAGCCTTTTCGGATGTGCCAGGTCATCCTTCTTTGTTATGCCATATCTTATGTTCAAGAGTCTGCACATGTGGTAGATCCTCTCGCCAGCCCTACGCATCTGCTTCATATCCCAGTTGAGTCCTGTAGCCGCATTCCAAGTGTTCAAGATGTCGGTCATGGTATAGTTTGCAAAGAACATGAACTTGCAGTGGCCCACAGAGTTGACTATATTGTTCCAATCCTGGAAGATCGCGGTTGTGATCTCAGCATTCTTAAAGGACCAGCGTTCATCAAGTGGCGCTGTCGGTTTTCCTAATTCCGGCAGGACAAGGTTCACGATAAATAGGTGCTGTGGGTTGCCTCTCTCGTGGCAGGGTCCTCTGGATGTGTCTGTGCAGTAGGCTAGTCCAGCTACAAAGGCTGCTCTCGGGTCGTGGGCAGCTATCTCGTTTCCTTTCTGCTGGATCGCATACTCCTGTGAGCCTTTGCCAATTGCCTCTGAGGCGCGTTTGATGCCCTCACCAAGTAGCCATCCCAGTTTTGTCTCCCTCAGGCCTATACGTCTTACCATCTCGACCATGGCCTCAGCGTTTCCCCATGTTAAATCTAGGCCTTCAGTGTCTTGCTTGGTTATGGCGCCTTTCTCGTAGGCTTCCATCGCCCACGCTATCACGACTCCAAGCGATATCGTGTCCATGGTGTACATGTTGGCGAGATCGTTTGCTTTGCATACTGCGTCGAGATCATCAACCAAGCAGTTGAAGCCCAACATCGCAAATGACTCATACTCTGGACCCACACTGTTGATAGTCTCTCCCTTCCATGTGTATGTGACTTTTCTGTGACATCCTAGTGTGCAATAGAGGCATGGCCACGGCTTCGCTTTCAGGTACTCCGTATATCTGGGTGCCCCAAGCAGTTTTACCCCTGAGTCGAAGGTGCCAAGCTGCCAGTTCTTGATTGGGAGATTGCCTTTCTCATTGAATGGAGCTGCGGCAAAAGCCGTTCCGTGCGTCCGCATGTTCACGCCGCTGTCGTATATCTTCTTGTTTATCACTTTGTTGAGTTCCGCAAGCTTGCCAGGATCTGCGAAGGGTATATCCTTGGTTCCTTTGACAGCCACGGCTTTGAGGTTCTTTGATCCCATGACCCCACCCATGCCTGTGCGGCTTGCGTAGGATCTATTCTCGTGTCCAATGCATGCGTATCGGACTAGTCGTTCTCCTCCCTGTCCAATGCAGGCTACTTGAACTCCCTGCTCTCCAATGTCCTTGATCAACGTGTCATTCGCATAGTAGGAATCCTTACCCCAGAGGTATGATGCGTCCCTGAGTTCTGCTGAGCCATCGGTCAGCCATAGGTACGCTGGCTTCTCAGCCTTGCCCTGGAAGACTATCGCGTCGTAGCCAGTTCTCTTGAGGACTATTCCGAAGGAACCTGTTGCTGCTGCTTCACCGTTGATGTTGCTCAATGGGTTTCTTGCGATTGCAGACCACTTTCCGGCGCCGGTCTGGGCGACCCCTTGAAAGACCCCTGTGGCAAATATCAGCCTGTTTCTGGGGTCGTAGGGGCCAACTTCCGCAGGAACCTCGTGGTATAGGATTCTATGGCCGAGTCCTGGGCCTCCAAGGAAGTACTCGTAGACCTTGTCAGGAATTGTCTCGTCGCTGATCTTCTTGTTGGTCAGATCCACTCTCAGAATTTTATTCCATACGCCTTTCATTCATACTACACCAGCCAGGTGCGTACGTCTGTTGTGACTGCCGCAGATATATTAATTCTACTGCGGCGAATTCGTCGGAGCCTTCTCTCCAGTAGGGCGTGCTCTTCGAGAAATGGAGATAGATTAGTGATATGTCAAAGGCGAAGTCGAGATCTCGTCAGCCTGCGGCGCATGGCTCAAGTACGGAGACTACGTCTCCCTCACTTACATTTTTTTCTATGTTCTCGTCATTCAGGGGGCCAACATTGTTATTGTTTACCAGGATCATAAGGTGCTGGTATCCAGATTCGCCCTTCAGCAGGGGTTCCAGTTTTGGATGCTCTCTTCCAAGATGCTCGAGCAAGCCCCTCAAACTGGAACCTGCTGGCAGTTGAAGTTCCACCTCTTCCTTTCCAGCAGTGCTACGGAGACATGTGTGCAACTTCACAGTAACCTTGATCAGTGAGACTTGCTTGGCGGCGATTTGACCCATTGGCATCCTGCCTGAAAAGTTGAGAAATAAGGACAATAAGAATCTTGCCCTGGTTGACGAAAAACGGGATTACGTGGCGCGTGTTGAGACAGAACAGGCAAGTCGAGGGTTCCGCCCTAGGATTCCTTTCCCCAAAAAAAGACAAATGGTGTGATTCGTATCCGCCAGCGTCTTGTCAGGATATGATCCGGCGATACATTTCTCATCGTAGATAAGGGGCTCATGGCGGCTCTATGTCTTTGAACTTGACAGTTCCCTGCATGCTAAATCTGATTGTGAATCTACGCGGTGTCTCGCTGTCAGGGAGACGGTAAGTCCCATCTGCTTCCCATAGGTCACCCACTTGACGAATTCTTCGAAATTCAACCGCATATCTCTGTGGGCAGACCTGCTGGGTCATCTTGAGGACCTTCGCTCTGACCTCTTCATTGGTTATTCCTGGTCGCTTGAAACGAGGGATAGTACTCACTCCTCGGTCCGACATTGAACGTCTTCGACTTGTAAACCTTTCTAGAAGAACTGGCTTGT
>CAZVKZ010000091.1:1313-6119 GCA_964627775.1 uncultured Candidatus Bathyarchaeia archaeon | reverse complement strand
ATCCTAAAGATTATTCCCTTCTCGCCATCTACTTTGAAGTCTACCCAACGCTCAAGATGGTCTTGCTTCAGCTTCTTGATCCGCAGTCTCCTACGGGGCTCACCCAGCTCCTCGCTTGAAGAAACCTCGATGACGCAGTCCGACACCGCCTCGATGGCGTTAAACCCCTTCTTGCCTATACCGGTTCCCAGAGTGTAGAAGAAACGGCCGTTAACCCCTTTCGTCTTTGCGCCGACAGAGTGGACGAAGTTTGCTATGTAGTCATCTCTAAGCATAGTGAAGAGTGGCGTCAAGGAGTCTAGGAAAACATCAGTGTTCTGCCCGAGCTTCTCTAAGCATGATGATACCTGCACGCCCAGTCCAGTCAGATCTCCAGCAGAATGGACCTTGTAGCTTTCTGAAGACTCTTGGCCTCCCGAGGCCGAATAGCAGTCTATGAAGATAAGTTTCGAAGACCGCTCATAATCCTCCAGATTCGCTTCAAAACTCGTCAAATACCTTCTGATGTTCGTCGGATAGTCAAGATTCGTTATGAAGACGCATGAATTACCGTTTCTCAGACTGCTTATGAGCAAGCTGTTGGTAAGGACGGTCTTGCCGGATCCTGGCGGACCTACTATCATTACTGAGGAGGACGTAGGTATACCTCCGCCAGCGATTGTCTCAAAATAGCTGAAGTCATACTCGTGTATCTCCTTACCTCTTCTTCTCAGCAGACTGACGGTTGAAGCGGTGGCAACGGATGCTAGTGCCGTTACAAGAACTGAGTTTACTATCCAAGGCCTGAGGATCGGCAGTTCGATCTCTCGGCTCTGGCTTGAGGCTAGCTGCAGCTTGGTCCTTTGAGATATGGATAAAGGCAGCATAAGAATCGCAAAGTCGTATTTCACATCAATGTCATACTCTGATTCAGGAAGCTGCGCGAATTGAAGCTTTCCGTCACCAGAGGTCTTTCCTTCAGCCGCTACAGCGCTATTGCTAAGGAGTGTGACAGTGGCTCCGTCAACTGGGAAGCTGAGTAGATCACGCGTGTGGAGTTCGAGGCCGTAGACTTTGCAATTGAACTGGATCTTTGTGTCACCGGTTGCCTGAAGCAAAGTTCTGTTCACGACGGTTTCCTTCCACCTGACAATGAGCTCATAGATACTTTCGCCTGACTTTGGTAGGAGAGCTCTGGCCCAGCCCATGGGATCAGTTCGACCCGTCCAGATGCGGCTCTCCCCGGCAAGAACTGTGATGTTGGCTCCAGCTATTGGTGTCTTGTTTGAGTCTAATGTCTGCAAATCAAAAATATTGAATCCGCGCTTGATAGGCAACGCGACGGAGGTGTCCGTTCGTTCCTCGTCCCAGAAAATCATCAGTAATGAAATCTCATCCTTTGGGATGGCCGAGAATAGAATGGTTGAACCCTTGCTGAACGTGTGGCTGATTGGTATTCCGAGTACATACTGATTGATCTGATTCTCAACTGGAAGGGCTATCACGGCGCTTGAGATTCGTTTGTTCTTTCCTTCACTATCAACTTCGTAGAGTGAAACGTTGAGGTTGGCTGTTCCCTTGGCTGGCGATCGTAGATAAAGTCGGTAGTTCACTGAGCCTTCTATACTGAGCTCCTGCGAAAGAGGTGGGAAAAGAATGAAGCTTATTCCACTTTCCAGTGTAGCGGAGCGTCGCTGGCCGTAAGGTGGAGCTGTACTCAAGATCCTTCCACCCCTGACTCCTACAGCGTAGTCCGTGTGTGCATACAGAATAACCATCTCTAGTGAGTCAATTCTTTGCTCCGCTGCCGTAGCCTCGCCCAGCAGCAGGCACGAGGCAACCAGACACAGGAGGATTGCAGCGACGACTACCCGGGTCAACGATTGGTTACCTGCAAGAGATTGTTTGTTGACACCACATTGGGCGGGCTACTGATTTGTCCCCGCCCTTCCAGAGTCTATCATCTTAATGTAGTCTATGATGAAACAGGAAAGTACGAAGATCAAGACGACGAGTTTTGTTGCAAAGACTATGTTTATAGGAATCATGTTCCTCCAAGGCCAAGGGTTGACGATTATATCAGGGTTCTGCAGTCCCTGCACAGATAATGCTGCTGACCAGACTACTATGTGGTAGACAATCTCGAACCCGCTAGCTAACGTGCCCAACCACGCAATAGTATACAAGATTCTTCTGACATCGGGAACCATTCGCTCAAAGCGTCTTATTGACGAGGGGGTGTAGAGCCCGAATGCAAACCACAGAAAGAAAGCAAACATAAAGATTGTTATCGGTTTCATGTGTACTCCGGGTAGTACTTCAACCTGGACCAGTACCAAATTATCTCCGACGATATAGGGCGGTGCGGCCTTGACTGCGTAGACAATCATGACGAGGATAGCAGTCGCGCCGAAAACCCATGATAGAAGGGAGTAGACGTAGCCTGTTATCTGTCTGATGTTTGGCAGAATAAAGATTGAAACCATTACGCTTCCGCCAATAAACACGATATAAGGTGGCGCAGGTGTGAAGGCGAGGATTATTGCGCAGACCGCTAGGACGACTGCTATGTGCCATAGGTCTGCGTACAATCCTTTTCTTTCTAGCAGCGCCCTCAAGTATCTCTGTAGTTTTGACTTCTCCAACCCCTCATCCTCTCAGACCTGAGCTTGCTCCCAATTGTGTTTGGATGTTATAAAGGAGGCTATCCTCTGGCGATTTCTGCATGGGCTTCAGTCATTTTGCCTTGCCCTCTACTTGTATCTCCCCATAGAAACCAGCGCGGTTTCCAGGATCCATCTTCGTTGCCCCGGTTATGAGAATAAGGGAGAGGTCATCTGGACTCTCCCAACCAGCTTCCGAATAGTGACTGGCGACGTCCATTTTGATATAGGACCATTGGTTAAGTGGTGCATCTACGAGTACTATCCTGTGGTTGCGGAGGTTGTAAACGCCACTTGCGTGGTCTGAGAATACGAACCATATCAGATGTTTTCCATCATTGATCTCTAGTCCGAACACGTTCCAAGGTTCCTTGGAGATGGGATCTTGGGCAAAGCGAAATGTTGGGTAAGCCCATATTCCAATCCAAGAGCCAAAAAGTCTGGAGACAGCCTCTCCTCTAAGTGTCTGTTTGACGTGAATAGTTGCCCAGCTGTAGGAATCATTCGCACCATCTTGATATACGTGCAATCCAAGGCATTCCCTACCCCCAACCAAGTCATGTCTCAGAAAGGTTAAGTCGTTTGGGCCCTTCGTGTAGGCAGCCTCCCACAGGAATGGTTTGTACTCACCCGTCATTGGGTCCCGGGTGAAATACTTGAACTTAGGATTGAGGATTAATGGGTAATCATCAGCACTACCGTAGTCCTGCTGAAATTTTGCGGCTACTATTGATGAAAGAACGAGAAGCAATAGGACTCCAAGGGATCTGCGCTGCATCGAATTCAATGCGGCTCAACTCCTTCTCGTTCTCGATACAGGATTATGACCACAGCCAGGCATACGGGGACCAAGTAGATGAAGTAATTCTGAAGCCCCCGCGGTGAAACCCACATGATCACGCCTGGGAACGCCCAGAGCGTATGTTTGAGCTCAGAGAAGTACAGGTTGTAGTTGACCAAAAGAAGTACGAATGCAGCTACGGCAAGTGTAAGGTAGAAAGATCTCGAGAGTGGCACGAGCCCCTTTTGGGTCATAGTAGATAGACCTTGACCGATGACTATTAGATCCCCTGACAGAGGCGTCATGACATCAGCAAACCAAGATTGCGGGTTCTTTAATATGAAGAAGATATTGGGTAGGAGAAACGCCAAGGCCGATGATGTGAGAAAAACGACCAAGGCAGCAAGTCTCTCGCGTCTGGCCTTTCCCAGAGACATCCCAATCCATGTCAGGAGGAATGGCAGAAGGATCCAAGGTTCCTGCTTGACTGCACAAGCCAGACCGTAGGAAACACCTGCAACCAAAGGGTTTCCGAGGTAGAATGCGGTTATCGTAAGTGGGAAAACCCACAAAAAATCTCCAAGACATCCAGCCGTGAAGTTTATTGCGAGATCTGAGCCACCGAAAAGTGGAATCAAAACTAGAGGTCTGAGCTCTTCTGGAGATTTCCAGTAGACGAAAAGAATTGTTGCCACTTCAAATATGAACGTGACCCACCGCATGTCGTTGAAGCCAATGTACACGAATGGCGTGAAAAACAAGAAGTGAAGTGCAGGATAGTTCATATTGGTGACTAGGTCCCCATCAGGTTTCAGTGTCACGTAGTCGGTGTCAACAGCGAACATCTCAAGCGCATCTTGGAGGTCCGAGCCGTAGGGGTTCCACGACGGGAAGAGCCATAATTGCGATGCGTAATGGGTGAAGGCCATCGAGTCGGTTCTGTAGACTCCTCTGTACTGAACTTGCGAGACAACATAGATGCTCGATGCCGTGACGAAGAGAAGTGCTGCCAAAGGCAGAATATGGAGTCTCCTCACAACTCTGGCTGATGACAAAGATGTTGTGAGCAGCACTAGGGCTAGCATGTATGTTGCGATGCAAAGTATCACGACTTCAGGGTGAGTCTCCAGTTTTCCCCGAAGCCAATTCTGGAACCCCTCATAGAATAGGAAGCCTGATGAGAAAAGGTAGAGAATTCGAAGTGTGAGCTCTTTGTCCTTAATCAAATTGGGGATAGGTGGGTCGGTGTGGGAGTGCCTCATGAGGACTTACCTCGTATGATTCGCTTTCTGTTGATCTCGGACAGAACCCAGATTAGTACCAATCCACCTGCAGCTGTAATGGAAAACATTGTGTAAGGGTTGTCTGGATTAGCGTAGCGGA
>CAZVKZ010000091.1:0-1213 GCA_964627775.1 uncultured Candidatus Bathyarchaeia archaeon | reverse complement strand
AGTAACGCCCGCGGGATCTCCGAGTTCTGTGTTGTATATGGAAGGTGTGGATTCACATCCTGAGTTAGAGAATATCCGGCTTTCACGACGGCCCCTGCGAAGAGAAGAATCAGTATCAGCCCGAGGCTTGCTAGAGATCGGTTTCTTACAGGAAATCGCGTTACTCCTCCCATCACTTTACCGGCCATAAGCGCTATGGGGATTGAAAGGTACAGCCAGAATCTGTGGATGTCAAGACTTCTCCATATTGACTGAAAGATAGGAAGGTTGGCCAGCGGCATGGCGTAGTAGCCGAGTCCGAGCCAGAAGAATACCGTGAACCACAAGGCAAGCAAGAGCTTCGCCGGATCATAATGCTTTCTTCTTAAACCGTACATCACTAAGCCCAGAAGGAAGATCAATGCGGCAACAACAGCAGCTTGCCCCACCGTCATCATCCATGCCTTGTCATTGTATCCGAGTTCGAATACTCCCATGCCTAGGAGAAGCAAGCCGAAGATCGAAAATAGCGAAGCTCGATAGCCGTGACTTCTCGAGACCCATTGACCGACCGCGATAGTGGCAAAGGCAAAATGGATCAGCCCCTGTTCG
This sequence comes from uncultured Candidatus Bathyarchaeia archaeon, assembly GCA_964627775.1. Classification (GTDB taxonomy): domain Archaea; phylum Thermoproteota; class Bathyarchaeia; order 40CM-2-53-6; family RBG-13-38-9; genus CAZVKZ01. Next base: position 622 of record CAZVKZ010000091.1, on the reverse strand, counting down.
ATTCCCAGATAATCATACAGTGCGTAGGTGAGCCTTATGAACGGGAATTGCACATTCTTGTTGAAGAAGGGATTCTCTGAGATCTGGGCAGAAGCCTGAACGAAGTTGAGCAGCCAAGGACTTGACAGCCCAGCCGCAAGGGCAATCACTGTCAATAAAGGGGGAAGGACTTTCTTGAATTCCCGCGGGCTGCCTGTGAATGAGAAAAAGACAAGCAAAGCAATCGCCAGAACGAGAAATGCTGAAAGATGATGTGTAAGAATCAATACAGCGAAGAGGAAGGTCGAAAGAATAAGCGAACCAATAATCCTCTTACCCCTGAACATCCTAACGAGAGAGATCAGGAAAAGACAGCTGATCGGGAGAGCTACGACATTCGGGAATCTGTCATAGAACAGGTAGTTGCCGACAACTGTTGGTGTCAGTAGAAATAGTAGAGAAGCCCATCCAGCCTCATTGACTTCAAGATCGAGCTCGCGGCCAAGGAAGTAGACGGTTATTGGAGCCGCCACAAAAAAAGCCGCATCCACGATCTTGTAAGCTGTCACAACGTCCATTCCCATAAGCGCTACGGCGAATGTCAGCAAGTAACTCAACGGTGAATATAGCAGTAGAAAGGGCG
>CAZVKZ010000090.1:0-6145 GCA_964627775.1 uncultured Candidatus Bathyarchaeia archaeon | reverse complement strand
GTGTATAAGAGACAGCAGCATAATATTCATAATGCAACTCGTTACATATCTTGCCATTCCAGTTTTTGCAATGATCTTGCTTCTGCTGCTCGACTCGATCATCCCGCCAAGATGAAACAAAATGCTAATGCTGAGGGTTCCAAAAAGAGACAGGATGATTGTCCTAGGGATCTCCATCGGACTAGGATTGATCCAAGCTGCCACAATACTCGTAAATACTATGATCTTCAAAGCGCCACTTATTCTGGGTGCGGATCAGCTGCTTTTCATAACGGTCATTGTGATGCTTTTTCCTCCTGCTGTTGTGAATTTTCTCGATATGCGTTGGAGGATGAGTGTTGACAGGAACATTCCTGAATTCTTGAGGGAGCTTTCAGAGGCAGGTAGAACAGGAGTAACCCTAACCAGAGCCCTTGATCTCGCCTCCAAAAGGAGGTACGGCCCGCTGTCCTCTGAGCTTGAAAGGGTCGTTGCAAAGATCTCGTGGGGCGGAAACTTCGAGGATGCTCTGAGAGACTTCGGCAGAAGGGTCGATACCAAGCTGGCTAAGAGAACCACAGTCCTTCTATCCGAGATAAGTCGATCCGGGGGGGAAATAAGAGATGTACTTGACATAGTCAGCAAACACATAAGAGAGTTGCAGACCATAGAAGAAGAGAGGATGAGCCAGCTCAGAATGTATGTAGCGATTGTTTACTTAGCATTCTTCATATTCCTGTTCATAGACTACGTTCTAGTCCAAACATTCTTCGCCAAGATTGAATCGTTGAAAGGGGCGGTGAAAGAGTCGGGTGGATTATTTCTGATGGCGGAAATGAGTCTGGCAACGATAAAGACATCTATGTTTCACATGTCTGTTGTCCAAGGGATCTTCGGTGGATTGGTGGCGGGGAAGATGGGTGAGGCCGCCATAGGTGCCGGACTGAAGCACTCCCTTGTTCTGATCGTCATCGCGTTTGTTGTTTTTACCTTCCTGATGTGAGGTGAATTCCATGAGCAGTAGTAAACCGATAACGGCTGTCAAATCCCTGCTGGGTGCGGTAGATTACGACACCGACTCATCCAATCTAGTCTCGAATCTATGCAGTATCTCTGTGCCTTGTGAGGCTGATCTGAAAAGAGGAGCGTTCGTGAAGATCGGCAAAGGCCCAGCCTATTTCATAGGCCAGATAATAGATGGGCCATACTACGCTGAGGCAAAGAAGGGACTAACAATAGCATCAAGATACATAGTCGAGCTTTCAGGCTACATTGAAAACGGCGATTCGAAGGCTGTTCTCACCAGGCCTGTGCCAGGGACGCCCGTTGAACCAATCGATACTGAAGATGTGCGCAGTTTCCTAGGGATCTCAGGCGGCATGTACATGGGGTGCATCCTAACCAACAGAGATGTCAGTGTTATGATGGACCCAGCCACCCTGAGCAGGCACATCGGCGTCTTTGGAACTACTGGAAGCGGGAAATCCAACACAATACAGGTCCTAATGGAGGAGGCATGCAATCAAGGCCTTTGTGTTCTCGTCTTCGACGTAGAAGGAGAATACATCGAGATGGACAAGCCAACGGACAGGCTGATAGATATCCTGTCCACCTTCGACAGGAGACCCAAGGGGGTAGAGGACGTAAAGGTCTACGTTCCCTTTCCATCATTCTGTCACAGGCAAGATGCGATACGGTTTGGCATAAAATTCTGTGATGCCGATACGGACGTCTTCGCCGAGGTCACTGGCCTGAATAGAATGGAGCAACTCTACTTTGAGGACTTGATTGAAAAGGTTCAGGCTGTGACTCCGGATACTGAGCCGATAACTCTCGCCGCAATCATAGAACGTCTTGCGATCCGGCTCAAGGGGCAAACGGATCGCCCAACCATGCCTCCGTTCATTGCTGAAGCCCACACGACTCTGTATGGCAAGCTATGCCTCACCAGGAATCAGAACATAGTCGATGCTGACGCGCCTAGCGTAAAGATGGAGGATGTATTCAAGGCAGGTAGGGCCACAGTCGTCGATTTCAGCGATGCGACCGATTACGTACGCAACATTGTCATAGCGGAACTGCTGCACAAGGCCTTCAAATACAAGATCATGAATCCTGAGACGCCGCAACTCTTCATCGTAATAGAGGAAGCTCACGCCTTCATCAGCAAAGAGAAAAGGGATAGGATGCTAGCCACCCTCATGTTGATCATAGAGACAGCAAGACGGGGCAGGAAAAGGGGCCTATGCCTAGGCGTAGTAACTCAGCAACCGGCTCATATTCCATCAGAGATCCTAGAGCTTTGCAACACAAGAATCATGCACAGGATGAGTTCTATACCGAACATTAACGTTCTCAAAGAGTCGACTGGGACAGTCCCTGAAGGAATGTGGAATACCGTGCCGTCTCTAGGTCGAGGAGAGAGCGTTATAGCGACGCACAAGTATTCGAGGGCCTTGTCAGTGCTGATGAGGCCAACGGCTTCAAAGAGAATTGCAACCGACTAAGGTGTCTCTTAAGATTAGCGAGATCGAGCAGGTTTGAGCAAGGGAATGAAGTTCGCCTTAGCCTCCCTCATTGCTGTAGTCATGTTGCTGTCGCCATATTTCGTCAAAGGTCAAGAGGTATTCACACTCAGCGAGATAACCGTCAAAGATAACGAGATTGAGACACATAGCAATCGCGCACTCATACTTACAGGCAACATCACAGTAATGAACCAAAGCCAATTGTTCATACTTGGAACGAAGATACAATTCTCAGTCAGAGGCGAAAGGGGATATCACATGCTCTCTCATAACCAGGGAAGAATACTCTTGACCAATTCAACGATTGAGACATTATCCCGCGACTCAGTAGTGAGGCTTTCAGACAGGAGCAACATGACGATGATAAACGCGAACCTGACTGGTTTCAGCAGTTTCGTGGCCTCAGGCAACTCCAGCCTGAAGGTGCAGAACAGCATACTGAACATCGGCTACATCGACAGCGGTGGAGATACCACCTCGATAACAGGCGCATCTATGCGCAAGGGCAACATGACCATCCACTCCAGAAGTGCAAGAGTTGAGAGGTTCAAGGGTGACAGACTATTCGTAGCCGCAAACAGATCAAACCTAATGCGGGTTGAGTGCAACCTGCTTGACGCGAGATCTACAGACCCAATATATCTAAACAGGTCGAACGTTAAGACTTGCACAATTCAGTCGAAGACAAATGTAGTTGTGGGCGACTCAAGCTTCGGTTCTTTGAGGTTCAATTCGTCAGGAGTGGCTGTGAACGTCTCGACCGCCGGCCTCAAAGGCAGAGCCGGAGGACCCATACAGGCCGGTAACAACACAACAATTCGAAGATACTGGTATCTGACGGTGAACGTCACAGACTACACAGGGATTGGAATACCTGCTAGAGTAATTGTGGAAGACTACTATGGCAACACAATCGCCACAGGAAACGCCCCGGCTGAAGGATTGTACAAGCGAACGCTTCTGGCTGAGATCATAAACCTCACCAAGACTGAGTTCGTTGGAAACTACAGAATCAAGGCTGAATACTTCAACTTCACAACCCGAACAATACCGTTGGTTCTGGATTCTAACAGATACGTGAAGTTAGAGTTTGCTGGGAGAGTGCCTTTGAATACGACGACAGTAATCTCAGTCTCGCCAGAGACAGTAAGGGTCGACGACCCCGTGAAAATAAAGGGTTGGATCAACCCGGGGGAGGCCGGCCAGCACATCGAGATAGTTGCTGTGGGGCCAAAGAACAAGATCGGATTGGTCACCAGGACCGATGAAAAAGGGGTCTTTGATGCAGAGTTCAAACCAGATGCTGAGGGAAAATGGACTGTATACGCAGACTGGATCGGAGGTCAAAGCTACGCAGCGGGAAGATTCACCAAGAGCCAAGCAATCGTAATGAAAGTCGAACCTCGACCATCGATATTTTTCCTGCTCATAAGAGTCCTTCCCATAGCTATTGTCGTGATAGGCGTCTTTGCAACGATTGCATTCCTGATACTGAGCCGATCAAGAGAATCCAGAATATAGCAACTGCCAAAACCTGATCGTGGACACTGGGTTCCGCCCATTCATTCATGCTAAATGATCTTTACATTCAGACCTTTGAGGTACGGCGGCACCTCGACGAGTACCGACCAGACCACGAGCAAAATGAGGTACAGGACCAGCGTTACCTTGGCGGCAACTCTCTTCCTCGATCCACCATAGATTCTATCCGTCATATAAGCGAGTGAGATGAAGGCGAAGGGTAAAACTGGGAGCAAGTACCAGATGAAGGCCTTGCCATACGAGACAGAGGCCAGTAGAATCAGAAATGCCAAAGGTATAGCTGCTATCTGCCGGTTCTCCTTCAGTGAGTAGTACGCAGTTAGTATTGTTGCTGAGAACGATATCGGCCATGTCAGAGGGTTGTACGCGCTGATGAGCGCCAAGCCCGATTCTGGAAAAGTAGTGGCGATCGTCAACTCCTTGGGGTTGAGAAAGAGCGTCTGAATCTGTGTGGGGCCTTCTATACCTGTCAGGAAGTTCAAAAGAATCCATAGGGGAGGTGGCATGCCCACCTTGAGCCGATTCTGCTGATGACAAGTCAACATATTGAATTGAAGACTGAAGAAATCTTGCAGTGTGTTGCCGGCGAGAAAAAAAGCAGCGTATGAGAGAGTGTATGTTAAGGCTGTCAGAGCGAGCCCCAAAGGATAATACTTCAGTTGACTCGAGTCTTTCTTGACCACATAGTACAGCGGCAGCAGCACCAGTAGGAAGGCGGTGATCCATTTGCATGACAGGGCCAATCCGACCGCCACGTACAGTAATACAGGAGCCCATCTTCTCCTGACGTTAACCAGTAGGTATGCTGACAAAACCACAAAGAGAGTTGCATAGATGTCAAGCATAGAAGTTGACGAGAAACTTATGTACATTCTATCCAAGCTTAGAATGAACACCGGCAGAAGCGCAAAAGGGGATGCAGCTACCACTCTCCTGGAAATCAGATAAACAAAGCTCAATGTCAGAACGGAGACCGCGAGACCCAAAGCAGCCTGGTTCTTGAACAGAAGCTCTGAAACGCCAATCAAGTATTTTGCTAAAGGTGGGTGTGCGAAGTTGAATGCATCAGGGCTCTCCCCGTTGATGTAGAGCCACCCGGCGAGGGCGTAGATCTTATCGTCAGTGAAGAAACCCTTTCCCTGCATGAACTCCAAGTATTCCTGCAGAATCACATCTGGCTGGAAGTGAACGTAGAACACGCTTGAGCACCTAACTAGAAAGAGAGCTAGAATCGCTATCAGGAACGCACACTCTACTGGTGTCTTGTGAAGGTGGAGAACCCTATCATGGCTCTCTGTGAGGAGGTGTCTCCACTTGCCCATGATGGCGGCACTGTTTCCCTCATTTACTTCAGGATCGCGCCTATTCTGCTGACGACTTCCTCTATTGTCTTCCCCTCAACAAACTGGATGTTGTTAGCAGTCAAGAAGTCTTTCGTCTGCTGATCAAGCTTTGGCATGGCTACTATCAGCCGTCGGATGGGTGGCAAGTCCATGAATTTAGCATAAGATGGCATGACCGTTTTAGTATCGACTTCTTTATCTGCTACTGCAAAGTCGATGGCGACGACCTTGTCTTTGTTGCAGCATGTCATTGTGAATTCGTGGCTCACACCAGTCTTCCCCTTGAGGGTGCCCGGCGCAACCACCTCGTAACCCATCTTCTTGATCAGATCCGCAACGGCTAGAACTGTCAGTGTCTCCTCTGCCTCAGGTCTCACCGCGGGGCTCAGGACATAGGAGTATATGTTTGCAAGCTCGGCGTTCTTGAGTTGAAACTCGTGTGAGCAGCCTCTGCAATAGAATGACCTGTTTGGGTCGCCGAATGCGGTTCCACATGACTCGCACTTGAATGCAACCCCGACGAGCGTGAGTTCTGTCTCGTCAGCGATCGCCTTTCCGCATTTGGGGCATTGGAGGCCGCTGGGCCCGGAGTACTCTGGCTGTTTATAGATGGATCCGCATTCAACATGCTGCATCAATCTTTCTATGTTGACATTGTAAGAGTCACATTTTGGACACTTGTTTCTCGCGAATACCTTTGATGGGCGGTGGCATTGTGGGCAGGCGATCAACTTCTCGTAGAGCTCTCTCTCC
>CAZVKZ010000089.1:0-6205 GCA_964627775.1 uncultured Candidatus Bathyarchaeia archaeon | reverse complement strand
TTAACCTCATGAATCTCACAACCCGACCCAACAAAATCAATCTTGATCCTACCAACCTGAACCTCCCTACGCCTACGCGCATAACCCCTCTCATGAAGAAGCTTGCCTAATAGAACCAAGTCAGATGCCTCCTCCATCTCCAACCCATGCGAAAACAGCCAAAGCTTCCTCTTACAGATGAAATAGTAATTCACCTGAGTACCTGTGAAGTTCAACGCTTCTTCTAGCGCACGCTGATGACGTAGCGACTGAGACACATCGATGACAGCCAAGTTCTGGAAATCCCTCTAAGGTTCAGTAAATGTAAGCCTCTGTATCCCTTTCTGGATAGATAACTCCTAATTGAGAGTCGTAACCCACATCTGCAACCAAAACTCCATCCCATGGGTGTCTCAGATTTTGCTTGATCCTATAGTATGGCACTTTAACTGTGAACTCCACTCTTCGGTATCTTTCGTTCTTCGGAAGGCCTAGCGCTTTGTCCGCGAAGTCCTTTGGAATCACATTGATGGTCACATAGTCGCTTTCTCTGGTGATAACGCGTTGGAGCATCTTCTCTTCCACAGTAAGTCGATATGTGTAACGAAGATTATCTTGCACATCCGCTATTAGACTACGGACCTTCTTGAGTTCCTGTCGAAGTAGATCCTCATAAGCCATCTTTGCATAAATATCGTCAACGGAATTTGTAAGATCGATTTCCCTTGGTCGGTCTCCCTTTGCCTCAAGTTGTCTTACACTTTCAAGAACAATCATTGGATCGTAGACTCTACTTGCATTCGGAGTTTGCTTATAGACAAATACGGGAGCCGGAGGGCGGTCTCCACGTCTGTTTACTCGGCCAAGTCTTTGAATGAAGGCATCTATGGGGCAAGCTTCAGTGAACAAGACGTCAAAATCTATGTCTAGACTGACCTCCACAACCTGAGTGGCCACCAATATGAAGGGTCGTAACTTTTTTTGTTCCTCCAGAAAACTTTCTTTAATTGATCGATCGTTCATTATGAATTGAGAGTGCAGGAGCATTCTTCTACTTCTTTTAACCTCTTTTTCTTTTCTAATGATTTCGAAAAGGGCTTTAGAGGTTGCTACTGTATTGCAAATCACTAGGATTCTCTTCTTATCTCTATAGAACTTGAGTATTCCTGGAACAGCGGAGGTTATTTCCTTGTTTGTTCTTAATTGAATTGATATTCGAGTACGATTATCATATGAAATGTCTCTGGGAACTTGAGAAAGCTCTAATTCGTCCTGTAGAAAGTTTCGAAGAAGAGTAGGAACAGTTGCGCTCATAATGAAGTTCTTTGCACCAAGGCATCTAAGCAATTTTAGAGTCTGCACAATCAACGCCACAGTGTATGGTTCATAGGCGTGTATCTCGTCTACTATAATAGCGCTGTTGCCTGCATTCAGCATCTTCAACTCCCACCTGCCCCAGTTGAACATTGTGAAGAGTAGTTGGTCAACGGTGGCAACTGTGCAAGGATACATGAAACTCTTACAAAAAAGTGATCGCCTCATGTGTTTGATCTCTTCTTGCTCCTCGCATTCCTCATTTGTACTAAGCATGTAGTCTGAGGTACCATGCAGGAGCCCCACCTCACATCCAAGGGCATTCCTAAGCCTATCATGCATCTTGTTTGAAGTGGTCATTGTGGGCAGGAGATAAAGGAGCTTCTTTGAACTCATGTACTTGCTAGCCCAAAGCAACGCAGCCTCTGTCTTGCCCGTTCCGGTGGGGGCTTGAAGGATGGCGTCATCCACCAGCTTGCTGTCCTCTTGAAACTTGTTAAGTTTGATAGGCCTGTTTTCTTTTCTTATCAGATATTCGGTGACCCTTGTCTCAACATTATCTGGGGAATACTGCGGACTAAATTCCTTACCAGATCCATACCAATCACAGTAGTGAAGGACACTTTTCAAGAAGGCAAAAGGTAATCTGACAGAATCAGCGCTGGCTATAGAAGACCTTCGCAGTCTGGCATTAAGTATGGCGAACGATTCGTAAACTTCATCATAGGTTCTTGGAAAGATTACATTACACTGTAGGGACCTTGCCAAGAATTCCATAGTCTTTTGTGTTGCAAAATCTCGCAGATAACGAACGACCGCGTCTCTTAGAACTTCGGGATCTTCCTCACGCCCCTGATACATTTTCTCGAACTTTGACAGATGTAAGGGAGAGTGGTGGCTGGCTATCGCTAGGGCTTCAAGACCAGCTACTCTATCAGTCAGCTTTAGGTTTGATGAACGACTGCATATCTGGTTCGTAAAGTAAAACGAGAGGAAGGCATGGCTCTCCATCTTTCCCCTTCCTCTGACATATTCTTGAAATGGAGCAGTGGCCTTGCCGATGTCATGAAGTATCGTTGTTAGAAAAGCGCTATCCCAAAGATCTTTGACTTCTATTTGAGCTCTTTCAGCAATACACACGGCGATCTCTTGTTTGAAACGCTTAACAATATTAAATAACTTCAGGCAATCTTTCATATGTCGTTCTAGATGATACTTTGGTTTCGCCCAAACCTCATCATAAGAATACAAAGTTGTTTCCTTCTCTGCCCTCGGGTGCATCCGTGTAGGCTTCGACATCGCCCACAACATAAGCCAAGGTGGTAAGCTGAGCGTATTCCCTTATGTCCTTCTCCGTCCGTGTGCCATCCTTAGCCAAATTGAAGGATCTAGCCAATTTGAATCGAGTCAATGAAGCTAAGAGGGCTAGCCGATCCTCCTCCGCAAGTTTCGGAATGATGTCCAGAGGTATCAGAATGTTGGAGAGCAGGAACGGAGGCTTCAACGGTCGCAACACGCATTTATCTACTGCGATCACTCTGACGAGTTCGTCGTCCCGTCCGAGGCAAAGCGGGTAGCGAGGATCATTCATCCTGTCTCTGGTATAAATGACAAGCTCGTCGTCGACTGACGCAAAGTACATCGTATATGATGGTCTGAATAGTTGCTCTCTAACCTGTATCGCGCGGAAGGGCTCCTTGCGATCTACGAACTTCACGATCGTCCAGTAGTCCTGTATATTCCCGTCAATTTTATTTAGTCTCGCCGCCACTTGGAGACGATCGGACAGAGAAGGGCCATTGTCCCATTGAATGTAGAGTTCCTTTTCGTTTAAACCTAGGGCGGCGCCTGCAAAACCCAGCAAAGTGGTTCGTGGCGGTAGCTGGAGTGTGCGGTGGTATCTTACGTCCTCAGGAGCCTTTGGCTTGAAAGAGTTGAAGAGCCCTCTCACATGAACCCTGACTGCTGAGAGAGTCATAACTTTGTGTCTTCCGAGACTATGTGACGACGGAAGTGGCGTCCTGTATAATCTTGTCGAAAGCTTCGCTGATAGCTTCCACGGGCACTTTTGTCTCTTTACCTCCGTGCTCCCAGCTGATCTCTTGTCCTACTTTGATTCCCCCAAAACCATCAGCTACGCCGACTATGGTACGGTCAATAATGCCGCCCTCATCTTTCAAGGTTTGCGCAATGGAAGTCACATCTATAGTCTCGTCCTCTCGCATCTCAACCCTCTCCAAGAAGATTGGCTTCTTAACAGATTGCCTAGTGTAGCTGACAAACTTTGGGGCTATGTCCGTTAGGAACCTAGCTTGCTTCCCCCCTCCCCACAGATCACGAACAGCCATTACCAGCGCTGTCAGTCGCTTCCGTCTCTCATCGACGCTGAGATCCTTCGGCCGCTTTTCTTTTCCGTAGTTATCTTCGCCGAACACACCTATACGCTCCAGATCTACTAGTACGCTGCAGATGAAGTAGTTGTAGTAGACCTCCGTCTCAAATGGAGGCATCATCTTGGTTGGATCCTCTTTTCCCTCCTCTGTTATTCGTACACCGAGATCTCTATCATCTTGGAAACGGAAGAAGGCCACGGCAGGCGAAACCCTGACTGGAGATGTACGCTTTCGTATGTCGCCTATCTTGCTTAACATGAAGCCGAACAAATCATCGTCTATATACTCTTGTGGACTACATTTCGATGTTGCGGTCGCTTGTCCAGCGACGCCCGTTGTGACTCTGTGTACTGGAGATATCGGCAAGCCCATCTCCTGCCATTTGTCTCTAATGTATCTTCGCATGGCCTGCCCAGAAACGTAAGGTATCTCACTTCCGTCAGGAAGAGTAACCTTCTTCACAATTGAGATGTTTTCTTCTGTGAAACTGGAGTTTATGCTTCCAACAGATGTCTGAAAGATGAAGGCGATGTTCAGGCACTTTGAGGTAGTCCTAGTCTTGCTCATGCTCACTTCACCTCCTTTCCTTTCTCTTTTGCATATGTAACCTTGAATTCCTGATCCTTTGCGAAGATGCTTATCAGAGACTTGTATTCTCGCCAGTTTCTAGGGCTGATTTTGTGGAAGAACTCTTCTTCGGCTGATAAGGATGGTATTCTGTGTTTCAGTCTTTCGAGAACACGAAGGAAGGCGTCGAATCGTTTGACTCTCCTGAGGTCGTATAGGATAGATGTTTGCTGGGTTTCTGCTGCATTAAATCCTATCTGGTGGCCCATCTTCTTGCATAATTCAACCATTTCCTTTTCCATACCTAGCCTCTCCAAATGTTGTATTGCTCTACGAAATCAGTTAAACCTTTCACGTAGCCCTTCTCCGATAATATTCGTTCCGCTACTTCATTCAGTGGAGCGTTCTTGATTATTCGTTGCGCTATCTGGTTCCGAAATTCTGTCCTCCACTGCATTCCCTGCTGAATTCCTAGGTTCTGAAACGTTTCCTTGAATTCTTCCGGAGCCTCCAAGCTTGAGAATAGCCTGAAGAGCCTATGAAGATCTGTGAGATGTGTGTATTCCTCAAATGATACAGTTTTTCCGTCTTTTGACGCTAAGTAGAAGTGCCAAGCCTTGCTTGAGGTCTCCGCGAGCATCTTATCACATTCCTTAACTTTTCTTAGTTTCAAGTAGAGCTCTAGGGAGAAGGCTAGTATGCTCTCATTGAGGCGACGGTACCTATAGCCCTCATCCAGAATGTTCGACGACTGATTTAGGGGTTTGAGAGCCACTTGAGGAGGTATGTCCCGCCAGAATCTGTAAAGTTCTTTCAATGACTGAGCGTCGGGAATACCTAAGAATAGTCTTCTCCCTCCGTCAGACAGATTAAAGAATATGCAGTTCACGGCAAGCAAAGATGCAAGCTCGCATAACGAGCAGATCTTGGGCTCCAATCGTAGGTTAGAGAAGAAGTTTCTGAAGTGCTCGGTGGCAACAGTAAAGGGGTAATTGTTTGAGTGGAGGTTTGCACATGGCGCGGTTCTCCGGCAGAAGGAACATGTGGTAGCTTCACCTTCAAGTCTAGGTTTGTAAGGCCAATTATAGTGTGGTGAAGAGGCATACACTCTGTTCTTCTCGTCTACTTTGAACTCGATCTTCCTCTGTTCACTGTAGAGCTCCTTGAACTTCTTAAACTTCTTGCGCAACTTCTCTGTAAGAGGTTTTTTGCGATACTTTACCTTGAGATCGCCACCACTAAACAGGAAGCCAACCACGCCCACCAAGTTAATCTTCGGAACCACTTGAAAATCATCTTTCTCCTCGTTGAAGACACCCACCTTATTGGTCGTTTGCTTTACATACCAGCTTGATTTGACCTGCTCAAACGCGTCTTTAAGAAAGTCTTCGATAGCATTGTAGCTTCCCCCGCTTATCACCAATTTATCTTGCTCTTCTTGCAATCGCACATCTATCGAACTTGGGGCTTCCAATATGCCATGCTTGACCATGTTGAACAGACCGACTACTCCACAGTCTATCCATCGATCTCCTGTTCTAGGTAACTCAACGGTCGCTTGCTGCTTGATCACTCTCTCCTTCAAATTGCTTCTTCTCCATGTGTGTCTCCTTTCATCAGGTTCATGAACCCGAATCCTAGGCTGTTCATCTCGCCAAGACCCGCGTCCAGTCCGAACTGCAGTATGTCTCGTTTCAAGCCCTCTAAGGCTCCTAGAGGGAAGTCCCATAGGGTTCCAATGACGGTGGTCTCTTCCCCTTCCACTTGAAGGGGCACCGCAACCTGTTTCTTGAATCTAAGCCTTTCAAAGATTGATAAGGGCTCGACCTCGGCTCTTGAATACTCCTTATATTTCTTGGCAAGGTTCTCCTCAAGTTGCTTGATGAAGGCCGTGGGTGAATACTCCTTACGCCAATACACATAGGCGTAGTCCTTTGTAGGTGTTATCGCGT
>CAZVKZ010000088.1:2854-6220 GCA_964627775.1 uncultured Candidatus Bathyarchaeia archaeon | reverse complement strand
CAAACCTTTGAAATTCAGGTTTTCCTGAGATCAAGTGAGTTTGCCGATCAGTGCCAAGATGCCACCAATCAGCACCAGCGCTCCCCCTACTCCACCCGCCACGATGCTGACAACTATCAGAACGATAGCCCATGCGGGACTGTGGATTCTCCGCGAACTCACGAGTGCAATTACCCCGCAAGCAATATTGATGACGTAGTCTCCACTCAGGCCTATTACCAGCGGGAAAATATACCTAGACGGTATCAATGAGTAGAACGGTATAATCACATCCGCTATTCCTACCAATAGTAACAGGTTGACAATAATCAGGGTAAGTGCACCCACAACACCAAGCGCGAATGCGGACTCAAAAATGTGCGAGCGAACCATAAACATTCACGGTCGATTGGTCAAAACGATACTTCAAAAAGGTTGCATGCATTTCTCGTTGTGGCATCCGCCAGCTGATCGACTGCTATGCCCTTGATCTCTGCTGTTGCATCCAGCACCTTGGTAACATCGCTTGGCTCACTTGGCACACCACGATACCTCACAGGAGTGTCCGTTTCCAGCAGTATGGATTCGACGGGTGCAGTTTTGATAGCGTCTCTATGTCTTAAGCTGTATTCAACTGCTGGTGTTGCAGATATAAAGTAACCATTGTCAAGCACTTTCTTTAAAGTATCAAGAGGACCGCTATACCAGTGGAAGACGGCCTTGCGAATATTATTTTCCTGAACAGATGAGAGGACATCATTCCATGCACCTCGAGAGTGCAACACTACCGCCTTTTCATGCTTCTTTGCTATCTGCAACATGTTCTCAAAGATTTTTCTCTGCCGGCTTCTATTCACATTATATTTGTGGTCCAGTCCTATCTCACCAATGGCCACGCATCTGCTCGCGTGCCTTTCTATGAAGTTGATCGCTTCTCGTGACTCCGTCTCTGCCTCCTGTGGGTGTATACCAATCGCTGCGTATACTAAATCACTGAATTTTTCCGCTAGGCTGAGGACCTTTTCGTTTGCCTTAGTGCTTGAGCCAACAGCAACTATGGCCACTAACTCTTTTGCTTCGGCCCTTTCCAGAGCCCCCTCAACATCTGTCAGTTCCTCTAGGTGGGCGTGAGTGTCAACCAGTCTCATACGGGTTACCTAGCGAGGATTTGAAGAGCGGCTGAGGAGTCTTGTCTGAGTTCATCTTCCGAGCCGACACCGATCATGCAACATGGAATCCCCAACTCGCTATAAACGTATTCAAGGGCTGGCTTAGGCGAGATCCTTCCGCCAGCAAAGGGCTTGATGGCTATTACTGGCTTTCTTGACTGTCTTATGGCGCTCTCGCTTAACTTCTGCGTGGGAAACATCATCACCCCCAGTTTGTTGGCTGGGGTCACATATGCATGGAATTCAACCTCTGAGCGCTCTAAGATCGGTATTGCCGAGCCAGCATGGTGACAGCCACATAGGCATCTGTATCCATATTCGACAGCAATCCAATCAACTAGGTCACCAAGAAGATCCAAACGCTTACCCATACAGAGGAAGTCTGTTTCTGATCCTAACTCAACAAATAGTACACGCAGATTCTCCAGTTTAGCTAGTGCTTCCTTGACTCTTTCATAGTCTACTGTAAGAGTCGGAAGTTCTTGGTCATATGGACTGGAATCTCTCAATCTCTCAAGGAATCTGGACTTCCAGTTCTCCCTCGCTTGGAGAACTGGATCACTGAGATATCTCTTTAGGAGTTCCTCTTCGCCGTGCTCCTTCTCAATCCTGTAATAGGTGAGCCATCGTCTGTAGTCATCAACCGGCTTACCGCTTATCAGGAGGGGGATCCTCAAGCACACTATCAGGCCGATCTCAACTTGGAGTCTCTGTGACACCTCCTGGATGGCTCCAAGAAACCTAACCGCGGACTCACCGTCGAGCTTGGTCGGCGCGCTCGTGACAGTTATGCCATATTCCGCTACCGCCTTCTCCAGGATGGTTACAATGTTTCTTTTGTCGGAAAATTTCCTGTAGTATTCAGAATTCTTAAGGGGTCCCTGGTACGATTCCCCCATGAAAGGCAGATGCCCAAGGATTAATCTCGGCACTTTTATGTTACCGATACTAACCATTGGAACCAAGGAGGCAGCATCATAGGTCTTCATGATTCCTCTCCAACGAATTACAATTAACTGCCATAAATTGGCTGGTGTGGCTAAACTTGAATCTAAGGGAGATATACATTAGATCTTGGAGTAGAACCTCTTGAGCTCCATTCCGCTGTCATATCAAGATTACATGGCTGGGCTGGAGAAGCGGTTTAAAGAAGTTTCCTCAATCGCCCAAAGAGCACGCTCCTTAGGTTATGACCCGTCGACTGAACTAGAGTCCTACGTCGCAGCAGACCTGGCTGAACGAGTGGAAAAGTCTGTTGCACTTACCGGCGTAGCGTCTAGGATCAGGGAATTATCCAAGAGTATGCCGAGGGAAGAGGTTGCCTTCAAGATAGCTGAAGAGATAGCCCAGACTTTCAGCAAAGTGGGAGAGGAAACGGCTTCGGATCGAGCTGTTAGGGTAGCGTTGGCAATACTGGGTGAGGGCGTAACAATAGCGCCTATACAGGGGATTTCCAATGTCAGGGTGAAGACTAACCCAGACCACACAAAGTATCTTGCAGTATACTTTGCCGGCCCCATACGGTCGGCTGGCGGAACCGATATGGCGCTAATACTTGTCATAGCAGATTACGTTCAGCGCCTCATGGGCTTAGACAGATTCAAGGCAACAGAGGTTGAGGCGAGAAGATTCGTAGAGGAACTGCGACTCTACGAGAGAGAGGTGTCAAGGTTCCAGTACAAAGTCTCAGACACAGAACTGTTCAATGTCATTATGAACCTCCCTGTTGAAGTCAACGGAGTCCAGACCGATCAGGTTGAAGTCGCATCCTTCAGAAACCTACCCAGAATTGAAACCAACGGCGTTCGCGGTGGGGCCCTTCGAGTTATTAACGATGGTCTAATAGGTCGAACTCAGAAAGTGACGAAGATAGTCGAGAAACTGGGCATTAGTGGATGGAGTTGGCTGAAAGACCTCAGACCGCACACTACAGAACTCGAAGAAGCTCATGATTTCATGTACCTCGAAGATGTCGTGGGTGGCAGACCGATCTTCTCTTTACCAGCAGCCCCAGGAGGATTCAGGCTAAGATATGGTAGATCAAGGAATACCGGACTCACAGCATTAGGCATCCACCCATCAACCATGCATATTCTCAGAGACTTTATCGCTACAGGCACACAGCTACGCATAGAAAAGCCAGGCAAGGCTGGAATCGTCGCGCCAGTAGACTCCATCGAGCCACCCATAGTGAAGCTATCTGACGGCTCGGTTAAGC
>CAZVKZ010000088.1:0-2754 GCA_964627775.1 uncultured Candidatus Bathyarchaeia archaeon | reverse complement strand
CTTGAGAATATTCCCAATCCAGATGAAGCGTTGAAGATCTCAAGAAAACTCAAGGTCCCGCTTCATCCTAAGTATACTCACTTCTGGAACAATCTCAGCATAAATGAAGCGAGTAAACTGAGAGATGGGCTACTCAGCTCATTCCCAAAAATTGACGGTTCACAAAAGATGATACTGACTAACTTGGACGCTGAAACTAAGAGGTTGCTCGAAAGACTCTGTATCCCGCACGAAGTTGAAGGCACTGGAGTCATCGTTCCGGATGGCAGTATACTGTATGAAACCTTAGGACTACATGGCGCGTGGAACCCGCCCAAGGAGGCGATGTCCACCGTTGAGTTCATCTCTGAAGCCTCCGGGATTCTGATCCACGAAAAAGCTGCGACCTTTGTAGGGGCTAGGATGGGCCGACCTGAGAAGGCTAAGCCTAGGGAGATGAAGCCTATTGTTCACTGTCTTTTCCCAGTAGGTCTGACTGGCGGGCCCAGAAGGAATATTATCGAAGCGGCCAAAATTAACAACATTGTGTCAATAGATGTGGAGAAGAGGTTATGCCGACGCTGCAAAGAATTTACACATATGAGTCTTTGCCCTAGATGCGGTTCAACTACAGTTCCCATTCGAACATGCCCAAGGTGCGGGCGGGATTATGAAAATCAAGACTGTCCCTTATGCAGGATCCCAACAGTCACGCATGAAAAAAGACCTGTAAACATTAGGATGTTTCTTGAATCGGCTACCAAGAGAGTTGGAATGACAAGCCCACCTGATGTTGTCAAATGCGTCCGCGGAATGACAAGTGACAGTAAGAAGCCTGAGCCGCTCGAGAAAGGGCTATTGCGCGCGAAGCATGGCTTGTCAATGTTCAAGGATGGAACTATCAGGTTCGATGCCACAAACGCCCCGTTAACACATTTCAAGCCTTCAGAGATCGCCTTATCTCTTGAAAAAGCGAATGCGCTTGGATATGACCGGGACGCATTTGGCCTGCCAATAATGAGTCCAAACCAATTGTGTGCCTTGAGAATACAAGACATAATTGTTCCAGAGAGTTGCGCTGAGTACTTTGTTAGAGTTGCCTCATTCATAGATGAGTTGCTTGAGAAGCTTTACGGAATCTCGCGATACTACAATGTCAAGAGCAGGGAGGATCTGATAGGTCATCTGGTCCTTGGGCTATCACCACACACATCAGTTGGTATCCTAGCTAGGATAATCGGATTCACCAAGGCTAGCGTCTGCCTTGCACATCCATTCTGGCATGCAGCTAAAAGACGCGACTGCGACGGTGATGAAGATGCAATAATGCTGTTGATGGATGTTCTTCTGAACTTCTCAAGGTCCTTCCTGCCGAGTAGGATCGGAGGATTGATGGATGCACCCCTCTTGTTATCTCTCTTTGTTAATCCCAATGAAGTTGCAAGGCAAGCTTTCAATATTGAAGTAATTGACAGGTTTCCTCTTCAGTTCTTCCAGGAGACGGAGAGGCGTTCTGACTCTAAGAGCGCAACAAATATTGTTCAGACAATAGCGAGCCGCATCGATAGTGATAACATATACTCCGCTGTCGGATTCACTCACGGAACAGATAGTATTAATGCTGGCAACCTAGAGAGCTCGTACAAGCGCCTCCCTTCAATGCTGGCCAAGATAGAGGAGCAACTGAAGCTGGCCAATGTTTTAAGGGCTGTGGGATCGCGGGAGGTTGCAAAGAAGGTTCTTTCGACTCACCTTATGCGTGATGTTGTAGGCAACCTGAAGGCGTTTTCTTCCCAGAAAGTCAGATGCTCAAGGTGCAATGCTAAATTTCGGAGGATACCCCTTCGTGGAGTCTGCACGAGGTGTGGCGGAAAAGTCTCTCTAACAGTGCACCGTGGTGCAATTGAGAAGTATCTTGGCGTTGCCCGAGGCTTGGTTGAAACCTACAGTATAGGATCTTACTACGAACAATGGCTAAAACTGATATCAGAAGAGATCAACTCTCTGTTCCAAGCGAAGCGCGCAGAAAAACAACCTGAGCTGATAGATTTCATGTAGGTCACACCTTCATGCCGCTTAACTCATTCCATCCCAAAGCATACATAACAACGAAGAGAAATGTAAGGCCAGGCCTACGCACTCGCACACGAATCATTAAGGCCATCGAGAAACGGGCTACTCAGGTAAACAAGATCGCAACAGAAACCGGGCTATCCCAAGGCTCAATAACGTATCACCTTCGAATACTTCGAAAGGAGGGTATCATGATGCCTATGAGTAAGAGAAAACCCTTCACTTGGAAGCTAACTGATTTCGGACAGCAGAAACTGATATAGAGTAAGGTTTAACATCTTCAGCTAAAAGTTTCGCTATGGAAAAGAAATACAATATTTAAAAAATTTAGATGAACGTGTCAACTAGGATATACAAGATTAGTGCAATTTCCACGATTCAAATGGTTACCTTCTGACTGATATGTGCTTGTGAGGCGGTGCGTCTGTGGCTTGACTGGTACCAGCCTGTATGGTCCTTCGCATGGGTTACCTTCAGTCATGTACAACTTGCCCTGAGCCAAGTTCATGATGACGGATGTTATGGTCTCAAACTGGTCATCTGGATGCAGTCTAGGATCAGGGTGTCTGCAGATTGAATTGGGATAGTCAAAGTGATCGCTTGCCGCAGCCCTCAGAGTACTTGTAGTAAGCCTCTTCTTTTGCATAAGGAGACGTTTCATCCTATTCCATCTTATCAGGGAGTCTGGAAAAACAGTCTTCC
>CAZVKZ010000087.1:0-6293 GCA_964627775.1 uncultured Candidatus Bathyarchaeia archaeon | reverse complement strand
TCTTGTCTTGGGGGTTGCACCGCAACTGGCACTGGACCACTTTGTGGGCCCGGCTACCCAAGTTATAGTAGGAGAAGGTGTCAAAACAACCATTTTTGGTGTGGTCACTTCGATTGGCTTCTACGAGGCAACTACGATAGCCGCACTAATCTTCATACCTTTGATCTTAGGAGCTTTGATCTACTGGAAAGTTAAGCCGAAGAAGACAACATTAGCAGAAGCCAAGTACGGCATCTTCGTAGGTGGTGAGGTGGAGAAACCATATATTGACATGGAGAAGGTCAAGGCTAATGAGGCATTGTCTACTTACGCCACCGTCCAGATGTTCAATAGATTCTATCGATTCATGTGGCACGGTGGACTTGATAGGATCTACCTAAAACTCGCGGAAAACTTTATTGCGGCTGCAGGGCACATTAGACGGACACACGTGGGGGTCATAAATATCTATTCCATATGGGTCGTATTGGGCGCAATCATCCTAATGATTCTAATCGTCATCTGAATACAGATTAACAACAAGATTTGGGAAATGTCGATGGATTCGTATTGGCTGGTATTGGTCTTCACCGGTCTTGTGGTACTTGGTGGAGCAGCAATAATAGTAAGGAAGCTGAAGCTGGCCTGCGTCTTGTTTTTTATACACTCAGTCTATCTGGGAACCGTACTTTTCATGATCACCGGAGATCCTGAGGGTATCTACATGCACTACTCGATCGCAGTCATGTTTCTCTGGCCATTCTTCTGGACCATAAACAGAACCAGTAGCTATGAGGAGCCTCCTGTCCTTGGGACGAAAGCATCGTCAATCGTGATATTTCTGATAATGGCTGCTTCAAACTTCTTCCTTAACTGGGATGCCCTCCAGTCAGGTTACGTCTCTATGATAGCCATGGGCATCTTTGGAATGGTGGCGCGGAGAGACATAATCAAGATCGCAGTAGGCTTCAATCTGATCGAGAACGGAGTCCACCTCTTCGCTGTTCACCTGGTAACGTTTGGTCCGCAGACAACCTACATAGCATTGGTCTTGGACTCTGCCACCATTCTACTCAACCTTCTGGTAGCTTGGATCATTGTAGGCATATACAGGGAGTACAAGAGCTTGAACTCTTGGAAAATCGCAAGATTGCGCTGGTGAGAGTCTTGACCGAAATATATAGCGTCCTGCCTTTTCTTGCAACTCTCTGTCCCTTTGGGGGAGCAGTCATTGTACCTGGCGTTTATGCAATCTCCAAGCGCGCACGTGATTGGCTCGCTTTTGCAACCGTGTCGGTAACAGGCATTCTGGTTCTGAGTATGGCGCCTGGGATATTTGTGGGAGTGGAGTACACGTATCTTGGCCTTCACGTGACAGCATTCGGATACCTGATGGGAGTGGTGACAACAATTGTGGGGTTGACGGTCACTGCATACTCTGTATTCTACGTAAGAAAGTTGCCTGAGCCCTGGCTCAACTACTACCATATGCTGACACTACTCTTCTTAGGCGGCATACTTGGAATGTTCTTCTCGACTAACTTGGCAATCATTTACCTTTTCTTTGAGGCTTCAACAATAATCGCGATTCTTCTGGTCTCTTTTGAGAGGGGGAGGGCCTTCGAGGCTGGATACAAGTTCTATATGCTCTCAGGATTGGGAGCGATGTTCACCATAATGAGCATCACACTCATCTACGCGGCTACAGGGACTTTGGAGCTGACAAGCATACCTGGAGGCCTCTCAAGAACTGCAGCCAAGTCTCACATACTGCTTGATCTCGGTGCGGTGCTTGCCATCGTAGGTTTCGGATTGAAGGCGGGCCTTGTGCCTTTCCACGCGTGGCTTCCCGACGCCCATGCTGAAGCCCCTACACCGATCAGCGCCATCCTGTCAGGGGTGGTAGTCAAGACTGGTGCCTACACTCTCTTTCTAATCCTCTTCACAATTTATTGGGGGATAAGTTCAGGAAAGATCGTTCTGATTCTCTACTTTCTAGCGGTCATATCGATGCTCTTTGGAGCTTTCATGGCTCTAGCTCAAACCGACATTAAGCGGCTCCTCGCATATAGCACCGTGAGTCAGATGGGGTACATAGTTTTGGGCCTCTCCTATGGTTCGGCCTTAGGAGTTGAGGGGGGCATCTTCCACATCTTGAATCATTCAATCTTCAAGGTCTTGTTATTCTTATGTGCTGGGAATCTAATCCTGCAGACTGGAACACGAAATATCAAGAAGATGGGTGGCTTCGCAAGGAAGATGCCCTTTACAGCCTTCTCTTTTACTGTGGCGTCGCTGGCCATGGCTGGTGTCCCGCCCTTTAGTGGATTCTGGAGTAAGCTTTTGGTCTACTATGCCGGTGTTGAGAAGAATCAACTCATCCTTACCATTCTTGCTATCTTTGCAAGCTGCATCACTCTGGCCTATATGGTCAGGGTGATGCACACGATATTCTTTGGCGAGCCTTCTACGGAGAATGTCAAACTGAATGAGCGTATAGACCTGACGACGTTACCCATACTTGCTCTCTCAATGCTCATTATCGTTATAGGGGTCTTCCCTGAATTGGGCTTGATGATCGTGAGGCCAGCGGCACAGACCCTTCTGGAATTCATATCCAAGATTTAGGGTTTAGCGTTTTCCACTCCTATCTTGCTATGAGTCGGACGCGCTCAGCATATGCGGGGTTATGTGGCAGATTCATTGGATTTTTCTCAGAAGTTTACCTAGGCCGTCTATCAAGGCCTCAGGTCTTGGGGGGCAACCAGGAACATATATGTTAACTGGTATGACCTCATCTAGGGGTCCAGCGAATCCGTAGCCATCATGGAATATGTCCCCATCCAAGGCGCAGGAGCCAAATGCCATCACGTATCTAGGTCTGGGCGCCAACTCATAGATTCTCTTGAGCCTATCTTTCACCTGCGCCGTCACTACACCTGTTACGATGAGTACATCGGCGTGTCTTGGGGTGCCTCTCTGGAGCACGCCAAACCTCTCTACATCATATCTTGGTGTTAAGGCCGCAACAACCTCTATGTCGCATCCATTGCACCCTCCGCATGGAACATGCATTATCCACGGGGACTTTCTTCTTGCAAAAGAGCGCATTGCCTTCAGCATTTCGATCACTCCACAAGTCTTCTCATGAACATTCTTCTCTCAGGCATCTTGTCAACTGAGAATGAGCATGTGGGACAGATCGAGATTAGCCGATTCAGTTCCTCTGGTTTTATGTTGTATTTCTTTAGGGTTTCTGTCACCTTATCGAGTGAGGCTTTCATTTGCGGAGAGGGAAAGAACGGCCTACCGCACTCAGCACACTCGAAGAAAGGAATGTCAACTCCGGTCTCGGCTTCTTTCCGGTTGTAGACTGCGAGTTCGAACTTCTTTGTCAAATGCACCGCGTCCCACGGGCATACTTCCTCGCAGCGCCCGCAGAATGAGCATTTACCATAGTTCAGTCTGAGGCTCCTTCCATTCTCCCCATCTGTGTATGTAATCGCTCCAGGGGGGCATTCCTGAGAACAGGCTCCGCAGCCGACACACTTGTCTGGATCATACTCAGCAGCGCCTCTGAATCCATCCTGGGGGATGTACGGCTTCTTTGGGTACTTTGTTGTGAAGGGGTTTGCGAGACCTCGCAAGGCTTCAATGATTATGTGTCGCTTCAAGGCCATATTAGACTCCTCGCGAAATCGATTAGGACAAGCGGGAGAGCCCATTTGATGAAGAACCTGAAACTTTGGTCAATTCTGTATCGTGGATGGATTATGTCGAGGACCGAGATCAGCAAAACCAAACCGAGACACTTCAGTAGAAACTCAGCCAAGTTGGCTCCTCCACCAAAGAATATATTGACTGTAAAAGCCGGAATTATGAACCACTTAAGTCCGTTGGCAATTTCGAACAGTCCTAGCAGGACCCCGGAATATTCGGTCAATGGTCCACTGATGATTTCTGTGTCTGCCTCTGGTGCGTCGAAGGGACGGCGGCCGAGCTTAGGTAGTAGGCACAGGATGAACACTACCGTTGCTAATGGGTACCTAAGAAGGAAGGCCCCATTCTGCAGTTGGTATTCCACTATGGAGGATAGGCTTAGTGATTTGACATAGAAAGCTACCATTAGGGCTGAAAGGGCGTAAGGGAACTCGTAGCCGACCATCATACTGGCCTCACGGCTTGAGCCGACGGAACCATAGGGGGAACCAGAGCTACTTCCGGCGATCATCAGGGCGAGCCCTGGGAGTGCAAGGAAGTAAAGCGCAACTATGAGATCACCTTCAAACTCGACTAGTGATGTTGGGCCTATTGGGAGCATAGCCGCCACCAGGAGCAGGCCGACGATGGATAGTATTGGTGCAATAACCAGGAGGGAGCCCTTGGCCGTGTAGGGGATAATCGACTCTTTTGATAGGAGTTTGATCACGTCGACGAAGAATTGGTACCATGGCGGTCCCCTCCTTGCCTGAAAACGGGCTCGAACCTTACGGTAGAGCCAGTAGAATAATCCACCGATAATGATGGAGAAGAGGAAACCTGGATAGATCAGGAGCCCAACCAGAATTTCAAGTGCCTGTATCATACTTTATCACCTCTGAGCTTCGAGAGGGCGACGGTCTTCTCTGTATTCCTCTTTATGTCCACTATTGTGACCCTATCAGTGCATGAGAAACATGGATCTATGCTTGCTAGTATTATTGGGACGTCGGCAATGGTCTCCCCCAGCATCATCGTGAGAAGCGAGTTATTGTTGACCACTGAGGGCGTGCGTATTTTGACTCTTTCAGGTCGATTTGTACCATTAGACCTGACATAATAGACGAGTTCCCCACGGTGGGCTTCAACCCGCCCAAAGGCTTCACCGGGGTGCGGGAGAGGTAGCGCGTCGACAGCGATCGGACCCTGTGGAAGGTTACTGACTGCTTGACGGACTATTTCTATGGACTGGAACAGTTCCCTCAGCCTAACTAATGCCCTTGACAGGACATCTCCCCCTTCCTCAACCGGAACCTCGAAATCTACATATCGATATGCAGCGTAGGGGTCGTCTCTTCTAGTGTCAATATCTACGCCTGAGCCTCTGGCTGTTGGACCAACAACACATAGTTTCTCAGCGTCTTCCTTTGCGA
This sequence comes from uncultured Candidatus Bathyarchaeia archaeon, assembly GCA_964627775.1. Classification (GTDB taxonomy): domain Archaea; phylum Thermoproteota; class Bathyarchaeia; order 40CM-2-53-6; family RBG-13-38-9; genus CAZVKZ01. The sequence goes on along the minus strand of CAZVKZ010000087.1, from coordinate 1,182 downwards.
GTACGCCGATATTCTTGACTCTGGCAGTCAGGACTCTATCCTCAGTTAGAAGCCTGCCGATCTTCTCAACGACTTTCTCAAGCAGATCAAGCTTCGTCGTTATGAGCTTCTCTTTTTCTGGCGTAATGTCCCTTCTGACTCCGCCGATCGTGTTTATTCCGAGGTTGACCCTCTTTCCGCACATGGCCTCAAGCATGTCGACAGCGTGCTCACGTTCTTTCCACATGTACATGTAGGCTGTGTCGTAGCCTATCTCGTGCATTCCAACGCCAAACCATAGTAGGTGGCTTTGGAGCCTCTCGGTCTCGAAGATTATTGTCCTAATGTATTTGGCGCGCTCAGGCGGGTCTATCTTCATCAGGGCTTCGACTGTCTGAGTGTAGCAGGAGGAGTGGACTGTGTTGCAGATTCCACAGACCCTCTCTACGAGGAAGATGTTGCCGTGATAGGACTTGGTCGTCGCTAGGTCTTCGATGCCCCTGTGCATATATCCGAATTTTATGTCTCCACCGACTATCTTCTCCCCTTCAACTTCGAGCTTGAAGAAAGCGGCTTCTTTGAGTGCAGGATGGAATGGACCTATGGGAAGAACTGAAGACATGCCTATCTACACCAGCTTGAATGTTATGTTTGAAGTTGATATTCGATGAGTCTGGAGGCCGAACTCTTCAGGCTTGATCCCCAAACCCAAGGCGACAAGTTCGACTATGTGGATCACAGGTATGCCCTCACCGAATGCCATGTTGTATTTTCTCTTGAGTTCGAGTTGCCCGAACTCGAACTGTATGTTGCATGCAGGACATGCTACGACAACGCAGTCAGCCCCGGCCTCCCACATCCTCTGGAGTTTCTGTGCAAGCATCATCTTTAGGGAGAACTCTTCCTCCACTACGCGGTGGGGGTAGCCGCAGCAGAATCTGGGTATTCCGTAGTCAACGGCTCTGGCACCGGTTGCATGGACGATTCTATCGAACAGTTTTGGTTTGTCTTGGACGTTCTCGCGGCTGTGGGCTCTGAAGAGGTGGCACCCTGGATGGATGGCGACGTTCAGCTTGTTCAGTTTTCCAGAGCTCAGCCTCTCGATTTCCTCAACTCCTACATCTTGTCCGAGTATCTCTATAATATGTTTCAGACTGGTCTTGACAGGTAGAGGCTTTCCTATCCTGGCGAGGGCTTTCTCCA
>CAZVKZ010000086.1:4353-6326 GCA_964627775.1 uncultured Candidatus Bathyarchaeia archaeon | reverse complement strand
GGATTGATATACTAGGGAGATGTTGTCTACCTTACTGGATCACGTGATTGCATGAGCGACGACTGGTCCAAAGTCAAAGAGAAGCAGATTACAAGGATAAAGGAGCTCCAGCCTCAAGACAGGCTGAGCCTCGTAGAGGCGATAGCCGAGATAAACCACTACATCGCGAGCAGTTGCCAGGGCTGGATGCAATGGGTCTACAACCCGATGATCGTCAGCCAGTTCAAGCAGGAGAAGCTGCAGGAGGTATTCGACACTTTCAGGAAGTTTGCCGTCGATTTCTTGGAGTTCGATATAAGCCAAACAAAAGGGCTTGGGGAGATGCTGAAGAAACAGTCTGAAAAAGCCGAACGAAAGAGCCCAACCTACACCTAACGCAAGCGATTTATAGTAACTCAATAGCGAATCTCCTCTTGAGTTTTCCTGACAAGCTGAAAAGGGTGATCCTATGAAAGAAACAACACTAACAAGTGTCGCTTGGGGAATTTTCGTCATCCTCATAGGCGGGCTATGGATAGCTGCGGAAATGACAAAGATCGATGTGACTGCCTACTTCGCTCTTGGCGTTGGACTGATCTTGATCGGCCTGAACCTAGCCCGTCGCAGCATCGGAGCTAGGATGAGCAAGTTCAGTCTCGGCCTGGGCATTATCGGGTTGATAGTAGGCCTCAGTGGGGTAGGAGGGTTCAAGCTGCCACTGATTCCCACAATAATAATAGTCATTGGCCTCTTCATCGTTGCAGAAGCTGTTGCCAGGAGGGAATCAGGCTAGAAGACATGTCGCCTGTCCTAATTCTGCGATCTTGACCCCTCAACAAATCCTCTGGCAATAAAGTCTGCTGCCTTATCTCGCACCGGCCCAGGAAAGATCTCTGTGGCGTCTTTCAGTGAGGCCTTAACCTCTAGAATAAGACTCTCCTTGTCTATGTTGAAACTGTGTGCTGCGACGATTTCTTCCAAGGCTTTGTAGGCTGCAAGGCTCATGTCCAAGATCTGATCAATGCCTACCCCGGTAACCACTCCAAAATGTGGGAACACTGCTGCGTCAGCATCTAGGGATCGCATCTTGGATATTGTGGCCTTGTACTTGGCATAGTCGAAGCTAGGGTATATTGATGTTGGGTGGACTTTCATGTTCTTAACGCTGAATGACCCTAGAACGTCGCCACAATAGACTGTTTTCTTTGTGGGCATATAGTATGCGATGTGGTCAGACGTATGGCCAGGTGAGTATATCGCCTTCACCACGCCTTCGCCGATACTGATCTCTTGATTATCATCAAGTGGCCGCATCGAGGAAGCCTGCACAGGCTTCATGGGGGTAGCGAACTCTCTGAAAAGCTCCCTTCCTCCTTCGTAAATTTTGGAGGGGTCAGAGAGGCTCTTTATTGAGAAAGGGTGCAGCCCGACCGAGGCGTTTGGAAGCTGCTCAAGTAGAGCATAGGCGCCACCAGCATGATCTATATGCCTATGGGATAGGAGAACAATACGTATCGAACTAGGATCGATGCCAAGTTTCCTGAGGGATGTCAGTATTTCAGCGGCCGAGTTGGGCATGCCAGCGTCGAAGATAACGCTATCGCTGCCGCTCTTGTACACTAGAACGCCAATTGATCCATTCATGCCGTGAGCCTTTGTATCGAGATAGAAGAGATCGTCCTCAAACTCCATAGTCTTGTCATGGACTTTCAAGTGCAGGCCTCTCTCCTCAGAGTTGAGTTGTGTGGAGAGAATGGTCGGCCACATTTATTGCTTTGTGAGCAGCCCTGCAATGGTGTGATCAATCCTCAGCCAAATCCGCAGACTTCCTCAAGATCCTCAGGACCCAGACAAACGTTTCAACGACCCCGCGATTGAAATCATTCAAGTCTCACCATCCGCCCTGGGCATCTCGAAAGTGCTAACCCTCACCAGGAACTCAACCCCTCCTTCTTTGGGCCGCCGCTCAATCCAATCATCAAGAGACCTATCCA
>CAZVKZ010000086.1:1608-4253 GCA_964627775.1 uncultured Candidatus Bathyarchaeia archaeon | reverse complement strand
GCTGTTGATGGAGTGAAGACGCTCAAGTCAGCATACACAGTTTGAGGAATCATAACCAAGCATGAGATCAAGAAAACAGCTGTGAACATAACAGAAATTCTAGATATTATACATCGGGTTGAGCTCAACTCACATACCTCTGCATCACAATTGCCAGTTTGTCTGTTTAAGCAGATAGATAACGTTTGTTACGCATTCCGATACTCAAGAAAAAGAGGGTTAAGAAGGCTTAGATCTTCAGCCTCCTCGGACTGGTATCTGAAGAGTCACGGGCCCCTGCGACTCCAGTTTTGGGCAAGGCGTCAGGATCTTCAAGATCATATGGTCAAGCAGCTAGAAAGAACGGACAGCGCAAAACAGGGCTTCCCACTCAACGGGCGCCACACAATCCGGCAGCAATTGAATCCCCCCATACCCATACCAGACAAAATCAATGAATACAAAAGCTTGTAGCTACCATCTGATGAACTAGAGAGCAAGACGGAACTACTGGAGAGAAGGCTGAAAGCGCCCACTCTGAAACTCATCAAAAACACGATAACCATAAACATTATGTCTTGACAGCCCATAGGCACATCTCGGATCGGTAACCATGAAGAAAAGAATCGGCCTGATTGTAAATCCTATTGCGGGGATGGGCGGTCTCGTTGGGCTCAAGGGCACAGATGGAAAGGAGACGCTGGAAAAGGCAAAAGATCTTGGCGCCGTCCCCCTCGCGCCTGCAAGAGCCATAGAGGCCCTCAAGGAAATCGCGACCATCAAGGGTAGCATAGACGTCTTCACCTATCCTTATGAGATGGGTGAGGAGGAGGCCAGAGCAAGTGGATTTACCCCCACTGTGGTAGGCTCGATAGTCAGGGGTCAGACCTCCTCCGTCGACACCAAGAACGCTGCTAAAGACATGTTGAAGCTCAAGGTTGACCTAATCCTCTTCGCTGGAGGAGATGGCACAGCCAGAGACATATGCGAAGCTGTCGGAGATCAAGTGCCAGTCCTAGGCATCCCGGCAGGTGTGAAGATCCATTCTGCAGTGTTCGCGATAAATCCCAAGGCGGCTGGGTCTCTGACAGTCATGCACCTGCAGGGTAAATTGCCCACATACGAGGCTGAGGTTATGGATGTTGACGAGGAGGCCTTTAGAAAAAATAGAGTATCAGCCAGATTGTATGGCTACCTGAAAGTTCCACATGAAAGAATGATGGTTCAGAACGCCAAGGTCGGGCGTATTCAAAACGACCTTGACGCTGTTGAAGCAATCGCATGGGATGTCATAGACAGTATGCAGGATGACTATCTCTACATCATCGGACCGGGATCGACGACAAAGACCATCATGAAGCAGCTTCAGCTGGAATACACACTACTGGGTGTTGACGTGGTTAGCCAGAAGAGGCTAGTTGCGCTGGATCTCAATGAAGCTCAGTTGCTGAACTTGATTGAAGGCAAGAAAGCGAAGATAGTGGTAACGGTCATTGGCGGCCAAGGCTTCATATTCGGCAGGGGAAATCAGCAATTGAGCCATAGAGTGATCAAGAAAGTCGGAAAAGAGAACATAATAGTGATCGCTTCAGAGCAGAAAATCGCTTCACTCAAGGGGAAGCCGCTACTGGTAGATACTGACAGCGGCGAAGTCAACGGGATGCTGAAGGGCTACATCAAAGTCGCGACAGGCTATGACAAAGCTGTGATCTACAAAGTTGAATGAGAGTTCGGCCTTAATCATCCTAACCTGTAATGTCTGCAAGTGGTTTCAAGTGGGCTTCTCAAACCTCTCTTTGTAAGATTGAATAGCTGCCATTATCATCTCCTCTGCAGCCTTCGCGTCCTTCCAACCCTTCACTTTCACCCACTTGCTGGGCTCGAGTTTCTTGTAATTGAGAAAGAAATCCGCGATCTCCAGCTGCAGGTGCCTCGCCATGTTAGCCACATCCGTTACTTCCTGGAATCTAGGATCGCCGATTGGCACTCCCAATATCTTGTTATCTTCCCCTTTCTCGTCTTCCGTGGTCAGCACACCGACAGGCCTAGCGACCATTACGCAGCCTGTAAAAGTGGGTTTGGTCGTCAAAACCAAGATGTCCAGTGGGTCACCGTCAATGGTCCATGTTCTTGGGATTATGCCATAGTCTCCCGGGTAAAAAAGAGCAGAGTACAATACGCGATCTAGTTTGAAGACTCCTGTCTCATGATCGAACTCATACTTGTTGCTGCACCCGTTCGGCACCTCAACTATTGTGTAGACCCTGCGCGGAGGGTCTGGACCAGGTGGAAGGTCTCGCCATAGATTACCCATTTCTACCCCATCGCTACGAGGGCAAACGTGCATTTGTGCGTTTCTGCGGCAATCACATTTTGCTCCAATACATAATGTTTCATTCAATCCCCTCCGGTCGGCCTGGTGCTCAAAAAGACAGTCATTGTAACCGTATACAGTACAGCAGACAATGCATCCGAATGTGTATCCGATCGAGAGATCATGAAACTCATAGTGAATGCTCTCAATGTAGCAGGAACACGTGGGGCCATCAGAAAAATGGGTAAGTGGCGAAAACAAGTACCTCTTTCAAGACAACGACATAGGAAGTGATCACTAATCAGTGAAATAAGTCGCGCACGCTACCGCTAGGCGCATGTGCTCACCAAGG
>CAZVKZ010000086.1:0-1508 GCA_964627775.1 uncultured Candidatus Bathyarchaeia archaeon | reverse complement strand
CCAAGGATGCACGACAACGAAGACTGCAGAATTCTTCGATCTCTGCAGCCGACTAAATCCGGTCCTCGTACTTCGACTTCTTTAGCGGCACAAGGCAGTAAGGGCAGGTGGGTTGAAACTCAACGAATTGCGCTCGGCACTTCGGACAGTACCAGCCCATCACAGACACTTCATTTGCATACGGGCGCGTAATCATGGCCCTTATCTTGAGCCGCGCTGCCGACGCCGGTTGGATTTCCTGCTCGATTTAATCTTTTTTCTCTGTCCCTTCTTGGTCCGATATGTCGTTCGATTCATCTCGTAACATCTACTTGAATGCAGATTGGCGTATGAAAGTCTATCCAAGTTATAATTGTGGATGTTCCTCGTTAGGCTGCGTCTGCTGTATCCCTGCCAACATGACAACGGTGAGCGACGACGTGTCCCTTGGCTAGCATACACACCACTGGCGTGAAGCACAAAGAAGGGGCGTGGGCAACTCGACCGGAGAGCGTATAAGCGACGCGCCAGAGTAGAGTAGCGATGCTAATGTGTATTCTAAGGACTAACCTTGTGAAAAACTGTAATAGATGCAAATCGTCAGTTAGGCCCCATTGTGCGCTGCGCAGGAAGACGGCGAAGAAAACATATTTTGATAGCAAGGTCAGAAAGCCGTCTACATCCTGAAACCTCTCTGAGAGGTTTCAGGAGACTCTTCCCTTGGCATGAATATGAGAGATAGGATGTGTGTGCCACAGCTGGTGAGCACCACCACCCAGCCCGGGAATTCTAACGCCAAGGCGACTTCGGTTTCATTGAGCTGGTGATCAGTACTTCGCCGCGCGGCGATACGGTTGCCGTGAATTCTTCTCTTACGCCTGCCTCCGTAACGTAAGTTCCTTTGACCTTCCAGGCGCCCTTTTCATCGGGGCCCTCGGTCTCCTGCTCCGTAGACAAAGAAGTGATCTTCCCGTGGCGGGTCCTTGTGCCGAGGAAGTACTTCCTCACGACACTTCTTGCATCCTCAGCTTTCTCTATTCGCATATTTGTCCAAGCTTCCGGCTCAGTTGAGGATGAAACGAATATTAGAACCCTTTGGCTGAACCCTCCAACTGTTACCTAGGCAAAAACGATTTTGCAATCGCAAGGATTCCTCAAGGAAGCCCCCTTGGAACACACTTGACTATTGTGTCACATTGATCTTCGATGTACACTCTTCCTCTATCGATCTGTTCCTTGATTCTCAACAATGTTCGACATAGTAGCGCGCGTATTCAAGCTTCCCACGTTTCCCGCAACTGTATCAGCGAGAGCATTAAGACTAATGCAGGAATGACAAAGAGCGCTGGAAGCAAGTAGTGAATATACTTCAATAATCGCAAAGATCTTCTCAGAAGTGGTCAAAATCTAGGATAGCGTACGCTAACAGGAAAAGTTCTTTTCCTCCAGACTAGATTCATTAGGTGGTGTATGAATTTGACCAGACCTGAATGGCAGAAGAAACGGAAAAGAATGGCAAGTAGGATGGG
>CAZVKZ010000085.1:0-6343 GCA_964627775.1 uncultured Candidatus Bathyarchaeia archaeon | reverse complement strand
CTGTATTATTGATGGCTGTGATTGTTTCTGCCAGCTGCACCATAGTGCACGTGCCTGAAGCTCGAGCTGGCAGCGGATTAACCCTTTCAGCTTACACAAGCACGCCACCGACTATCGACGGAAATATTCAGGCTGGTGAATGGTCCTCCGCAGCTACAGCAACCTTCGGCCCTCTCACAGGCGGATACACAGGTACACTATACATGATGAATGATGGAACAAACCTCTACATGGCTGTGTCAATCGAAGGTGATGCTGAGCTCTCTGTCAACGATATAGTAGCCTTTAAGTTCGACAATAACCATGCAGCTGGAGCGACGCATCAGGTGGGAGATGATATGCTTGTCGTTTTGGGTATTCCTTGGTTTGCTGATTATTTTTACACTGGTGTGGCGTGGGATCCAGACACAGGAGGCACGTTTGACGGTCAGGGAACTGTTGCCCGCCAAGGATCCTCAAACCATTTTGAACTCAGCCATCCATTAGATGACGCTGACAACGCTCACGACTTCAGCCTCTCAACAGGACAGACAGTCGGATTCTGCCCCTTCTTGAATGTTAATGGCGTTTTCCGAGGTCTAGATGGTTTCAATCTTGGAAACATGGACAATCCTAGTACCTATGCTAATTATGTAGTAGCTAGTGCCCAAGTACCCGCCGAAATCTATGTTGATCCTCCGTCAAGTAACGTTCCTGTCTCCACACAATTCACCGCCACCATAAAAATAGTTGATGTTGCAGAACTTTATGGATGGCAACTCAAGTTAATCTTCAAACCAGCACTTCTGGAAATTAAGAGTGCCAGTGAAGGTTCTTTCTTGAAGAGTGGGGGAACAACATTCTTCACTGTCACAGTAGATAACACTGGTGGAAGCGTGAGCGCTGCTTGCCAATTGTTGCCGAGCCCTCCGCCACAACCTGTTACCGGTAGTGGAGAACTAGTTACTTTGACCTTTCATTGCAAAGGTGCTGGACAAAGCGATCTAGCATTCATTCTCCAAAGCACTCTGCTTGTCGGCCCACCACAAGACTACCCTCAAATACCATACGTGGCAACCGGCGGGAGCGTGACACAATTCACACCCACACCAACACCCAGACCCGTCGGTGGAGTCGTGATGCCTGTCAACAAACTTGAGATCCTAACACCATACCTAGCACTAGCCGGACTGGTCGCAGCTATATCTGTTGTTGTAGCGGTTAAGAGAAGAAGCAAGAACTAAGCCTTCTCAACCCTCTCTTTTCTCAACTGTATTCTTTTCTTGTGCTAGATCATAGGATTATCTTATTACTGATGAGCAGACTCGCAAGCAAAACTTGTCATGAAAACTTGGGGATCGGAAGGATTTGTCTGAAGAGTTGGAGAAGTATCTGAAGGCCGGCAAGATCGCTGCTAGACTAAAAGATGAGGCCCCAAAGATCGTCAAAGTGGGCACCCCACTGGTTGAGGTTTGCGAAAGGCTTGAGCTAATGATCTTAGAGCTTGGCGCAAAACCAGCCTTTCCCCTCAACATAGGTGTGAACGAGGTGACGGCACACTACACCTCACCAGCCAATGACCCAAGAACCATACCTGAAGGCTCGATCGCGAAGGTCGACATCGGAGTTCACCTAGATGGTTACATAGCCGACACCGCGGTAACGATCGCATTCAACCCTGAATTGAGGGATCTTGCCCTTTCAGCCGAGAGCGCTCTCCAGAGTGCGATCGCTGTGATGAGACCCGGCGTCAAGGTCTCTGAGGTTGGTTCAGTTATAGAGAAGACGATCAACAGGTTTGGGCACAGACCGATAAGGAATCTGATGGGTCACAGGATCGAAAGGTACAGCCTCCACACCGGCAAGAGCATCCCGAATGTTGCTCGGATCGATGGAGGCAGGCTCGAGGAGGGAGAGGTATATGCTGTTGAGCCGTTCAGCACACCACGCGAGGCAGCCGGCGTTGTTAGGGATGCGGCTGAAACATTCATTTTCAGATACAACAGGGAAAGGCGTTTAAGATCTGCAGACGCAGTGGCCCTGCTGGATTATGTGAAGAGAGAACATCGTTTCCTGCCTTTCGCCTCCCGCTGGTTGAGATCGAGGCTCCCGCTCCCATCTTTTGATGCTTCCTTCAAGGAATTGGTGGATTCAAGATGCATAGTCCCATACAGAGTATTGGTTGAGGCTAGCGGCTTCCCAGTCTCACAAGCAGAACATACAGTCATCATAGAGAGGGATGGCTGTAGAGTGATTACCTGAGGGCGATCTCTTCTTAGTCTTTGGGCGATTCCGCGTAGATGGTGTTTATTCTGAGGTCTGCTCCGCACTGTGGGCAGGCTCCAACCTTCAGATGGACATAGTCGCCGACCTTGAACTCTCTGAGCTTCTTGAAGGAGCATTTCTCACAAAAATCCACAGTGAAGGTCTTAAAGGATTGAGACTTGATGACCTGAATCCTTCTCCTCATGGTTGATAGAGAGGAGACCGCGAGAGCGATGCCGATCAAGCCAAGTATTACGCTGTAGTAGAACTGCTCAGTCTGGCCCTCACTGTACGAGTTGACTGATCCCAGTATAAGGTAGACTGAGTATGCGAGAACGCCTACGCTGAACAATACCGCGATGTAGAAGTAGAGCCCGCCTTTCTTCTGGTCCGTCGCAGTTCACCTATTGCCCTATGCCGATGGTGTTACCTATCCCCGCAACTATAATCGTTTCCGCTTCCTTTGTCCGCTCCTGGATAAGGTTCTTAATCCTTGCTATGACATTGTCAGCGGACTCGGTGATCTCTTTCTTCATCGGCATGATAGCCTCCTGGATGCTCTCTTTCACAATGATGGCGTGAACGGGTATCTTGAATTTCGAGATCTCCTCTTCTATCTTGAACCGTTCAGTTCCTATGCCCCCGATCGCGGCGCCTGTCCCTTCACTTATGTCTCCAGTCTTCTCACCCTCGAATTTCACAGCCGCGTCGACCATCACGACCATGGCGACTTTGCCTTCACGCTCCTCGATCAGCTGTCTTATCGCGTCGCCTGGCTTGCCAACGTTCCCACCTGGACCTTCAGCCTTGAGGGCGATCACACGCCGGCCATCCATCGTGATCTCAGACACTACAATGTCCTTCTCGACTTTCCTCTTCTCACCATCCCTCATCAGCTTCGAGGCCACAAGCGAACCTATGCCGTCCCCTATGGGCTGACCTTGCGCAAACGCTTTTGTCGCACCGACGAGGGCCTCAGCCTCCTGCATGACGAGTGGGAGGATCATCTGGAGCTGCAGAATCAGATAGAAGCTCTGGGTCTTCCTGCCGAGGAGGTAGAAGTGCCTGACTATCCGGAATATCGTGTTTAGGGCAAGACTGCCCTCGACAAGATTCTCCAGATTATTAGCTTGGGCCTCGTTCGCCTCAGGGGCGATCGTCTTGACGTCATCTTTGAATTTGGTGTCACGCACATCCATCAGGTGGTCAAGCTTCCAGACGACCCCAGCAGGATCCATATCAACAGGCGAGATGAAGAAGGCTTCTAAGAGAGCGTTGAGTTTCGGTGTTGGATCGTCCTTGGGCTTGCCGATCTCTTTGATCGTCTTGATCGTGAGGATCTTGGCTTCATTCTTCATAAACTCAAGCTTCTTGAGGGCCCCGCTCATGTTCCAGATCATTGTCCACAGCTGAATCTTCTGCCCGAAGAGTATGAACAATATGAAGGATAAATACATCAGAGTTGAGACTAAGGTACTTAGCGAGGAATCGCCGGTTGGGTACCCTAGCAGTAGGAGCCTGGTCAGCAAGAACTCGTGCCTCAAATACAAGTTGTCTTTTAGAAGGATTTAGTGGCAGTTATAAACCTTTCACGAAGAATACTGCAACAATCAACTTTGAGAAGGAGTTGGCAGCGGTCTAGGTTTCGCATAGGCTTCCGCACAACACTACAGCCTAGATCGCCTAGGAGATTCACTTCCGTGATCGGAACGGGTACGGGTCCTGGCTCCCAGCTATGGCCGCCAACTCCAGTGCTGATCTTCAGATTCAAACTTTTAAACACTCTGTTTACGTCAGGTCACGCGCAACACTCGCCAGTGCACATCAACAATTCCCAGACTGCTCATCATAAACGAGGGGCTGGGCATTTGGAATCCTGACACAGCCGACCGTTGATAGAACTCTTCACATCTGCGATCGAAATTTCACTTGACGAATAGTTCTATTACATGGAAGCAGGAGAGGATTTGATAACAAGACTGAACCCAACTAGATCATACAGTCGGTGCCCCTGAATATGCGAATCAGACTCTTACCGTTTGAGATGTGAAGGATTCTATGCATCCCAGAAACATCATCGATGAACCTTCTCTCAGGAATAAGACTCACGTGTTCAGGAACAGACTCGAAGCAGGCAGGCTTCTTGCGCACATGCTCGAGAAGAGAACTCTCAAGGACGCGATAGTACTTGCCGTCCCTTCAGGAGGGGTTCCTGTGGGCTTCGCAATATCACAGCAGTTGAAGATCCCACTTGATGTAGTCGTCGTCCGCAAAGTCCCCATACCGGGCAACCCAGAAGCCGGCTTCGGGGCCGTTGCACTTGATGGCACACTAATCTTGAATGAGCCTCTGGTGTACCAGTTGGGTCTTGATCAAGAAACGATCCAAGAAATCGCCTCTGAGAGATTGATGGAGATAAAAGAGAGAATTGCGAAATTCCGTGGCGAGAGAAAGCCAGCCGACCTCAATCAGAAGGGCTTGATCATCGTTGATGATGGCTTGGCTTCAGGCTTCACGATGTTGGCTGCGGTGAGATCACTAAAAAAACAGAATCCTACAGGTGTAGTCGTGGCCGTGCCCACGGGCCACAGCGAAGCCCTGAGACTTGTCTCCTCTGAGGTTGACGAAGTCTACTGCCTGAACGCTAGAAGCGGACCCCTATTCGCAGTGGCAGACGCCTATGTTCACTGGTATGATGTTGGCGACGAAGAGGTTCAAGAATACCTCAGGAGGGCTTGGTTGGAACCTCCCTGAAACAGTTGATGTGCCTACGATCTGGGTGGGAATGCCAGAAATGGGAAGAGAGTATACCCCTCTACTCTTCCACTCTTAGAAAGATCCTTTGTTTCCTGCCATACTCCCATGACCGGTGCGGAACGAAATACTCCTCCTGCTTAGGATAGATCGCTCTTCCAATGTCTTGATCCTTGGGGTAGAGGAACTTTATTCCCCACTGCAGGATCACAAGTTTCATCCCTTGAGCCTTCCTCTTCACTATCCATATCAACTCCTCCGGGTCGCCTTGGACGATAGACCAATTATCATAATGCATCGGTATCAGGAGCTTGGTGTTCAGTGCCTTTGCGACCCTGAACGCATCATACGCGGTCATCTTGTCAGTCATACCTGAGGGGTTATCTCCGAAGGCCACCATTGCGACGTCGACCTTGTTCTCCCTACCATGCCTGAAGAACATGTTCGAGTAGTGAGAGTCACCGGCATGATAGAAGTTACCTGCAGGCGTCTGCAGCAGATAGTTCACAGCGGTCTCGCTCATGCTCTCAGCCTCCAGCACAGCCGTGTTATCAGCACCTTCCAGCGCCTTCACTTTCACATCGTTCAGCTTCACTTCATCCCCAGGCTTGACCTCGACGATCCTCTCCTTTGGAACCCCGAACTGCTCAAACTTGCGGCAGCTTTTCGGAGGGCCAACAAATTTGCAGGCCGTGTTCCTCACGAGCGGCTTGATAGTGTAGATATCACAGTGATCCACGTGTGGATGCGTTGAGAGAAGTGCGTCGAGCTTCTTGATCGCGAAGGGGTCTATAATCTGTGGGTTGAGCCTAAGCCAGACCTGACTTGTGGACCCAGTCTGCCTGAGAACTCCGTAGGGGCTGTCGGGTTCATCGAGTTCCCATCTGGCCGCGATGGATGGGCCGCTGTAGTTATCTATTAATATATCAGTGTTCTTTGGCGTCTTGAACCAGTAAGCGCAGGCGCCGAGCCACCATAAGGCCACATTGCCCTTCTCTATCTGTGTGTCCTCGATCTCCTCGTTAAGAAAAGTCCCCCATGTGGGGAAGACCTCTTGAAGCCAAGTCAAACGGTCTATCGGCCGATCCTTAACGAGCAGGTCTATCTTCCTGTCAAGTCCTCCATACCGCTTTGGCACGCCTCATCAACCCGCCACACGATTACCTGCTGGTGATTTTATATGTTTTGAGATGGCTCGACAAGCAGACAATCTCTTGAGGTCATTTTCAGGCGTATATCGTTGGTTCGATCAGGAAAGCCCAATACTAAGACAGATTAGAGCATCGAGTTCTATCTCGACCGAACACCAATACTTGCCCTCAGCAGCTCAACCCCCCTAGGGGGG
>CAZVKZ010000084.1:4591-6350 GCA_964627775.1 uncultured Candidatus Bathyarchaeia archaeon | reverse complement strand
TCTGGAATAGAAACTATCCAATTGATTGAGTGTTTTCCACGACTCATTGCAAGGCCGAGGAGACGAACCAGATCCCGAAAAAGATCAATATTGACGCACATATGCTGAAGACGATTCTGTGAACTCTCAGGCTCCAGAAGCTACGCGACCTATAGACGGCTCTTGAGACAAACAGATCCCAGAAGAAATCGCATAACCAGTGAACTAGGGCGAATAGCAGGAATCCCGTCAATCCAAAGAGGGCCGAATTAATAACTAGAGCGGAACCGACTGTAGCCCACCATAGAAAGAAGTATGGATTCGCCCCTGTCGTAATGACCCCTGAGAATACTGAGCTCAGTTTAACATCCTTCTCCTCCCCTGCTATGTAGTCTCTGCTTCGAAACATCTGTACCCCCATGAACCCGAGCATTAGGCCACCTATGAACCCCACGCTCCTCCTTACGATCTCGTTACTGAAGAGCTGGGCAAACCCGAGGTAAATCAAAACCATGAGGGGGATCTCTATGATCCCATGGCCGAAAGCGATCAAAGCCCCTGCGTTTCCGTCTCTTCTCCCTTTTGCTATGGTCACAGCTGTTACTGGGCCAGGCATCATAACACCTGAAAGCGATATGATAACCACTGAAACTAGGAAGACGAGAATGTCTAACAGGGTGTACATTTGAAGACCGGCGCACGCGCGCGTAGCGCTCTAGGCAAATACCTTCTTTGGACTTCTTAGCAGGTCATCTTTAACGGTTATTCCAAGTCCGTAGCCTGAAGGCACTATGCCGAACCCTCTCTCTATCCTTACTCCATCCTCACTGATGAGATCAACCGTCTTAGCATCTAGGAATGTATGTTGAGCGACACCACAGCCCACAATGTCCCTTGAGGCAGCTGCGAAGTGCGCGCTGGCGGTGTTGCCTATTCTGCTTACAGGCCCATCATCGATTCTATACTTCATTCCTGCAGCTTCACATATTGATGTGATCTTCAGAGAGGGGTAGATCCCTCCTGCGCTCTGTATCTTGATATTCATCATGTCCCCCGCCTTTTTCCTCACGACCTCAATGACATCTTTCGGCGTAGGTGCGCTCTGATCGACTACCAAGGGAGTATCTACGGCTCTGTGAACCTCAGCCAACCCATCGATGCCAGCAGTTGGCTCTTCACAGATCACATCCAGACCCCTCATCTGCTTGAGGCAGTATATTGATTCCTGAGGAGTCCATCCCTGATTCGGATCGATTATCATCACCACGTCTTTTCCAACAGCCTCCCTGATTCTCCTTGCTCTCTCGATATCCTTCTCCGGCTCCCCTCCGAGCTTAATCTCGAAGATCGTGTATCCTTCCTGCATCAGCGACTTGGCCTCAGCCGCCATCTCCTCCGGCTCCTTAACAAATAGGGCATGCTGGGTTGGGATCTCTCTTCTATAACATCCTCCGATGAGATTGTACACCGGTTGTCTTGCTAATTTCCCCATGATATCGTATAGGGCCATGTCTATCGCAGCTTTTCCAGGACCGTGGTTGTGGTCTGGAACTATCTCATCCATCTTGTCGTGAATCACTGCAATGCCGAAGGAGCCCATCCCAATCAGTTTTGGGCATATTTTGAATAGATCGTTCAGAACCGTGCTTTGCATTTCCTTCTTTATTGCACATGATTCACCGAAACCGACAACGCCTCCTTCAGCATAGATCTTCACGATGACATTGTTGGTTTCGGCCTCGATGCCATACGATAGTCTGGATACCTCGCGATACGGTAT
>CAZVKZ010000084.1:0-4491 GCA_964627775.1 uncultured Candidatus Bathyarchaeia archaeon | reverse complement strand
CCGTCCTCCCAGGTGAGTTTCAGATCTACGAGATAGGTACGCTCGGTCTTGGATCTTGCGCCGAAGCCTCTCGTCTCCACAGAAGCCGCTAACTCTCTACTTCTTCTGAGGGTGTTGATGAAGAGAGGCATCATCATTCGATAGCTCATCTTCAACTCTCCTGACAGGCCTCGTCTCTCAGCACCCCGAATCTTCTGTGCGTCCATAATATTCACCGCCTCCTCAGCAAAGAGCGGCAGGAAGCGTATCGACGAGCTGAGTGTGAAGGAGACTATGTACGGCAGTCCCAGTTTCACAAGTCCTCTTAGAATCTTTGTTGGACCGGTAGTCCACAACACGACAAGTCCGATACTGAATGGCAGAGCCATCTTGAAGCCTCTCTCGAAGCCGAATACGGCCCCTTCTAAATAGAACCTGAATGGGCCAATTCCTGTAACGTGAGGATTAGACCTCATTTGATACAGAAGTTCCGATGTCAGTTGACCTGTGAATCCTCCTACCACCTGATAGGTGCCGGCAGATTCGAAGAGGAAGAGACCGCCAATCAGAGACCACCCGGCGAAGTACCCGATCGTTGTCCATAGGGCCAAGGAATAGTTTCTCATTGGGATCTTGGAGGATATCCAGCATAAGATCCCGACCAGATACGCCACAAGCAGGATTACTACATTGTCAAAAATGATGCCTACGATGCCGTAGACCAATAGTATTACGAGCTTTGTTCTGGGGTCTAGCCTGTGAAGCAGAGTTCCTCGATCTAAGTAGTTCTCTGCGCTGAGAAACTTTCGAATAGTGGACATGATGTCATCTCATGATGCTGGAGAATCCTTGATAGAATTCGTTGACTGTGAGGGCTGGTGGGAAGCCATAACTTGTTAGGGAGCTAAACAGTTGTGGAATCGTCGGCAGCTCTATCCCTATGTTGTTCAATTCTTCTTTCTTGGAGAAGACCTCGCGTGTGGGTGCATCCATCACTATCTTGCCTGAGTTCACGACGATTGTTCTCTCAGTATACTCACTGATGAGCCTCATGTTGTGGCTGATCAGCAGCGCTGCCAGCCCTTCCTTTCTCTGCAGCCCTATCGCTAGATCGACTAGAGCTTTGGCTCGGCCATAATCTTGGCCGGTTGTCGGCTCATCAAGTATCATCATCTTGGGAAGCTTGACTATGACAGTTGCGACTGCAAGTCGCTGTCTCTCACCTCGGCTGAGCGCATGTGGGTGCCTATCGCGATATCGCATAAGATCCATTGTCTCTAGGGCTGTTGCAACTCTTCTGTTCGCTTCTTCTTGAGATACGTTCCAGTATCTGCTTCCGAAAGCCACCTCGTCCCAGACTCTGTTTGTGAAAAGCTGATGGTCTGGGTTTTGGAAGAGGAATCCTATCTTGCTGGCCAGCTCACTCACGCTGAGCTTGGATGCATCAGTTTTGTCTATTGTGTATCTGCCTCGGGTTGGCCTGAGCAGTCCGACAAGAAGCTTCACCAAGGTGGACTTTCCAGCACCATTTGGACCGATCATCCCTATGATCTCGCCTGGGCGGACTTCCAGACTGACCCCCTTCAGGATCACCGGCCCAACATCGTATTTGTACCAAACATCATCGAGTATGACCAGTGGTTCATTCTGTTTCGCCTTCGATTCATCTTCAAAGATTGATGTTCGTGAACGTGTGCTGACGCCGACCTTTTCAATGTAGCCTCTCAAGCCCGGTAGGATCTCGTCAGCATTCAGTGGCACCTGATCAAATTTCACGCCTTTCTCTTGAAGGAATCTGGATATCTCTATTGCCTGTGGCACCTGCACCCCTGTATTCATAAGACTTTTCCAGTGCTCCTTCATCACATCCCTAGGAGGCCCATCGAGAACAATCTTCCCCCTGTCCATGACTATTAGGCGGTCTGCCTTATCCAGGACTTGTTCAAGCTTGTGTTCTATCATGAGTATCGTCATGTTGTCACTCTTGCTGAGATCTTGAACGACTTCAAGAACTTCTCTTGTTCCAAGTGGATCTATGTCTGTCGTTGGCTCATCGAGAATGAGTATCTTCGGTGAGAAGGATAATGCGCAAGCTATTGCCAGTCGCTGCTTTTGACCTCCTGACAGTGTGAAGACAAAGTTCTCTTTCAGATTGGAAAGGCCTACCAGCTTAAGCGCATCCTCTACCCGTCTAGCGATTTCTTCCCTGGGTAATCCCATATTCTCGGGTCCGAATGCAACTTCGTCTGTGACCCTGAGGCAGTATAGCTGATTCTCCGGGTTTTGGAATACGATCCCGACGTGCTTGCTCAATTCGAACATTCGGTTCTCTCTTGTATCCAAGCCATCTACTAAGATGCGGCCTTGCATTCTTCCGGGAGTGGCGTGAGGAATGAATCCCACTATGCATTTGGCCAAGGTGCTCTTTCCACAGCCACTGGGTCCGGTGAGGACTGTGAACTCGCCTGGCTCAAGTCTGAGGTTGACGTGCTCGATGGCAGGTTCGCTCTCGCGTAGATAGTTGAATGAGGCATCTTCTATCGCGAGAGACAATTTCCAATCTCACCTCCTGTCTGTACGTAAGAAGAAGAGGGGTAATAAAAAGGGGGGAGGTTGTTGTCTTTCAGATAATGAGTGCCCTGATTTTTTCTCCGAGGCCCATCCCTATGTAGTAGGTGATGAAGATGGCAATTGCGGTGCTAAGTATTACAGCGGGGTACATCCACGTTGGCCATACGATGCCGAAGGCGTATCGTTGAACGAATCCCATCCAGACTACTAGGTCGTAGATTATGGCGACAGCGGCACCAATTCCACACCACATATTGGTCTTGCGTGATGGTCCCCAACGGTAAATGGTCATTGAAAAGATCAGATCCTCGATGAGTCCTCTTCCGACATTGACAGGCCAAGTCCAGAATGAGGTGCCGAATATCACCGCACCCAGCAGGCTGTGCACGACAGCCTGGAGTGTCATAGTGCCTGGTTTCCTCACAACGGCGGCCAGAATCCCGTTAGGTACACCTGACATGGGCATCGAGACTAGCAGATCGAATGGAGCTAGGAAACGGATGAAGTTGATTGGGAACCAGATTAGTCTATTTAATGCGGCGAACAGAGCGATGGTTACTATGTCTAAGGCGGACATCTCAGTCTTGAGCGGAGTCACTTCAGTTTCGGCTTTAACATTCATCTCTTCTTACCTCTTTTCTCGCTTTCTTTTTTTGACTAGGTAGACGAATAGCATCAGCGCTATGACGATGATGATAGCATAGATCGGGTATTCGTAAGGACCAAGCCCGGCAATTAAGGGCGCTGTCCTCTTGCCAGTAAGAGCTGAAGGTATTGCTATGCCGAGAGTTATCAGAGCCAGTATCACTGTCACGATGTAGAAGCTGTGTTTCATCTGTTTTCGACCCCACGTAAATCACCTAGTATATTCTTAAGACTTGTGACGGAGGGTGGTGCAAGCCCTCCGATCCAGTACAGGGAATGGTAACCTCAAGACTTAAATGAAGTATTCCTGTCTCAATCTTCCGAAGTTGTGTGATTCTTGTCGAAAGATGAAAAGTCCATCATGATGGTGGGCGGAACGGGCAGAGTCGGAACGTACGCGAGTTACTTCCTCTCTCGCAATTCCACAGTGCAGAGGCTTGTCATCGTCGGAAGGGACGAAAGGAAGGGGGGTACTGTGGTGAACAATGCAATTATTAACTCTGCATTCACCAATGGACCGAGAGAGATTGAATTCCTGAGTCGCGATCTTCTCAAGCAGAACGATTTTTCAAAGGAGATCCAAGAGATTAGACCGAATGTTATAGCCAATGCTACGACTCCTGTTTCGCTCTATCCTTGGTTCGAGAAACAACGCAGGGAAAAAAGAAGTATACCTCTGCCCATCACTCCCCTCTACACGTTGCCACCACTGCTCAGATTGATGGAGTCCGTCGAGAAATCAGAAGTGAAGACTCACGTTGTCAATGTATCCGCACCAGATCTCCTCAACTCAGTCCTTTCACAGATAGGGTTGGGCCCAACTGTGGGTGCTGGAACTATTGATCTGACAGCCCAGGGAATCCGATGGACAGTCGGCAAAGACAAGAATGTTCCTATTGAAGACATATCAGTTAGAATGGTGATTCACCGCGTACACAGAGGCGGAAAGATACCGTACAAAGAGATCCCTCACTATCTGAAGGTATACGTCAAAGGCCAGGATCTTACTGGAGAGTTTGACTCAGCTGAACTGATATCCAAAGCGATGGATATCTCTGGAACCGAATCTCTCACGTGTCCAAATACTACCAACGACTCACTGACCGCCGCATCTTTGGTTAGAAATATACTCGCCATACTCAACGACACAAATGAGATCGCAAATGCGCCGGGAGTGGGGAAGATGCCTGGCGGTGTTCCTGCCCGGCTCAACGCTCGGGGAGCTGAGATAGTCTTGCCTGAAGGACTCTCATACCTGTCTCTTATACACATCTGACGCTGCCGACGAAGAGGATA
>CAZVKZ010000083.1:0-6387 GCA_964627775.1 uncultured Candidatus Bathyarchaeia archaeon | reverse complement strand
GTCAGGTTCATTGGCCATCCAGATCCCAGACACCTCTGGCTACCTTATGAATGGCCAAATCCTGTTGAGAGCGAGAAGTGCGAGCATTATGTTGACAAGGATGGCAATCCACAAATCATAGTTGACCCGCTGAAGAATGTTGAGGCCTCACTCATCCCTCTCGGTCCTTACCATCCCTTTCTGATAGAGGGTGCCTACTTCCGTGTCAAAGTGGAAGGTGAGGAGATTACAGGTGCAGATGTGAAGTTGGGTTGGAATCATAGAGGGATAATGAAGCTCTTCGAAGGCCGTAGCTACTCAAGAGGCGTGTTTCTGGCTGAGCGGATCTGCGGCATATGCAATGTCACTCATACAACAGCATACTTGAATGCTGTCGAGACTCTCAGCGGTGTAGAGATCCCTGACCGCGCGCGGTATCTGAGAACAATGATGGCGGAGCTTGAGAGGATTCACAGCCACCTGCTCTGGCTGGGAGTCGCTGGGGACCTGATCGGATTCAAGACGCTATTCATGCTCTCCTGGAAGGTCAGAGAACAGGTCCTGGACATCTTCGAGTCTTTGACTGGCAGCAGGAGGGCTCCTGCAATGAACCTGATCGGTGGCGTAAGAAAGGATGTGACCAGTGAGACGATTACCAAGACAGATAGACGCCTGAGGAGCATGAAGGCCGAGGTGAAGAAGCTCATTGACATTGTCTACAACCACCCAGTGGTGAGGAGAAGACTACAGGACATTGGAAGACTAGATCTTGCAACGGCTAAGGCTGCTGGGGCTGTAGGTCCTACAGCCCGTGCGAGTGGTTGGAAACTTGATACTCGTTGGTCGAGTCCTTACGCTGCATACGGCTCTGAGTACACTACATGGGATATCATAACTGAAGATGGGGGAGACGTTTGGTCCAGGACGATCGTGCGGCTGAAGGAGATGCTTGTCTCAATTGAGATTCTATTGCAATGCCTGGAAGGTTTGAATCGTACAGCAGGTCCGATTCTTGTCGAGGCAGTGGATCCCAAGGATTTCAAACTCAAGGAAGCGCTGGGTAAGGCAGAGGCGCCGAGAGGCGAACTGATGTACTACTTGGTCTCGGATGGCACAAACATCCCGCACAGCGTACGTATCAGGACCCCAAGTTTTCGAAACAATGCTCTTGTACCCCGATTGCTCAGAGGCCATACAATTGCAGATGCTCCCATCATCGTAGGCAGCATCGACCCCTGCTACTCATGTACAGACCGTGTTGTAACTATCGTAGACTCAAGGACGGGCAGGACCACACCCATACCGCTGTGCAACTCACTCTCCAAAAGGAGCAAATGACCAGTGGAGCTCTCCTCTCAAATAATCTCGTTGGCCAGTATTGCGGTTCTGCCGCTGGCGAGTTTTATCGTGGGCGTCGTTTACAACTATGAGATACGGAAGATCTCAGCACGACTCCAATCTAGAAGGGGCCCGTGGCTTCTCGTACCCAAGCCTCTAAGAAAGACCCTGGGCACAACCAGACTCTTCCAACCCCTCTATGATGTACTCAAACTTTTGTACAAGGAATCGCTGGTACCCAACACCTCTAGGACTAGAATCTTTAGGGCAGCACCTTATGTTGCATTGCTCTGTCTGGTAGCCGCTGCCACGCTGATCCCTTTCGCGGGCTATTCGCCTTTTGCCTCGTTTGAACTCAGCCTCGTCGCTGTGCTCTATCTACTCCTTGGTGTCCCTCTTGCTTTCATACTCGGTGGGGCTGCAAGCTCCTCGCCCTGGGGAGCGGTGGGAAGCATGAGGGAGGCGGAGCTGATGCTGGCCTACGAGACACCTTTTGTCATCGGTGCGTTCGCGGTCGCTGTCATGGCTGATGCGTTATCAATGCAGAGGATCCTGAACGTGCAGATATCACAATACCCGTTTCTCCTTCTGAATCCTTTTGCTGCGGCTGCCTTTCTCCTTGCAATCGTGGGCAAGCTGCATCTGAAACCGTTCGATATTCCTGAGGCTGAAGTCGAAATTGTGGCAGGCCCCATAACAGAGTACAGTGGAAGTTTACTTGGAATTATTGAGATTGGCAAGATTCTTCTGACATCGGTATGCATTAGCCTCTTTGTTGACCTTTTCCTTGCAGGCGGTGTTATCCCTGGGCTTCAGTACCAACTGACAACCCTCATCTTCCTGGTGGAAGGCTTTCTGATAGTCGCCTTTGCGACACTGATTCACACACTGAATCCCAGGTTCCGGATTGATCAAGCTCTTAGATGGTACGTGAAGATCCCCATCCTTCTAGCGATAGTGGGCCTCGCTTGGGCTTACACATTCCGGTACGTCCACCCAATCATACTGCGAGGTTGACAAGTTGAGAGTTGGCTTAACCAAACTGGCTAGGGAACTTCTCCGAAACACAGTCCGACCTATGACAACCGACTACCCTGTCAAAACAACTCCGCTCATAGGATACGTCATCACAGAGGAGAATAGGGGGAAACACAAGTTCGATGACGAGAAATGCGTTGGATGTGGAGGATGCAGTGTCATCTGCTCAAGCGGCGCGATCACAGAGTCAGAATCGCAATTTGAGAGGGCCCTCAAGGTGGAGCTTGCTAGATGCATCTTCTGCGGTCGATGCCGCGACATCTGCCCTGAAAAGGCAATTGAACTGACACCTGAGTTTGAACTCTCCCAAACCGGGAGCAAAGCGGAGAATGCTGTAAAGGTCGAGCATGTGGTCTCGTTGGGAAGATGTGAAGGCTGTGGTCGGCCAATCTTTCCAAGCAAGCAGATAGACGCTGTCAAGCGCAGAGTTGATGAGAAGATGGATCCGTCAAACAAGGAGACTGCGAGTAAGGATATGGAAGTTTACATGAGGTATTGCCTTGACTGCAGACGAACCCACAGCTATGTCTTCAGAATTCATCCTCGCAAATCGTACTAGGGGTGAGAATTTGAGGCTTAATCTAAAGGGAAAGGCACGTGCATACTCCCCTTGGATATTTCACGCTCATGCTGGAGGGTGCAACAACTGCGATATCGAGCTGGCGGCGTGCTTTGCTCCACGTTTTGACCTTGAGAGGATGGGCATCCAACTGAGGAACAACCCGCGCCACGCAGACATATTTCTGATCACTGGACCCGCGCCAAAGCAGATCGCATCAACCCTTAGGAGAGTATACAGCCAAGTTCCCAATCCTAAGATCGCGATAGCATGCGGATCTTGCGCAATTACAGGCGGGGTTTACAATCGAGACGATGGAAGACCAAACTATGCCTTGGGTGGGCCTGTAGAGAAACTGATTCCTATCGACGTGCTGATCCTTGGATGTCCGCCGAGACCAGAATCTATAATAGAAGGCATCATGTTAGCTTTGGAAAAACTCAGGAAGAAATGAGCCTGAGCTGCCGGACGAGTGATTTTCTAAATGGTTAAAGTTGATGATTTCAACCTTCCAGATGAACTCTATTATTTTGAGGAAGGAAGAAGCTGGGCCAAAGTGGAACCTGACGGCAAGGTACGCGTCGGATTGTCTGATGTAGCTGTTAAGATGGCATCAGACATAATTTACATACGTCTCAAGCCCAAAGGTGCAGCGGTGGAGCAGGGCAAAGGCTTCGGGACTATGGAGAGCTCCAAATGGGTTGGCCCCCTCAAGTCACCGGTCTCAGGATCGATAACTGAAGTTAACGAGACGCTTGCCAAGAATCCAGGTATTATCGTGAAAGATCCGTACGGTGAGGGGTGGGCTGTCCTCATACAAGCTACAAACTTGGAGAATGACCTGAAGAGTCTCCTTCACACACCCGAGCAGATCACAGCGTGGGCTACAAAAGAAAAAGCCAATCTTCAGAAGAAATGAGATACTGCTGACTAGGATCAAACTGAAGTACGTTAGTGTCGGCTGCTCTAAAATGGATAAGCAATACGTAGATGAATTAGTTGGGATTGTCGGTCCAGAGAACATCTCTACCGAGACCCTTGAATTGGAAGTATACTCACGTGACCCTACAGTTGTCAGAGGAATGGCAGATGTTGTGGTCTGGCCCAGGAACGTCGAAGACATCAGCAAGATAATGGTCTTCGCAAACAAGACCAGGATTCCAGTATACCCAAGGGGAGCGGGAAGCAGCCTCTGCGGCGGTCCTGTCCCTACAAAGCGCGGAATCGTACTTTGTCTTGAGAGGATGAACAAGATCTTAGAGATTGATGTGGAGAACCTCCAGTTCCTTGCCGAGGCTGGAGTAAGCATCCGCGAGATAAATGACACACTCAAACCCTTCAGTCTATTCATTCCACCCGATCCGGCAAGCGAGGTCGCATGCACCATCGGCGGATGTGTCGCGAACAACGCCGGGGGCATCCACGCAGTCAAGTATGGCACATTCAGGGATTGGGTCTTAGGAGTGGAGCTAGTCCTTCCCACAGGCGAGATAATATCGACAGGAACGAAGACTAGGAAGAGCGTCTCCGGATACGACTTGACAAGGCTCGTAACCGGTTCGGAAGGGACTCTCGCTATCATCACGAAGGTACGTGCAAAGGTAATCCCAGTCCCAGAGAGCCGAATGGTCACGACAGCATACTTTGATACTCCAGAAGATGCTGGTAGAGCCTCATTCAAGATAATGATTAGAGGCCTCAATCCTTCAGCGATGGAGATCTTGGACAAGACGACTATGCAGACTATATCACAGTACTTGACGATGAAGCTGCCGCCAGCGGGTGCTATGCTCATTATGGAATTTGATGGTCCTCAAGATGACGTGGTCTACCGCATGGGCATAGCAGAGAAGGTTTGCAGGCAGGAAGGCGCGACGGAGGTAAAGGTCGCGGCCACAGAGGAAGAGAGTCTGAGTCTATGGAATGCTAGAAAGACAGCCTTTCAGTCTCTGGCTGTTCTTGGCAAGAATTCGATCCTGATAGAAGATGTCACAGTGCCCATAAGCAAGATTCCGGATATGCTTCGCCGCATACATGAGATCGCAGAGAAGCATAGGACCTTGGTGCCGACCTTTGGCCATGTGGGAGACGGGAACCTCCATCCCCATGTACTCTATGATGAAGAGAACAGAGATGAGTACGATAAGGCGATGGCCGCAACGGATGAGATCTTCAAGACGGCCGTAGAACTCGGTGGGACGATCTCAGGCGAACACGGGATAGGTGTACTCAAGAGAAAGTTCTTCCCGCTTGAACATGATTCCAAAGAGATAGCGGTCATGAAGAGGATCAAACAGCTCTTTGATCCTAACAATATCCTGAATCCGCACAAGATCTTCCCAGAGGAGTGATCTGATGAGTTTCAAACCTGTTCTTAACAAAGAACTGAGCTATGAGCTGAACAAGTGCTTCAGGTGTAGCTTCTGCAGAAGCCAGTGCCCGATCTACCAATCGAAGCTGAATGAGACATGGAACGCTCGAGGCCGAATGATGGCTGTTCAACTATTGAGAGAAGGGAAGATTTCTCTGGATGAGAAGATACTTGATCGCATCTATACTTGCGCTCTCTGTAAGTCCTGTGAGGAGATCTGTCCTGGCCTCGTAAAGGTCTCAGACATCATCAAGGAAGTTAGATCTCAACTGGCCGAGGCCAAGAAGGGCCCGCTTCCAGATCACCTGAAGATGTTTGAGAACATCGTCACAACAAAGAATGTGTTGGCGATGAAATCGAGGCCTGCAGAACTCCAAGAAGCTATTGACAAACTACCCCAGAAGGCCGACACAGTCCTATTCATGGGATGCGTGGCGCAGTATGTCTATCCAAAACACCTAATCACATTATTCAAGCTACTGGAACAGACAAAGACTGAGTTTACGGTTCTGAGGGACGAACTCTGCTGCGGAAGCTACCTAGCTGATCTAGGTCTCACAAAAGAGGCTAGGGAGGTTCTTGCAGAGACTGCCAAGATGCTAAGAGATCACGGCATAAAGAAGATAGTGACGCTATGTCCGATGTGCTACAACACCCTAAGAAATGATCTCCCAGAGCTGAAGATCACACCCAAGATAGAGGTCCAACACTCAACACAACTTCTGGATGAAGCCCTCAAGAAAGGAACTATCATAATCTCCCGAGCTCTCCCCATGAAACTGACGTACAAGGATCCGTGCCACCTGGGAAGATATGCTGAGGTTTATGATGCACCAAGAAACATACTCAAAAATGTCAAGGAAGTAGAGGTTGTTGAGCTGGATCGTTCCAGAGAGTTCTCAAGATGCTGCGGCGGCACAATAAGGGTTCCCTACTCAGAGCTCAGGAATGATCTCTGCAAGAAGTTCTTTGATGACGCGGTTAAACTAGGCGTTGATGGAGTTGTTACAGCATGTCCCTCGTGCTTCCACAACCTCTACTCAACAGCTCCTTACGACATCAAAGGCGTGTTCGACATCGTTGAGATCCTCGGTTACGCAAC
>CAZVKZ010000082.1:5853-6405 GCA_964627775.1 uncultured Candidatus Bathyarchaeia archaeon | reverse complement strand
TGCTGATCGTCGATATTCGTGCAAATTCCTTTACTGTGGTTCTTACAACATCTATGCCGCGGGCGTCGCTGGCGTTGAGTTCCATATAGGCATCCATGTACCGCTCTCCAAACAGCTCTCGGGCTAGACAGAGTGCGGCAGTTGTTTTGCCTGTCCCCGGTGGGCCGGCAAAAAGGCAGTGGGGCATGGACTTTGTCCTCACAAACCTCTCCAAGCGTTCAACTATCTCCTTTTGGTTCTTGATCTCGCTGAGCATTTGAGGTCTATATTTCTCCGCCCACATTACAGCTTCCAGAACGCCAAGCCTCCTTCAACCCTCGGTCTTGTCGATTAACTAGGGAGTATTGGAGAAGCTAAAAGAGTTGTCTAGGAATATGCAAGTTCAGAGCTAGGGAGGTTGAGGATTAGTTCTTCGGAGTTTGGCTCGTTGGTAGGCCGTGTGCTTGCCGGTAGGCTTCTTGCTAATTCAGGGTGTCAGGATCAGAATCGATTATTAACTCTTTTCTCTCACTACAATCTCCCATTCCGCTACCACTTTATCTCCTCGCGCGC
>CAZVKZ010000082.1:3607-5843 GCA_964627775.1 uncultured Candidatus Bathyarchaeia archaeon | reverse complement strand
CTCTAGAATACTGGGAAAAACCAGAAGGAAGACTGCAACAGCCCAATAACAGAATTCGCATGAAAACCTTACATGCCTTACGCCCTGAGGATAACTATCGAGGTGCACATCGTCAACAACGGCGCGGACGTTGTTCTTCCCCTCACTATAACCCTTCTGGTTATCAGGTATGCTCTAAGCCTTGAGCTTGAGTGGTGGGGTCAGGAAAGCATTGCTTCCATCAGATTGGCCTCTGATTCCTCAGGTAAAGGTAGACCGGTGGCCTTTGACGCCCGTTCAGTTAGCGCTATCAGATCGAATCTTGATATGAGGTCAAGTTTCCATTTTCGTGCACCTGCCATCAGTTGCTGCAGACCGACGCCCACTCTGTCGTGCAGGTAACTGTAGAGGCCGATAGCTTCCCAAGGGATTTTCTCGAATTGTGGTTTGTACCTTGCCTTCAGTTCACTGGCACAGTAAAAGAAGTTGTCTGGAGACTTGCCGTAACGGTCAACAAAGCTCTTGGGAAGGCTATCTCTCGAAGCAAGCTCCAAGTAAAAGGAGGATTTCATAACAGCGGTCAAAGGTGAGCGACCAAATAACACTGCCTTGACATAGGGGCCGGTGCCAAAATTGCTCATCGCAATCGCTTTGAATGTCTGTGTTTCGTCTATGAATCCACCTGCCATCACAATGTCAGGAACGTATCGTCCCTTCTTTCTCAATATCTCTGCACACTTCAGGACTTGAGCCTCAAGGTAGACTGTCGGCGTACTCATCTCATCCATCATGGTAACAGGGCTCATCCCGGTTCCTCCTCCTGCCCCATCGAATGTAACGAAGTCTATCTTTGCAGCAGAAGCCAGCTTCATAGCAAAGGCAACGGCAGGGGCTCTATATGCGCCTGTCTTAAGTGAAACATATTTCACACCTTGTTCTCTCAGCCTGTCTATATCCTCGAGAAAAGCTTCCTCACTTGGCATGCCTACTCGACTATGTCTCTCAAAAGTGGTGAAGATACTCTTCTGGAAAGAATCCTGAACAGTCTTTTCTTCGGGATCAGGAATGACAAAGTACCCTCTTTTCTTTAGTAGTCTTGCCTTCTCGATACTGTTAACTCTAACCTCGCCCCCTATTGCTTTGGCTCCTTGTCCCCATTTCCTTTCAATGACATTGACTTCGAGTTTGGATAAGGCATATGTATCGACACCTAGCCTCTGATCTTCAACATTGGTTTGCACTGCCACTTCTCCATTCTTGCCGTCCCAAAGCTCTCTGAATGCCTTGATTCTTGATGAAAGTTCTTCAGAGTGTGTGACCTTTCCGCTGGTCAGCCTTGCGTCTGGATCCATTCCACAGACGTTTTCTCCAATCGTTATGATTATGCCGGCGAGGGCGGCTCCTTTTGCCAAGCCCTGCCAGTTGACTCTTGCAACATCAGTTGAACCGTACGCGCCTATCAGAATTGGAAGCTTAAGTGGAATTCCGCCGACGCTGGTTTCAATATTCACGTTTGGGAAAATGGCGAGATCTGAATCGGCAGCTATCCCTTCTGTACTGAAAAGTGACGATTGAATATTGAAGTGAGACCAGTCAAGGCCGAAGTCTTTTAGGGCGCTCGCTGTACTCTTTCCATACTGTGCGGGGTCAGGGTAGAGGGATTCCCTTCCCCTAAACGCGGCTAGGCTTATCTCGCAAAGAACTGGACACTCCTTGATACATATCGGGCACATGCCGCTTGTGCAACTTGTGTCTCTTACACGTGTGTTAGTCCCAGATGTTGACTTTCCATCGAGGTATGATGAGTTCTTAGATCCGCGTTCAACCAAGCACGATCACCTTTTCTGTGCAGTCATGATCAAGTCCAGATTATATGTGAACCAAGAGAACCTTGGATTGAACAGAAGTAAAACATTCGGATATATCTACATTGATTATATCGCGAACTTGTGGGGGGCATACAAATGATATGACCCCTCATCACGAATGTCCAAATTGCCCAAAAAAAAGTCTTTAAACCCATACCAATTGCTAGCGCGCGAGTCAGTGTGAACTAGACCCAGCCGCGAACCTTCATAGCTTCAGCTACACGTTCAACAGCTATTACATAAGCAGCTTGTCGCATGTCTATGTTGTACTTTCTCGATACATCTAGTGTCTGATGATAAGCCTCAGTCATTTTTTTATCCAGACGTTCGTAAATCTCTTTTTCCCCCCAGTAATGCATATAGAAATTCTGCACCATCTCAAAGTAGTA
>CAZVKZ010000082.1:0-3597 GCA_964627775.1 uncultured Candidatus Bathyarchaeia archaeon | reverse complement strand
CCGTTACTCCACCAGCATTACATAGGAAATCAGGTATGACATGAACGCCTTTCTCATAAAGAACAGTGTCCGCCTCTGGTGTGGTCGGCCCGTTAGCTAACTCCGCAAGAATTCTGGCTTTGATTCTCGGTCCATTCTTTTCAGTGATGACGTTTTCCAAAGCAGCAGCGACAAGTATGTCCACGTCAAGTTCTAAGAGTTCTTCGTTGGAAACAGGTTTGGTATTTGGGAAATCGACTACTGAGGCGGTCTTCGCTTTGTGTTCAAGAACCGCCTCCGGACTAAGACCTTCCTGGTTGAATATGCCTCCTTTAGAGTCGCTAATAGCCACAATTTTGGAGCCAAAGATAGTTCTAAGAAGAGAAGCAGCATAGTGTCCAGCATTTCCATATCCTTGTACGGCAACGGTAGCGTCTTTGAGGCGAATATCGCATTCTCTTGCAGCTTCGCGAATGGTGAACAGCCCTCCTCGAGCAGTTGCATCCTCACGTCCTGCAGAACCGCCTAAGCAGAGCGGTTTGCCAGTGACAACGCCGAACTGATTCTTTCCATGGATTCTCGAGTACTCGTCCATCATCCAAGCCATTATCTGAGAGTCTGTGTAGACATCGGGGGCAGGAATGTCTTTGTCCGGCCCAATGAATTGCCATACCTGATTAACATACGCTCGGCTCAGAAGCTCCAACTCGCGTCTTGACATCTTCTTAGGATTGCAGATGACTCCACCTTTCGCCCCTCCAAGCGGCAAATCGAGAAGGGCACATTTCCATGTCATCCATGCCGCGAGTGCCCGCACAGTCTCAATCGTTTCATCAGGATGAAATCGAATTCCTCCTTTTGTTGGTCCTCGAGCGTCGTTGTATTGAACCCTGAATCCTTGAAACATCTTAATGGAACCGTCATCCATGCGAACCGGCAGGTATACGTGAAGTTCACGCACTGGGACTCGAAGAATCCTGTGTACAGCTGGATCTAGCTGTAAGATCTCTGCGCACTGATCTAGTTGCCTCTGAGCAATCTCAAAAGGGTTGAGATCAGTCATTTCAACCACTTCCGTCTTATCTTCCATCTAGAACTATCGCAGCCGAACAATTCCTTCGCACATAACATTGCCACTTTGACTGGGGCTGCATAACTCAAATGTGCACTGCACACCTGAGGACACGAAGCTAAATTCAATGGCGCCTAGAGATATAGTATGATCACATTATTAGGGGCCTTCGTGGGACACAAATGATATATCAACTCGCAAATACTATCATGTTAGACAAGAAAATGACCTCCGATTGTACAAATAAAGTCATGAGACGTCCATCCTTAGCACGCTAGAACCCATGACGTTCGGTTCCTTCAGAAGTTCTTGAGGTAAGACCCTGCACTAGTCGATCCACTTCTGAGCTCGCGCCTCCTTTCTCGCCAAGAATATGCTGAGCCCACGTACGGGTTCTTTGCTTGTTAAGAAAAGGTGAAGTGCACGCAAGCGTGATGTCAGGAAAAGGTGAATGTCTCTCGACACCTTTCTTCCACCGCTCATTGCTTCGATTACGGTATCAGAACCTGGAACTATGTCACCAGCCGCCCAAATCATGGGACGAGAAGTTCTTCCTCGACCATCGACAATTATGTATCCATCTTCGTCGACTTTCAGTCGGGGCGTTGTCTGGCGTATGATGGGGTTTGGTGCCTGACCGATCGCGATAATAACCACATCTGCATCTAGTCTGAAGTTGGACCCTCTAACCTCAATCGGCTTACTTCTTCCAGAGCTGTCACGCTCACCGAGCTCCATCTTCACGCATTCAAGGCCTATAACCCGGCTTCCTCCATCGCCTAGGATTCTGACCACATTGGTAAGAGTCATGAACTGCACTCCTTCACTCTTTGCATTCTCTATCTCCTCGAGCCTAGCAGGCATCTCTTTCTCCGTTCGGCGGTAGACTATATGCACCCTCTCTGATCCAAGTCTTAGCGCTGTTCTTGCCGCATCCATGGCCACGTTTCCACCACCGATTACTACAACTCTTCGCCCAATAATGATGGGCGTATCATATTCGGGGAACTTGTAGGCTTTCATTAGATTGCATCTGGTAAGGAACTCATTGGCGGAATAGACACCAATCAGGTTCTCTCCTGGCACACCTAGGAACTTGGGCGAACCCGCCCCACTTGCAATGAAGACGGCATCGAAGCCAGATTCAAGCAACTCACCTACGGTAAGTGTCTTACCTATCACAATATTCTTCTCAATCTTGACGCCAAGGCCCTGAATGTAGTCGACTGCTTTCCTGACCATCTCTTTGGGCAGGCGGAACGCAGGTATTCCATAAGTGAGTACTCCACCTGGCTCATGGAGCGCTTCATAGATTGTTACCTGATGACCGAGTCTCTGGAGGTCGGCGGCGACGGTCAAGCCGGCTGGA
Organism: uncultured Candidatus Bathyarchaeia archaeon; assembly: GCA_964627775.1. Classification (GTDB taxonomy): domain Archaea; phylum Thermoproteota; class Bathyarchaeia; order 40CM-2-53-6; family RBG-13-38-9; genus CAZVKZ01. The sequence continues at coordinate 1,177 of CAZVKZ010000082.1, read as the reverse complement.
CCGGACCCGATCACGGCAACTCTCTTACCGCTAGATTCCTCAACCCTGGATTCAAGATCATTGGAGTAATCCGCAGCAAATCTCTCAAGTGCCCCTATGGCTACCGGTTCCCCTTTCTTCGCGAGGAGGCATACAGCTTCGCATAGCCTCTCTTGAGGGCAGACTCTCCCTGTGATTTCTGGAATGCTGTTCTTGTTTCTCAGAACCCTGACCGCTAACTTGCAGTCATCGTCTCTGATGTGCTTGATGAATGCAGGTATGTCGATCCCAACTGGGCATGCTCGGATACATGTTGGAATTGGACATTGAAGGCATCGGCTCGCCTCCATTATGGCTTGCTCGTGACTTAACCCAAGCGAAACTTCTTCGAAGTCTCTTATCCTTTCAAGGGCTGGCCTCCTGCGAATCTCTTGTCGTTGGATTACGGTTCGCGTTATAGATCTTGCCTGGGCTTTATCGCTCATGAATTTGAATACTCCAGTCCGCATTTCTTGTCAGAGATCTTCTCGCTCTCTTTGTATGTCCCCAATCTTCTCAGTAGTTGTTCGAAATCAACTTCGTGGGCGTCGAATTCTGGGCCATCTACGCATGCGAATTTCGTCTTACCTCCAATGAAGACCCGGCACCCACCACACATCCCAGTCGCATCTATCATTATCGGATTCAGACTTGCAATAGTTGGTATGTTGTATCTTTTGGTGAGATCGGATACAGCCTTCATCATGATCGTTGGTCCGACAGCAATTATTCTGTCAATGCTTGTCCCTTTTTCCAAGAGTTCTCCTAGTTGATCGGTTACAAGCCCCTTGCGCCCGCTAGATCCATCATCTGTGATCGTGAAAACCTGATCGCTTACTCTCCTTATTTCGTCCAGCATGATCAGTAGATCCTTGTTTCTGGCGCCCACGATCGTTATGACCCTGTTACCTGCCATCTTCAATGCCCTCGCTGTAGGGTATGCTTCAGCTATTCCCACGCCCCCCGCCACGATCGCCACTGTCCCGAAGCGTCGAATCTCGGATGGATTCCCCAATGGGCCAACTACATCCGGTATTTCTTCTCCGTTGTTCAATTTCCCAAGCTGCTTGGTGGTCTTCCCGACTTCTTGACATACGATTCGGATGGTGCCTTTTTCAGGGTTGGAGTCTGCAATAGTCAACGGAATCCTTTCTCCCTT
>CAZVKZ010000081.1:0-6407 GCA_964627775.1 uncultured Candidatus Bathyarchaeia archaeon | reverse complement strand
GGTTTTACCCTAAAACAATCTGTGGAAGTGAAAATTGTTGAGCCAAGAGAAGATCAGCAGGCGTAAATACGTCAAGTATGCTGGTGCTGCAGTTGCAATAGGCGCAGTCGCTGCTGCTGGATACGGAATATCCCAATATAAGCCACCTGCCCCAACAACACCTACCCCAACAACACCCACTCCGACACCTACTCCAAAACCAACCGCACCTTCTGAACTGAAAATAGGCACAGTCTACCCTATGACCGGCGCAATGGCTCTTCTGGGACTTGAACAGTACCGTGGAACAGAATTGGCATGCGATATTATCAATGAGCGGGGCGGCATTCCAGGTGTAGGAACGAAGATTAAGATTGTTGCTGGTGACGCTAAGAGCGAAGCATCAGTTGCAGCTACTGAAGCTGAGAGGCTAATAACGCTGGAGAAGGTAGATATCCTAATTGGAACATACTCCAGCGGTTTAGCATACACTGCAAGTGAAGTCGCTGAAAAATACAAGAAGATTTACTGGGAAGTCGGTGCGACGGCGGATAGCATAGTGGACCGGGGATACAAGTACATATTCAGGCCACAAGTCATTGCCAGCGCAAATCAGGGAGCCCTACCACCGAGATTCACAGAAGAGGTCATCTGCCCCAAGCTTGGCAAGAAACCTGGAGAGGTAAACTACGCTATTTGCTGTGAGAATACATTGTGGGGAAGAACGGTGATGGCCTGGGGATCAAAAGAGGCTGTTGCAAGAGGATTCAACCTCGTGGCAACTGAAACCTATAGTTACAAGGCGACTGACCTTTCAGCTGTGGTAACGAAACTCAAAGCCGCGGCTCCGGACATCCTGCATGTAGCACAATACATCTCGGATGGAATATTATTCTGGCGTCAATCAAGGGAGCTGGACTTCAATGTGAAGATGATGATAGGCACAGGTGCCGCTCATGGCCTTCCAGATTTCTATGAGGCCCTCAAAGCTGATTCCAACTACATAATGAATTTCGATCCGGCGCCTCCTGGGTTCTTCAACCCTGAAGGTCTAACCCCAGAAGCCAAAGAATTGCTGGACGTGTATCTCAAAAGATGGCAAGCTAAGTATAATCGGCTTCCATTAACCCACTCGAACATGGGCTTCATGCATACTTGGTGGCTACTGACCGATGTATTGCCTAGATGCTGGAAGAAGTATGGGTCGTTCGATCCTGATTCAATACGTTCTACTGCACTAGAGACAGATATACCGGACGGAAGGTCGACGATAATTTATGGCTGTAAGTTTGCGCCTCCAGAACATCCGTGGGCGGGGCAAAATCTGAGAGCACACATGGTTGGGATGCAGTGGAAAGATGGCAAATTGAATGTCGTATGGCCACAGAAATTTGCGGTAGCTGACTTCGTTTTTCCACTGCCGACATGGAAAGAGAGAAAGTAGAAAGCCGGCTAGGATCCTAGGGATCCAACACTCCCCCTTTTTTGTGAAATCCAAAAATCGTATTCGATTGAAAGGAAGAAAGCGGAGATGCCTGACATATTTACGATCTTGTTGCAGACGATAGTAAATGGGTTGATGATTGGAGGTATCTACTCACTCATAGCAGTCGGATTGACACTGATCTTCGGAGTGAGCAAGATAATCAATTTCGCACATGGCGAATACTTGATGATTGGAATGTACCTGACTTACTGGCTGTTTATTTTTGGCAAGATTGACCCATACCTTTCCATTCTAATATCTGTACCTGCTCTTTTTGTTGTGGGTGTGTTGACTCAAAAGATCTTTGTAGATCACCTAGGCAAAAAAGGTCTCTTGGGACAGACGATCCTAGTAACCCTAGGATTATCTATCGTGATGCAGAATGTAGCGTTATTCTTCTGGTCTGCAGACTACAGGTCGGTTAGGACAGGATACTCAGCTGCAACCATGGAAATTGCATATGTATTGATTAGCATTCCACGTTTGATGGCTTTCCTATCCGCATTTGTTGCAGCGTCGGTGTTTATGATATTCCTTCTAAGGACCTATACTGGCAGGGCGATACGCGCGGTCGCTCAAGATCCAGAGACGGCCTCGTTGATGGGGATAAACGTGTCACGCGCGGGCCTCATCAGCTTCGGTTTGGGCTCAGCACTAGTAGCGGTTGCAGGAGCGATTATGATGCCAGTCTACTACGTCTTCCCCACGGTAGGAGGTGTTTTCGGCTTGCTAGCTTTCGTAATAGTAGTCCTCGGAGGGTTGGGCAGCTTCGTTGGCGCATTTCTAGGAGGCATAATAATTGGCCTAGTCGAATCTCTAACAGGAGTCCTTTTCCGTCCAGAGTTCAAGGAAGCCGGCGCATTCCTGCTCTTCATGTTCATACTTTTCTTTAGGCCCACAGGACTCTTCGGAAAATATGCATGGAAATAACTGAGCCTGAGAATGTGGTCCTAACTTGAGCAAAATTCAAAATTCCAGTTCACGGAGATCAAGTCCACACAAGAGTCTTCTGAAGTATGCCCCAATAATTGTTTTGATAGTTATACCCGCCTTCATAACAGAAGCGTACATTATACACGTACTCTTTCTATGTTGCTTTTTCGCTTTCCTGAGCGAGGCATTCAACCTAGTATCCTACACCGGACCGCTGTCTCTTGGCCACGCTGCTTTCCTCGGTCTAGGTGCTTATGCCTCAACATACTTGTTCCTCTCCCACGGAGTCTCGCCTTTGGTTGGAATATTTGCGGGAGCTCTCTTAGCGGCAGCAGCAGGCCTTACTATCAGCTACCCATGCTTCAGATTTGGATTGAGGGGCCCATTCTTTGCCTTGACTACAATAGCGTTCGCCGAGGTGCTCTCGTACGTCTTTGTGAATTTAGATGCAGTAGGGGGGGCTTACGGGCTGTTGATCACTTTCAGCAAATACGGCCCCTCGGCAAAGGACCTCCTATTTGAGAACAAGCTAGCATATTACTATATTATGTTGGCCATGATGCTGGGCCTCATCTATTCTGTTAGTAGACTTGAGAAGTCTAGATTCGGGTTCTATGTCAACGCTATTCGCGAAGACGAAGACGCAGCATGGAGCCTGGGGATAAATGTGACAAGAATCCAAGTTACATCTGCCACGATCAGCGCTTTTCTGACCGGGTTGGGAGGGACCTTCTATGCGTTCTACTTCCTATATATCGAGCCACTCGGCATCTTTGCCATAGACCGATCTGTGGAGATAGCGACCCCAGCAATAATCGGTGGTCAAGCAACAGTCCTTGGGCCGATTCTTGGCGCCTTCATTCTGACGCCTATAGCGGAATTTCTTCGAGCGTACTTTGGAGGCGGATTCATCGGTATCCATCTGATCGTATACGGTGCAGTCATAATCGCAGGGGCTATGCTCCTTCCTGAAGGGCTCATAGTTGGATTGGAGAGACTTCTGAAGAGATTTTCCAAATCTTCATAGAGTGGCGTGAGATATGACGCAACTTGAAGTTCGAAACATCACCAAGAGATTTGCAGGGCTGGAGGCCCTAAAGAATGTCAGTTTGGGCATTGAGAAAGGGGAGATCCTTGGTCTGATAGGTCCAAATGGGGCCGGAAAGACTACACTCTTTAACATAATATCGGGTTTGTACCTGCCAAGCCATGGCAGTATCAGGTTTGAGGGAGAAGACATCACCGGCCTCAAACCAAACGAGATATGCAAGAGAGGCATATGCAGAACATTTCAGATTGTCAAGCCTTTTCCGAAAATGTCTGTCCTAAGAAACGTGGCCGTAGGATCACTATTGAGGAATTCAAGCCCAACTGAGGCTATAAAGGAGGCAGAGCGACTACTTGCTCTCACAGGCTTGATCGATAAGAAAGATGTTCCTGCTGGAAGCCTGACTCTCGCACAAAGAAAAAGTCTTGAGTTGACAAGAGCCTTGGCCACAAACCCGAAGATGCTGCTTCTGGACGAGGTGGCAGCAGGCTTGAACCCTGCAGAAACCGATGATATCATCTCGTTGCTTAGGCAGATACGTAAGGACGGAGTCACATTGTTTGTCGTCGAGCATGTTATGAAAGCCATAATGTCTATCTCTGATAGAGTAGTAGTCCTGTCTCACGGTGAGAAGATCGCCGAAGGCACTCCTTCGGAAGTGTCCAAGGATGAGCGAGTTATAGGAGCATACCTAGGTGCGGAGTATTCCATTGCTTAGGATAAATGATTTAAGCGTTTACTATGGTGATTTGCAAGCCCTCTTCGATCTCTCACTCGAAGTGAATGAAGGAGAAATAGTCTCAATCGTCGGATCGAATGGAGCAGGGAAGACCACCACGATTAGAACGATATCTGGATTGATTCAACCACGCTCGGGTAACATAGAATTCCTGGGAGAAAGGATTGATGGATTGGCTCCCCACCAAATTGTGGAAAGAGGTATCAGCCAGATTCCAGAGGGAAGAAGAGTTTTCCCATATATGAGTACGCTCGAGAATCTTCTTCTTGGAGCATTTACTCACAGAGCCAGGGAAAAGCGGCTGGAGACTCTCGAATGGATCTATGGGATCTTTCCTGTCCTTAAGGAAAGGGAGAGTCAAGCAGCTGGAACCTTAAGCGGTGGTGAACAACAGATGCTAGCGATCGGACGAGGGTTGATGTCCAAACCTAGACTGCTGATGCTGGATGAGCCGTCCTTGGGGCTTGCGCCAATGATTGTGACAAAGATCTTCGAGGTCATAGAACAATTCAAGAAAGAGGGCATAACGATCTTGTTAGTCGAACAAAACGTTCAACGGGCTCTGGCACTGGCTGACCGAGGATACGTCCTCGAAAGTGGCAGAATCGGTCTAAAAGGAGAGGGGAAAGAGCTTCTCCAGAACCCCCATATCAGGAAAGCCTATCTAGGATTATGATTTTCATCAGCATCGAACTGCAAGTTAGCATGCGCTAGTATCCGAGTAAAAAAGACTAACGTGGCGTCTTCTGTTGTGCCCAAGAATAATCCACTACAGTGAAGTGGAGTTGAAGAGGCTGGAAGGGAGAGACATGCGACTGGTGATAACTGAGAATACTCTCGGAGCCAGAGAGATAAGTGGGGGGATCATTTGGCTGAAGCCTGGAGCAACATCACAGCCCTGCCATGCGCACCTGAAGGAGGAGGAGATTATTTACGTGATAGATGGTGATGGTGAGGTGTGGGTTGATGGGGAGACAGCATCCGTCAAGGCAGGGGACTTCGTCCTGTTCCCTAAGGCCTCGAGGCACATGTTGAGGAACTCTGGCCACGCGACGATGCAGGTGCTATTCGTCTTTTCGCCTCCTACAGATCCATCAAAGTACAAGCTATACCCAGAAGTAGATTTCAGCTAGTTCCTAAGATTGATTTGCCCCGCGGGCATTGCTCGTCTGAACATATCCCTGCTGAATCTCCTGATCTGATCCATTCGGGAAGCTGTGTGGATGGTGGTTGTGAATGGAAAGGTAGAGATGATCCAGCAGTCAGTTGAGCGCGCGCTTATGCTTGGCTTCTTAGTCCAAGCATCCTAGCGCCATTATGCTTTAATATTGTCTCAATCGTTGCCTTTTCCATTCCCATCATCAGCAGGGTTCGGATAAACGTTCTCATAGCTTCGACCGGATGCGGTAATGCCACCAGCCCACTATCCGTAGCTCCTACGATATGATCTGCCCCAACCCTCTCTATTATCTCCCTCATCTCAGCCGGATCTATAGCGCCGCAATAGAAATTAGGGATTGCAGCGCCCCAATATAGGCCTATGTAGGCGCCCATCCTCGCCCAGTCAACCATCTGATCGACCGTCGCCCTACAGTTAGGGAATTGGGGATGAGTTATTTCAATCCACTTCACCCCATCCCTCTTGGCCTCGTCGACTAGCACATATCTCTCTTTTGATCCGATATGGCCCGTGCTCAGAACCATGTTATTGTCGGCGATGATGCCTAGGATCTCCTTCACTTCAGGCAAGAGCTCGTTCCTTTCGTCAAGGAGATATATTCCCTTGCTGACCCTCTCAGCGGATTCCCCTGTCGCCTCTCGATGGATCCTCGCGTCGTGGGTTGGCATCCACACGAACTTTCCGCCGAATCCAACGCAAGCCCGAATCGCCGTAGAATTCAGCCCCCCGACGTAATAATTGAGTGTTATGCCGCCGAATACGGCCGGCGGCTCCTTGCCGACCTGCTTTGCATACTCATTAACTGCATTCCTGACTAGGAGCGTCCTGGATGCCGATGGAAAGGTGTGACTCTTGAAAACTACCGCCGCAGCTCCTTCATCGCAGTATCTCTCTGCTATTTGGACTTCATCCCATTCTCTTACCATGCCAGCAAGCGATTTAGGCGCTCCATGAACGTGGAAGTCCACGATGCCATGCATGAGCTCATTCACCATATCATCTGTGAACGTCAGCTTTGCACTTCCCTCAATCAGGCTATATG
>CAZVKZ010000080.1:4304-6408 GCA_964627775.1 uncultured Candidatus Bathyarchaeia archaeon | reverse complement strand
TGAAGAAGCAGCAGGAAGCAAGAAAATTCGCTGAGGAGAAAGTCGGAGAGTACATAGAATCGCGAGCCAAAGAACTCGAGAAACCGTAAGCCACATACGATTGGGCATCGCCATCAACCGCAGACCGACACGATCCGCATCCAGTGACTTACCGTGCCAGAAGAGATTGAGGAGAGACCCTATAGACTAGATCATTTGCTTGATCGAGGGCTCAAGGCGATACCAAGCGCAAAGCCCAGGACAAACGCCAAAGCCAATGAGAGGAAGGGATAGTGTCCAATCTTGCCCTCGAAATACTCCATCTTCTCACGCATCATGTCCCTCTGAAGCTCAAGGAGATCCTCGATCTGCTCGTCTGAGTAGCGTTTGGATGCTACCCTTCTGGATTTAGACATCTCCAGTTCACCATGGAAGTTACTATATGAAATTCAACCAGCCACTTAAATCCTTCCAGCCTCGACAGCCTTTCCAGTCTGGATTCTCCATCTTGGAATGAAAGGGTAGAGTCTAGCCGTTGAAAGATGCCGACCCAGCTTAGCGATGACACCCGGCGCTTCCGTCCCAAGCTTGCATGTTAGAATATGGACGGTCAGGCTCAGCCGCTCCACGCCCAGGATGTCACCCTCAAGACCGCTCTTCCGAATCGCGGCATGCACCTTCCTGAGCAGTGAACCAACGACTATGACCCTATCGAAAGGATACCTCTCCCAATCTTTGAAGTAAGATTCTTGCTTGTCTGTTAGCGCAAGAGTCATCTTCCCAGTGCCCTCAAGCTCCTCAATCCTCACATGAAGCGGCAAACCGTCATGAAGGCCGAGCCGCCTCAGTATCTGCCTGAGTGGCTGTGAAGAGCCATCGGCTAGTTGCGCCCTCATCCTGTGTAGAGGGTAAAGACCGTCAAGCCTTGAGGGCGACATGACACCTATGTCGAGGTAGAGGCCGAAACCAACCCTCCCCGAGTCTGTGATGAAGCCTCGGTAAATGTCTCCAACAGCGAGCCTGGAGAATTCAACTGGTGCAAAACCATACCTACGCTTCAGGACCTCCGTAAACACCTCACTATCATCACCACTATACTCGATCGAGACCCATCCACTATCATTGGCATCTGGCTCCATGATGTCAACCTTAAGGTCTCCAGAGATCTTTCTGAGCTCCACCTCTAACTCTTGGAGGCCTTCGCGGATAAGGAAGGATCCAAGCTTCTCTGATAGGATTCTCTTCATTGGCTCAGCCATTGATCTTGCTCATAATCTCATTATGAAGTCTCTTGACTCTCTCAATGGATGGATGGTCTTTGCCCAGTCTCCTCGCGAAGTCGCGAAGAACGTGATCGATATCCGTCACAGCGCTCCCGATGACAAGCTTGTCCGCGTAGCAGACGATCTTCTCCTCAAGGGTCTCAGGCAAATAATCCTGCGCAGGAAGACCAAGCATCAGCGCCTCTTCTCGTGGGATGCCAGCCCCAACATGCCTCTCAGCTATCCTCGCCAATTCCTCATCGAACCCAGCCTCTCTAAGGAGTCTGGCTCCTTCAGCCCCATGCCTGACACGAGTCGTGAGTGAGCGGCCAACATCATGCAGGAGCGCCCCCGACCGAATAAGTTCAAGGTCCACTTTGAACCCCTTTCTCAGGTAGGACTCAGCTATCTCGACAGCAGTCCTCGCAACTGTGATCGAGTGCTTGATGACCGCTGCGTTGCAGCCGCTCCTTCTGAGAAAGCTCAGCGCCTCCTCAGTCGTCGGGCGCCTCGGCCTAGGGTGTGAGGACAACCTTGATCGGCTCCTCACCTTCAACCTCGTTAGCGGCCAACCTCAACCCTTTATCCGCTTCCTCCAGAGGCAGGACATGGGTCGCCATCTTCCTCACAGGATACTTCTGTTTCTCCAAGAGTTTAATGGCTGCCCCAACATTCCAGGATTGGCCGAGGCCACCAACGATCTTGAGCTCTTTTGTAGCGATCTCATCAGTCAATATTGGAACGGCCTTTCCGCCGGTCAGGCCAGGGATGACGCAGGTTCCTAGAGGCTTGACCAGCTTTGTCGCCTCAGACATCGCGCTGGCCGAAGCTGTCGTGAAGATTACCACATCACCCATCTCTCC
>CAZVKZ010000080.1:0-4294 GCA_964627775.1 uncultured Candidatus Bathyarchaeia archaeon | reverse complement strand
GATGTTATGTCATTCACACTCTCCACCAGATTCCTCTCATCAACATTCACTGTGTAGTTAGCACCGAAGTCGCGGCCCAGCTGCAATCTACTCTTGTCGACTGAGATTCCTGCGAGGATGATCTTGCCCGCGCCGACGTGATCTGCGACTATGACTGTTGAGAGGCCCTGCGGCCCAGGACCCACTACTACCACAGTGTCGCCGGGCTGAACATTCCCTTTGGTACACACCCATCTTATCCCGTTACCGATCGTGGATGCCAAGCACGCCTCTTCTTTAGGAACATTAGAGGCTATCTTGTGAACTCGGGAGCTTGGTGCAACGTACATGTATTGGCCGTAAGCCCCCCAGAGGTGGGGCGGCTCCTCGCATGATATGTTTATCCCGTAGCATCTCATCCTCACGCACAGTTGATAGTAACCGGTTAAGCAGTATCGACATTTCCCGCAGAGTATGTACGGTTCCACAATGACGCGATCCCCCCGCTTGACTCCGTAGTGTTTCGAGGCTTCTTGGCCGATCTCACCCACCATTCCAACAAGCTCATGACCCATGATTATTGGTAGGGGTGATGCAAGCGGCCCCCCAAACTTTACACCAATGTATCTCTCAGCATCTGATCCGCAGATGCTGACAGCCTCAACTTCCAGAAGCATCTCCTCTGGACCGATTGAGGGGATGTTGAAAGATTCCAATCTAACCTTTCTCGGAGCCTCAAGAACTATTGACGATTCTTTTTTTGGTATTTGAAACTCCTCCAGCACTCTTGAGTTTAGGCCTTGGAGAGTAAGTTCTTGGAGGGTCTGGGTTTTTTAAATCTACGTAACTCGTTCCGCCACTTCGCTTGGAGGCTCCTGTTGATTTCTACTTGGAGACCAGCTGTTTAGCCTTGACGACGCCATCCCAGGCGTCAGATCCGAAAGCGTCGGCACCGACCTCATTGGCAACTTTCTCGTTCAAACAGCTTCCTCCGACAAGGACCTTGACGTTCTTTCCTAGGGAGGACTCTACTAGCGCATCTATGGTTGATTTGACCTTACCGATTGTGACGCTCAGCAGGGCTGAGAGGGCTACGATGTCAGGCTTGAGCTCTTTCGCCTTCTCAACAAAGACCTTTGGGGGCACATCTACGCCGAGGTCATGAACCTCAAACTCAGCAGACTTGAGCATTGTGGCAACGATATTCTTCCCTATGTCGTGCAGGTCTCCCTCAACAGTCCCAATCAAGACCCTGCCCTTGGCTTGAGCAATCTGGCCTTTCAGGAGAGGCTCGACAAGAGCTAACCCCTCGTTCATCGTAACCCCGGCCATGATGAGCTCTGAGAGAAAGTAGTCGCCTTTCTCATATCTCCCTCCGACTATCTCCATACCCTTTCCCATGCCGTCCTTTATGACCTCTTGAGGGGGGATCCTGTTCTCGAGGGCTTCTGCTATCGATCTCTTGAGATTCTCGGAATCAAGCTCCGCTAGGCTTGTCGCGATCTTCTCTAGAAGTTCCTTCTTACTCAAAGACCACACCATCAATGTTCCTGCGAGGTATACAGTACCCCTTCCTAGATCTGTCATCGTTAATATGTTCTCTGGCTCAGCTCTTTTGAGATTGGGCCTGCTCCTGGGAAGGCCTCCAGACTCCCCTTATCGACACAGACTGGTGTTGCGTTTTGACCTCCAATAACGGGACACGCGGAGGAGGCATCTGCTAGAACCCTCCGCCATCCACGTTAGATGGAAGTAGGAAGGCTGTTTGTATGTGGTGAAATACCAAGGGGTTGCCGGATCAGATTCTGGTCTTTCTGAGCAGTGCGCTCTGCGCTTCAGGAGGCGACCTCAGATTCAAGCCTCTCTATGATCTTTGTAAGCTCACTGATTATTTTGTTGTTGTCACTGTCAACAAACTGGCCGCCACATTTGGGGCATTTGAAGGCGGACTCGATAGCCTCCTCGAATGGAAGGCGTACGCCACCACACTTGTTGCAGAGAAAGAAGCTGTGCGATTTCTCATACTCGAGCCTGGCCCTGAGTTTCTCGAGGGTCCTCTTCTTTCGACTCCTGATGAAGGCGTCCAATTGGTCAGGCTGAAGCTTCCAGTAGAAGATGTACCAGCCGGTCTTCTCGTCTCTAACCCTCTTGGCCGAAACCAAGGTTTTGTCATAGAGTTTGTAGAGGATCTTTCTGACGATGTTGAGGCGGACTCCTGAGTCGTTTGCTATGCCATCGTCGGTGGCTTCCTTCAGCTTTGCCAAGGATCTTACTACCTTGACTGCATCCTCCTCCCCGAGGAGGCTCGCCACCTTCATCAATTCATTGTCTAGTAGCGACAAGGCCGGGACCTCGCTAACCGTATAACCGAGGTTTTCGGTGTAATAGACCGTGAACCGGAGTTGGGTTCCAGTTATTGGATGGAGTCGTGTCCTGATATGATCTTGTGGGATCCGTCCTCTTATGTGCTTCTGTTAATCCTCCGCTGGCGCCGAGCCCCAGTTAGGCTCAAAGGCGAATATTCGGATCCTTATATGTCTAACCCTTTGCCGCTCTTTCATGGTCTTGAGATGGTCTTTCCGCGCTTGGATGGGATGATCCTCAGCTTGGCGCCGTGAAACTCTCGGCTGAGCCCTCTGCCCTGGAGCAGTCGATCGAGAAAGACCGCTAACGCTGCGACTTCTGAATGTGGTTGATTCCCGACTGCAACATTAAAGTCTGAGACGTCTTCGCTGAAGAAGTCAGAGGGAACCTTCTGGCTTCCCACGATCACTAGGACATCTCTTTTGGCGTCTCTGATTCTTTGGATGACATCGCTCGACTCAATATTCTCACCGTATACCGTCAAGTGAACAGTTACCCCTCCTCTGCTCCTCCAGGATCTGACGAAGCTGCGCCAGTTAACACCCATCTCCAGATCAAAAGGGCCTCCCCAACTCTCAACAACTCGCCTGACAGTTCTCATGACTGACTTGTCCTCAGCATCGGGCAATACAAAGCCGGAGGCACCGAAGGCCCGCGCCGTCAACGCGACATGACTTGTAACTCTCAAGTCTCTGGGTCTATGCCCCCAACGCAGCACAACAATCTTCAAGCTGCGGACAACACCAACGATTGCGGTGAAGAACTATTCTGTTATTGTGAAGGGAAGTTCACAGTTACTTCTTCTTGTACTGGATTACGTCTCCAAGCGTGAGTGAGGCTTCCCCCATTTTCTCCCCAGGTACCTCAGGCTCTTTTCTGGGAAGAAGAAGTTTGACTCTCAACGCGTGCTCAATAGTACGGGTTAGTCTCAGATCAGGGGCCATCTTGCCAAGCTCGATCTTCTGTATGATCGAGAGACGCTCCTTGACCGCTCTGGCGAGATCCTCCTGAGACATCTTCTTTTTCTCTCTGGCTTTCTTGATTATTCTGGGGAAGTCATCCGCGATCTCCAGCTCCTCAACCTCCTTGGGCAGGCGGCGGGTAGCTGGTGTTGTGCTCTTTGGAGTACCGAGGGGTCTCGGCGCAGCGACGCTCGGTCTCTCAGCGGGCTTCAGGTCTGGCTCTCCCAGGTTGGAGCATCTTGCGCAGACAAGCAGTCTCGTTCCTTCCAGGACTATCCTTCTGGGTGAACCGTAGATTGTGGAGCCGCAGACCTCGCAGTTCAATCCTCCCTTCACTCCCCTGATGGCGACGGAAGTTTAAATCAGAAGCGAGGCTATTAGCTTTGCGAGCTAGGAATGGATAAGCCAACCTTCTGGGAGCTGAGACGGATCAGAGGCGTAGCCAACTACCAACTCGGCAATTCTGTCGGCAAAGTCCTGTTTCCTGACAATGTCAGAATCACGAGGTCTCCAAGATCTGGAAAGATCAAGCTGATCTACCTCAGAGGACAACTGCTTGCGACCTTGAGGAGCCATGACGGCCTCCTCAGCCTGAGCATCCGGGGTGCCAGAAGAATCCTGGGGGGACTAGGCTCCGAGGCGCCTCTCACAGCGGTGGTCAAGAAAGGTTACGAGGACTTTGTCAAGTCGGGAAGGAACCTCTTCGCAAAGCACGTTGTCGCCGCCGACCCGAAGATCAGACCGCAGAACGAGGTCATAATAACAGATGAGAGTGGTAATCTGGTTGCCGTCGGCAAAGCCGTTCTGAGTGGGGAGGAGATGACTTGCTTCAAGCTGGGAATAGCTGTCAAGGTCAGAAGAGGTGTAGCCGAAAAGAGACCACAGGCATCAGATGATTAATGCTCAACATGTTAGATCACTCAGGAAGTATCTGTCTGTATCCTAAGTCTTAAATGCAAATCCGTGGAGTTGCTCTCTGTAAGCTTATG
>CAZVKZ010000079.1:0-6451 GCA_964627775.1 uncultured Candidatus Bathyarchaeia archaeon | reverse complement strand
GCAGGAAGGATGTTGTCGATGCTATTAGACGCAACAATGCAGTGTACTTCGCCGCCTCCGGTGGGGCTTCTGTGCTTCTGGCCAAGTTTATTAAGAATTCAAAAATAGTCGCATATGAGGATTTGGGGACAGAGGCGGTAAGAGAGCTGTACGTGGAAGATTTCCCTTGCATCGTGGCGATAGATGTTCACGGTAGAAACCTCTATGATGAAAGGGAAAAAGCATACAGATTCATGACCCGTCAATAACACGCAATCTGTGGCGTCTCGTGCAATTGACAGACGCACGCCGCTAGCTGGCTGAGTGAGTTGTTCCTTGGTTTACTTTTTCCTTTCTTCTCTCCATATCCACCCGAGACGTGAGAAGATGAGAACAACGCCGACTATCACTGCAGACCAGACCGCTAGGATCACCTGGCCCATTAACAAGTTGCCGTAAGCCAGCACTGTACAGAGAAGGGCGAACCATGCCCATCTCTTAAGACGATCTCTTTGCTTCTCAAGGTATCCGTGTGCTTCAAAATTCAATTGTCCTTCTATCCACCGCAGCCTGTCATAGGTTTTCTTCATCATCCTGTTATCACCAAGCTGGATGAAAAACAGCCAGATGGAAAACACTATCCAGCTTCCGAATATGGTGACCTGCTGGCTGCCTTCAGGAAGACTTTGAGAGATGCCCAGAAGAAAAAGTGATTGTGCAACGAAGATGGAGCCTGTCACACCCATCGTCTGTTCACGTTGTCTTACAGCCTGATTGAGGGTTTCATATTCCAGCTCGAGGCGCTGTCCTTTCGTGAATGTTGATGTGCCAACCTTCGTGCCCTCGACAAGTATCTGAAGGTAGACGTAGGCGAGTGGAACGGCTATTGAGAACAGGAGAGCAGGAATTGAAAGGATCATGAACAATAACCTCTGATTTCGCTATGGCAATTATCTTAGCAACTGGCAATTTAAGGCTCTTGATCAGGGTGACAGGGCGCCAAGATCAAAGTGTAGTTCTGTGAATACTGCACAGTTGATTCGTTAGGCTCTCAAGCTTTTCCTGAGTTCAACTCTGCCTGTATTCTACTCTTGCGTCTGGTGACTAGGGTTTTCCAAAGACGAATGGCGACAAAAGCTTCAATGATGATTACTACAGACCCAAATCCTATGAATATCAATCCATTTCGCGACTCTTCAAAAACGAACTCATTCAACCTGATAATGATGAATTCAGTGGGCTGCCTGACGGAGAATTGACGCGTAACAGTTGAACCTTCAAACCGCATCTCGATCTCGTAATCGCCTACGGGAAGAGTCATGTTCATGAAGTCTTTGGCTGTGTCCCAAGATCGGTCTGGGGCTGAAGCCTTGTTCTCCACCGCTATAATCCGCGTTAATCGTATAGTTCCTGAAGATGGAAGACTACCTAAGGCGTCCGTGACTCGAAGATGAACTGTGCTGGCCGGGGTTCTGATGTCGACGGTTGAAAGTGGTTCAAGCGCGATCACTCGTGGGTTGAAGTCGTTAGGCTGAAGTGGGACTCCACCTATCGAGAGTTCTATTTCCACATTTTTTTTGGAATCCCGAGGAATAACAAACGTTTGAAATCCAACTTTTGCAGCTTCAAGGATCTGGCCCGATCTAATATCGTAGTCCTCTATCTCACTATTGGTGAGTGTGCTAGCAACCTGCATCCGTGAAACTGGAGGAGCTATTGTCTTGTCCCAAACAACGTACACCCCGGTCTCTTTGGTCATCAGAACAATGCTGCAAGCTGATATTCGCTGTAAATCATCCATCACCTCAAAGCTTACAGGGTTCAGCATTGGAGGCACTTGGATCATACCGGCTGTTGATGCGAAACCGTTCGTGAGCAGAAATAGATCCGTCGCCAAGACGTAGATGGTTCTCTCAATCTCAACATAAGCTGTCAGACGGATAGGTCCAAGACGAAGAGGTACTTGACCGCTTGGCCCGACCTCATGGAAGTTCGGTAACCTCACTTTGAGGGCTTGTCGAGGTTCAGATTCAATATTCATGGTTATGCGATTGGTCTGGGTTACGATCTGAGGAGAAAATGTGAATACTTGTGTGGCACCGGCCCTTTTTACCAGTGGGATCTCCAAAGAGACTTCTGCCCAAATACGGCTCGCGTTGGGACTTGTCAGTTCGGGGGAGTAGGGAGAAACGCTTAGGTTTCTGGGGTTTGCTGGATCCCAGCTGATTCGGGCCTCTAGAGAACTGTTGCGGAATGGAACGGGTGGCGTCACTAATGAGTTATTCCGATCCTCGCGATTGAGCAGTAACACACCTCCTTGGTGTCGTTTCTCGATCGCGACAGTTCCTCTGATAGCCAGCTGAGTTCCTGTTAGGTTGAAGGCGAGATGTGCTAGGGATGCCTCAGCTTGCGGACGAACCAGGTATAGAGGAATGATGAAGTTCTCGCCTCCGCTCTGGACTGCTAATTCCCAAGGCCCGGGACGGTCTTCTGCTTTGAATACATACAGTCGCGTTGAGGAATGGGCTAACATCTTTCTGGAAGCAATCTCTTGATTGGAGCTAAGCAACACCGCTGTAAGATCTCTTTCGGCTTTGATCCAGATCTCTTCTCCATGCATGAACACGGGGGTTCCAGAATCGGGATCGTAAAAGTGGCAGCAGCTGAATCCGATCTTGAACGGTAGGCCATCATTTGATCCGTAGACAGGGAGTTGAGGGATCAGCAGAACAAGGGTTAAGGCGCAGATTGAAATGCGAATCATGGCTATTGCGTTCTCCGAGTCGTCATGATGAAGACAGCAAGTAGAGGGATCAGAAACACGAAAAGCTGAAACGCCTTGCCAGTAACATCATGCGGAAGCAAGGAATCGGCTCCCAAGACTATTAGAAAAGTAAGAACACTTGCCATAAGAGTCGTAGACGCAATTCTCACTTTGTCTACCGATATGGGTTCACCCCCATCTATTGAGTCCCTCACGGGTTTAGATCCAGATGTGCTGTGGGCTTGAAAGTAGAGCAGGAGCGCCAAGGTAAGCACATAGAGGCCATTAACCCAGTCCGGGGGAGGTGCGATATCGAAAGAGTATAGGGAGGCGCTATGCCAAAACAGAGGTGTGGCAACAAAGGCGGCAACCGAGAAAAGAAGATAGTCCAGTCTTAGACCCGCATCCTCCAGCGGGGTCAACCCGGGAACGTTTGCGAATGCATGCCTGGTCTCTAGGAGGTTGGAAGTCGCAAGAAAGGCTACGCACAAATATATCGTGACGCTCAGCAAAAGCACGGTTACCAAATCATCCCTCCGATGGCGGAACACATCCTGGAGGTGCAACAGGGCCATACAAGGGAAGAGGGTAGCTTCAGTTATCAAAACCGTAAAGGATGCCTTCAGTGCATATTCTAATGGGACGAATCGAGTGAAGAGCGCTGAGATAAACAGTGCAGCAACGAGGATCGCGACTCCCATATGGATTGTGAAGAAGGCGCTGCTGAACATTTCAGAACGTTTAGGATTCTTTTCACGTGTCAGAAGCTGGACGGAGTATAGCAACGCCTTGGCAACTCCCGCAAAGAAGATGATAGTTGAGGCACCTCCACTGCTGAGTGAAACGATTACTCTGTACCCCAAGGCGAAGTACACACCCTGTGAGAGAGCGACGTAGGCTGACGGGAGGATGAGCCCGCCAATGAACAACCAGTCGGGCGTGATTCTCGGTATTCGCATCAAGCCACGATCATGCCTGACTTCTTGGCAGCCAGATATATCTGGGAAAGAACACCTAGGATCTCGTCTGGCTCGCAAGACTTCAGTGGAACACCTATCAGCCTACAGATACAGCTAAGTTGCTCCAGCGCTCTCTTTTCGTGGATTCCAGCTGCATCATAGCCAATCTTGACAAGTGAATTGTCTATACCCGCCTTGGCAAAAAGGGAGATGGTCTTCATCGCGACAACCTGAACGGCGTGGCGGTGCAGAAGCTTCCCCAGAGCCTTGAATTCAGCAGGATTTGGGTTCTCCAAATCCGTGACCACGATAATCAACGAACGTTGCCGGACTTCGCGAAGCAGACATTCAACCAAGCTCCAGAGATTCACCATTCCAGTGGGCTGGATGTTGTAGGTCGCCCTGAGAATTCGGATGAGCTGCCATTGCCTGCTTTGTCCCGGAACGGCCAAAGTATAACAGCTATCTCCTAAGCCGAGAAGGACCCTCTCACCACCCAAGCTGGCCGCGTAGGCTACGGCCACAATTGCTTCGATTGTGTAATCGAGCTTTCGATGCCCAACCGATCCGTCGAGGAAACTCTCCTTAGCGTCGAGAGCAAAAACCAGGTTCAGGTTGCGATCAGCCTCGAATTCTCTAAGCATCAACGAGTGTCGAGGAGACTTTGCCACGGCCTTCCATGCTATGCGTCTAAAGTCGTCTCCGGGGAAATACTCTCGTATTCCACGGAAATCTGAACCCAACCCGGGGTTGCTTATCGCCTTCTGTCCAACGAGTGCTACGTGCGGAATCCGGGAGGCCCCCACAATACGGGAGACTTCAGCTGATCGCAGTCGCGGATAGACCTCAAGTTTCGATTTCACTGGCATAGATAGTGAGAAGGAGGCGAACCCTAGAGGGTCGACAGCCTCGACAGTCAAACCACCTATTTCGTAGTCGCCGATCTGAGCAGCCTGTATTGTGAAATGCATCGTGGCTTCATCATTACCGCCTATTCTTAGGGTTGATCTTGGCGATCCAGATCTCACTACAAGAGCCTCTGGCACTTTGTCCCTGACAATCAAGTATGCAGTGGCTCTACTGCTAGGGTTTAGTAACCTAAGACTGACATCGGTTTCTCTACCGACTTCGAGTTGATAATCCGTGATGCGTCGTTCAATCTTGAGTTTCTTGATAATTTTGACGGTGAGACTGAGTTGAAGGCTTTCGATCATGACGATCAGGATAAGTGCTGAAGATGCGACCGCGAATGTTGGGTTGCCAGATAACCAACCCACGAATGAGAATAGTACTATTGCTAGTAGTGCGGATGCTCCCCGACGCGTTAGCATCGATTCACCTAGGGGCCTCAATTCTTGAGACAAGATCGGAGATCAATCCGTTGAGCTGCTTGTACTGGAGCTTGTGGTCAAGAACTCCGACATCTGAGGCGTATTGAGGTGCCAGCAGAACGCGGTGGTTGAGGATTGGAAACGCCAGTTTCTTCACGTCATCAGGGATAACGTAGTCTCTCCCTTCAAGTACTGCTAATGCTCGACAGGAGTTAAGGAGGTGAACCGCGGCCTTTGGGCTTCCTCCTAGGGCTATCTTTCCCTGCTCCTCTCTCGTTGCCTCTATTATCTCGACCACATATTCTAAAACGTCGGGCTTAACTTGGACAGATTTCCGGATCAACTCCTTCGCGTCTAGGATCTCTTGGCGTGGAGCGATCTCGACTACGTCTGGAATATCCATCCCCTTCAGGGCGTACTCAAGGATGTGAACGCCCTCTTCGTGGTCTGGGTAATCGACCATCAGCCTAAACATGAATCTGTCAAGCTGTGATTCTGGAAGAGTATAGGTTCCTTCCAACTCTATTGGGTTCTGTGTCGCGAGCACCATGAATGGTTCCTGGAGCCTCTCCGTGTAACCTTCAACGGTTACTTGCCGCTCCTGCATCGCTTCGAGAAGTGAGGATTGAGTCTTGGGCGTCGCGCGGTTGATCTCGTCTGCTAACACCACATTAGCGAAGATCGGCCCCCGCCTAAAGCTGAACTCTTGGGTCTTGACGTTGAATACGTATGTGCCCATCACATCCGAAGGAAGCATGTCCGGTGTGAACTGGATGCGTTTGAAACTGAGACTGAGGGATTGCGAGAAGGCCTTAGCCATCAGCGTCTTTGCAACTCCAGGGACGCCTTCAAGCAAGACATGCCTGTCCGCGAGGAGCGCGACCATCATAAGTCTGAGAATCTCTTCCTTGCCGACGATGACCTTTCTGAATTCGGCAAGAAGCCTCGAGTACAAGTTATCAACGTCTGATATCATCAAATCTCTTTCCCCTCTGATTGCCTGATTGCTTCTAGGTAACCGTGATAGAGCCGGTTGAAGGTTGAAGCTTCAGTCACACCTCGGGGACTAAGGCGCTCACATTCGGCAATGAACGTCTTGCCGGCTTGAGTAAGTCCGCCGCCAACTCGTTTCACATCCTCACACATCATCATAAGCAGAGGAGAAAAGTTAGGAGTTGGTCCACTAAGCTCGTATAGTGCTTGGGCTGTCAAACTCTTTCGATAGGGGTCAGGTTGCTTCTGCATAGTGGTTTCGGGTTGCCGGATAATCCTAGACAACTTGTAAAATAGGTATAGGCTGATCGCTGAGGCCCCAAGGAAGAATAGTGGCCCAAACTCTGAAACCGAAACCATCAATCCACAACATCCCTTTGGTAGCCGTTCTGCACTAATTTGTCGTAGATCCTACATAGATCCTT
>CAZVKZ010000078.1:0-6462 GCA_964627775.1 uncultured Candidatus Bathyarchaeia archaeon | reverse complement strand
TGTTGCGTAGTCCTCGTTTTTGTGAGCAGATTTGGCTCTTTCGATCTCGCTCCATACTCTCATGTACGCGGCATGCTCTAGATAGAACTCGGCAAAATGAGGGATTTTTTGAGCGGCTGCTTTGTATTCTTCGACAGCATTTTCAAAAATTTCTGCGGCTTTCTGATGCTCTCCAAGGTTGTCTTGGTTTCTTGCCATTTTCCAGTAAGACTCTGCAACTCGGCTTGGCAGGTTAACTTTCTTGAAATCTTTCGCGGCATCAACGTAGACTTCGTTGGCTCTTGTCAGATTCGCGCCTTCACCAGTTAACAGATAGCATTCATCGAGAATTCCGCCTAAAGCATCTTCATATCCAGCTATGATTGTTATGAACGATGGTGTGGCGCGGAAAACAGCCCAGTTTTTGGTGCAAGAGACGCCCTGTTCCATGTCAGCGATTGCTTCTCTGAGGAGGTCGATTTTCCTCTTTTCATCCTTCTCCAGTCTGGACAGGTCCTTCTCTATTTGCGCTGCATAGATTAAACCCACACCTAGTTCCCAAACATTGGATGGAAAAACGTCTTGAGAGATTCTAATGAATTCCTTTCTGTAACGGAGCGCTTCCCTCAGCAACTCTGGCTTGTAGTCATTTCTCGCCTCAAGTCTTGAATGATAATAATATGCTTTGCTCAAACCATGTAAAGAACCCATCATAGCCTCTGGAGATCCTGAGCGAGTTGCGTAGTCTACACCTTTTTTTCCGATGTCTACTGCTTTCTTGGAATAGACGAGCTTCTCCGAGAGGTTCACGGCAAAATCAGACGCCAAAGTGGAGTACGTTTGTGCAGGTAACAAACAGACTTCGGCGATTGAAGAATCTTGGAGGACCAAAATGAGATAACGCACACTGTCTTCGGAATACTTGATTATCTCCTCATACAGCTTTTTTCTTACGTTCGGATTCGGTTCGCTAAGGGCCTGATAGGTGGTTGCGTCAGCGACCATGTAGCAGGCCATGCCTTCTAAGAAGTTGTCTCGTGGGATGGATGCTTGCTCTAGCATCTCCCTTGCGTATTTCAGGGAGACTTCAATGTTCTCTGTGTAGTAGAGGTTTGCCCAGACGCCTGCCCAACGTGACATCGCTTTTGAGTAAGGATCGCTGATTTCTTTCGAGAGCTCTATGGCGCTTTGGGCGTAGCTGGCTGATTTGCTGGCTGCGTTTTTTCTGTCTTCTTCGGTTTCACTGATGATTGAGAGGTACCAAGCCTGAATAGAAGCCAGGGAAAAAGCTATGACAAGCTCTTCTTTGCCGTCTGATTTCGACAAAGCCGAGATGGCGTTGTTTGCGCAATCCATGGCTTCCTGCGCAATCTCTTTCTTTTCTTTCCCGTTCGACGAGATGTATAAACGTTCGAAGGAGCATCTGGTCAAAAGGTTTGCACTTTTGCCATAGCACAAGTTGTCTTCTGAGTTTTTGAAAACGTGCATCGCTTTCTTCGCAAGAATTCGACATTTGTCAAGTCTTCTGGCCTTTTCTGAGGAGTTGGATGTGAGCCAGGAAGCCACGTATTCTGCTTGGGCGAGGCAGTAAGCACTTTTGCCCTCGTTCTCGACGGAGGGCTCCTGACTGAAGATGCTGCCTGCCTTTTCGAGGGCATCAACCGATAACTGTCTGAGGCTTTTGAAGTCCTCAATGTTGTTGGCCTGTCTGGATGCTAGGTCATAGCAATATCCTATCTTCTGCCAACATTCGGCGGCGGAGGATCCGGTGGCTGGTCCAGCCTGCAAGGCTTGCTCGTAGGATTTTGCTGCCTCAAGCCACTTGTACTCAGTTTCCTCTCGCTTCTTGTCCATGAGTGTAACCTACGGTAACCAGTTTGGAATTCCAATTGTAATCTAGAGCGATACGTAAATAAATTGTTTCTTTATTGAACGCGCGCGCGAGGTTTTGCTACTTAACTAAAAGTGCCCTCCAAAAGCCCAGCCTGGACCAGTAGCCAAGAAAGTCTCACCAGTGGTCAATGATCCCTCTACAGTGTTCTTTACTGCAGTCGAGGGCATGTCTGCCGCGTTAAACCAGAGTTTGAATTGGCTGTCGGCTAGAGAAACCTTATACGGATATAGTGTGTAGGGAACTGATTCAGTGCCAGTGATCCAATAATGCACCACTATTGTAGTCGGATTCACATCCTTGCCTGAGAACAGTTTCATTGTGTCGACCGTCCAAACGACATTCTGGTTTGAAACAGCTAGAATTGGGTAGTAAGTGGCATCTGCCATTGCACTGGGAAACGATACAAGCATCGGAGCTGCAATCAGTATCAGTGCTGCAATGACGAGTTTGCTTTTCATTTTGTCTTTTCACCTCCTTTTTTTCTGGTGAATGTTGGCTTTTATCACCCATTTTCAGTGGCCATTCAATAGTGGTTTCAGGTTTTGACGGCGAGGTTGAAGTCAACTTCGCCTGTTTCGAACTGTTTAACGGTCAGAGTAGTTGAGGTTACGGCAGCGGTGTAGCCCGCTGGCACAGTAATCTTGACCGTGTATTGACCCGGCTGGGAGAAGCGGAACACGTAGTATCCGCCAAGGTTTGTTGAGGTTGTCGCCATGACTCTTCCTGTGCGACTGAGGAGCTGCACTGTTACCCCTGATATCGGATTGTCACTATTGTCTTTCACGAATCCAGTTATCGCTGGGTCTGCTGGACTTAGTGTATTGAAATCTTTCTGTACGAATTGGTTTTTGGCAACGCTGACTCCAGTTACTGGTCCTACAGGAGTAGTAAGCGTATTAGTTATTTTAACCGTGTAGGTTCCTGCCGAGGCGAGCGTTATGAAGTAAAATCCATCGCTCGTACTGGTGTCAGTTTCAACAATGCTTCCGCCTGATAAAGCAGCAACTGTGAGTCCGCCTTTGGGAACGCCATTAACGTCGGTCAAGAAGCCGCCTATGGCTGTCACTTTCTTGCCGACTGCTGCTATAGTACCTGTATCGGCGGAGAAGGAATTTACCGTCGCGTGGAAAGCATATCCTTTGGCAAAAGTTGTTTGCGAACTTGAGGAATATGGCTGTGGTGATCCATACTGGAACTTGAGCTTGTAGTCTAGGCGAACGGTCAGAGTTATGGTTTGACCTTCGCTGATCTGGATATTGGGGACGCTCAGCAATCCGCCTGAGAATGAATATGCGACCGGTTGGCTGTTGATTAGTACCGGATCAGCTCCTGCGGATAGCGGTTTCAAGGTGAAGTTAGAAGGAATGTTTACAGCAGCCGCAAACGTTTCGGTCGGGTTGTTGTTGGTTATTTTGAGGTTGTAACAGAAAGTGCCTGGGTTGGTCGCGCTCATCTTGTAGCTCGAACCAGTGTTTGGAGTGAAGATGCACTCAAGGGAATCTATGGGGTTGTAGTCAGCGTCTGTGAAGTATGCGTCTGTGGGAACTCCTATGTCGACGATTTCAGATGCTTCAACTATTCCCTTTACAACAGGGCTACTTGGGTTGGTATTGTCCATAACACGGATTTCTGATGTGCCTTCGGGGAATTCAGCCGCAAAGATGAAGCCCGCCTCATCCGTTTCTATTGTTCCGCCTTCAGTAGTTGGTCGATTCTTTCCAACAGTAACTCCCATGCTGATTGACCCGTAGAATTGTGCATCGAAGCTGGTTTCAGCCCCGATTTGGTTGCCTCCAGCGTCGACAAATTTCAAAGCGTAGTGACCTGGTACTATCTGACTGGGTGTTCCTTGCTCCAAGTGAGACCAGGTAAGGGGCAGCTCAAATGTGCCGTCTTTGTGAAATATGCCACTGACTATCACGATTTCCGGATCATTCAAAGTCTGCGTCAAACTGTTGAATAACGAATTATATGTAATGCCGCTGTTTACCCAAGTTTTGTCAAGTGTCTTGTAGGGCGCGCAACCCATGAAATCCTGGCCCGCTCTCCACTGGCCGCTGGCAGCAGAGACCCCGCTGGCACTTTGCCCATACAGAGGATAACTATAATATTCCTCAGGAATCGTCCAGTAGAGGTTGAAGGTATGTCCAACCTCGTGGGACGCAGCAGTCCAGTAGTTCTCCGCCACTATCACACCTTTAAAGTTTGGACCATAACTAACTCCCACAGCGTCTGGTTTGCCGTAGTTGGGGAAGTAAGTTGATGACACGACAGCGACTCCTACAGCACGATTGTTCGCTAATGCTTTGTCGGCTATTGCCATGCAGTCTTTTAGCATGCTTGATTGTGAGGTAACTTTGGTGTAAGCTGTAGTGGCTGCTACGTTTTTAACAGGGTACGTCATATTCATGAATGCGATACTGTTGGTGACTTCCGCGTTATAGTTCGCTTGAGTGGGAGCTGATTTGCTCAGGTAGCCGTAGTACAAGGACAAGTCGTTTGTTTTTCTTACAGTAACTGTGGTAGAGTCAATATTGGTTCCTGTGCCTGCGATGTAGCTGACACTGATAGTCACATCTCTTGCCGAGATGGTGTCCAGATATATCGGATAGAACGACACTATACTGTTCGCCGCTAAGTCAGCTGCTGTAACGACTTTGTCCATGGGTGAAGGCAAGGGTGCTGCTCCAGCAAACGCTAAGCGCAGGGTAACACCGCTTGAAGCGCCAGTGAGGTTGACGAGCACTGCGGTGGGCTTTCCAGCCACAAGATCAATTTTGCCATCATTATTCTTGTCGGGATTCCACGCAGCTTGAATCGGCACAACCTTGAATGGTGGAACTGAGTAGGTCATCCCGCCTGGTGGGGGCACGCTTAGTGGTGCAGTCGCAAAAGCCTCCTCAGCGTTGGTAAAAGTGACCCATGCTGCTCCATTCGGAGCCAAGGTTACAATCGCCTGTAAACCCTCGATTTCTGCGCTACTGTCTTCATCAGTTTGAGCAGATATGTCCGTTGCATAGCCGTACTTCGGAGTGGCGGTTATGGTGAAGATGCCGCCAGCTGTGAACGTCGCATTATCAAATGTAATCATCCCGCCGTTAGCTGGTAGTGTGAAGGCTCCTTCGGTTTCGTCTGGGTATGTGATTGAGTAAGACCAGTCTTCTGTGAGCGGTGAGGCACTGTCAACTATGCTCTGGACGGTCAATCCCCGAGGTAGCATAAGCAGGTTATAAACCTCTAAATCCTCAGGATAATTTAGGCCTGATGTGAATACCTCACTTATTCCACTTTTCAAATCAACCTTGTAAATCTTGCCGCCAAAATTGACCGAAACATAAGCATAATCATTTACTACGACTATTCCGACAATGTTAAAATCAGGTATTTCGGCGACTTTGGTTGCACCGCTTTCTTCAGAGAACCTATAAATAGAGCTAGGGCAGCACACATAATAGTAGCCGTTTGAATAGGTTATGGCTCCTAACCACGCCTCTGGTAATCCACTTAGATCCTTGAAAATAGTTTTCGCATAGCTTGCTAAATCGATCTGCAAAATGTGCATATTTCCATCCTCAGAGAGGATAAGTTCATTATTAACGACAACTCCGTCAACGTTCTGTAAATGTCCGTCAGGAGCATCCAGAATATTTACGCTTGTTATGAAAGCTCCGGAAGAATCTACGAAGTATACTTTGTCGAATTGGTTATCTAGCAAAGCTATTCTTTCATCAGGCAAGACGACAAAAGTCAAAAAATACGGGACATTTGTCTTTGGTATAGCAATATCTCTGATGGGTACTCCCTCTGTAGTGTAAACCGAGATATAATCAGAACCTTGATTTACATAGAGTTTATCTCCTAAGATCTCCAGAGAACGACCTGACATAAATCCAAAGGTCTGCTTGGAACCGTTTGAGAATATTCTTGCAACACCATCATAAGTCGATGTGTAAAGCGCAGTTTCGTAGGGTGAGGGTGGGATCACGGCGAACGCTGGCAAAACACTCAGGATTTGTGCAACGAGTACTGTGACAAGCAATATAACTACCGTTTTCTCAATCGTTCTCTTCATTATTCTCCCTTCTCCTTTTTATTTCAACCAGTGCTGCGCGCGCACAATAGGGTTATTAGCAGCATTACTGCTGCTCCATTCCATTTACGATTTTTCATTCAACCTTCACCCCAAAAGGAATCAACTTCTTCAGTGCAAATGACTTTTCGCATGAAGTACTATAAAAACCTGACTGCATCCTCTTATAGAGGAATCTTCTATTCGGTGTGTTCACAATTCGTTCACCTTTTCTCTCGTGGGTGCTATGCGCGCGCAATTTGGCGAAAAGGCCAGAATTTAATGATAAAGTCTTTACTAACGAATCTGAAGACTTCTCTCTCCGCGCGCTTTCTGTTTCACTGAAGTTTTGTGGCTAAGGTATCTGCACCTAATTGAGTGTGAAAACCCCCGGGCCCGTCACTTCATGAATTACATAGTGCTTGCAAGTGTACAGTGTAGGGAAAAGAGGAAGGAAAGATGGCGAGTCGACTGAAAGCCAAAAAATAGGTTTCCTGGTCAGATACGTGCCCTACGAAGT
>CAZVKZ010000077.1:0-6465 GCA_964627775.1 uncultured Candidatus Bathyarchaeia archaeon | reverse complement strand
TGAGGGACATGTGCAACACGATGGGCTCCATAACCACCTTAGCATTAGAAAGCGGCTTTGAAGCTGCTGAAGCCTACCTGACCTTCACGGCGCTCTTCTATACTAAGGATAGACAAGGTCACATGAGACTGATATCAAGATCGGAGGGAATCTATCCAAAGCGCCTCAGATTCGTAGCTGAGGTGAAGAGGAAAGTCGATTCACTATATCCCTTCGAAAAAGTCGGAGTCCGCTTTGGCTTTCCTCTGCTGAGAGAGTTTCTCGTAGCGCCAAACTCTGAGGGGTGGCATAAGGACTTGGCGACTATTCTGGGTGACATATTCACTGGAGAATCTTTACACAAGCCACTTCTTTACAAAGCTGTTGCCAACAAAATACAGGAGGGAGCGAGAGAAGCGGACTTGAAAACAATCGCAGACACTTCTTTTAAGGGCCTGAGCCTAATAGAATACGTCGGTTATCTAGAGCCATCTGGAATAGAGGAGGTGCGTTTGGTGAGTTCGCAAGAAGTTCGAGAAGCTGAAAAATCTCGTTCCATCTGGCGGGTCAAGAGTTTCTTAGATGCTCACTCAAGACTTCTCAGAGATGGGACTCTTCGTGCCGTTTGTGCAACAGGTATAGCTACTGGGATTCTGTTGGAAGTTCAAAGAGAAACGAGGAAATCCATGCCTTTTTGGGGACGGCTGAATCGCCTTGAGATGGACTTAGAGAGAGTCAAGCAACTATTCCCTCAGATCATAAACAAACTACACGAATATGATTTTCACGCTTATGATGACGTTCTAGCCTATCTGGGTGGTCAGGAAGTTTCTAACCTTGATTTGGGCCAAAGAGATTTGTCCAAAGACCTCATCAGTCTTGTGTTCGCCATAGGTATGTCACAAGGGTATCTCATAGTTCATGAGAAAGAAGAGTGATGGAGATGAAAGAGAAAAGACAAGAGAAGCTAACAGCGATGCGTTCTGAATTCCTGTTCTGTTACGATGCGAGAATGTGCAATCCAAATGGCGACCCTGACGAGAACCGACCTAGAATAGATCGTGTGACTGGCAGGAATCTCGTAACTGAGTTCAGATTGAAACGAACCGTAAGGGACTACTTGCAAAAGCAAATGGGTAAGGAAATATTCCTGAGGGAAGAACTGGCTGATGAGAAGGGAGCCATAAAGACTATTGACGATCTCGCCGGAGAGTACACAAAAGGCAGAAAGAAGGAAAAGAAGAAGACCCTTCGAGAGAGCCTTCTAGGAGATTACGTGGACCTGAGACTCTTTGGCCTTCTATTTGCTGTCCCAGACCTACACTTCAAACAGACAGGCCCGGTTCAGTTTGCCATAGGTCAATCGTTACACAAAGTGGAGGAGATGCCACTTAGAATGACTAGAGTCGTTCCGACGAGAGAGGAGGCGAAGGCGGGAGCATTTGGCGAGAAATCAATCTTGAGGTACTCTTTTATCACATTTCATGGCTTCCTGAACGATCATGTAGCTAAGGAGGTAAATCTGTCGGAAGAAGACGTTTCCGACATGATGAGAGCTATGTGGTTTGGAACAACCGACCTCTCAACGACTTCGAAGTACGGCCAACAATCAAGGCTCCTCTTACGAGTTAAGTACAAGAATCCATACACCTACATCGGTGATTTGGACAGGACAATTACACTTGACAGCAGCATTGACCAAGAAAAACTGGAGGATATCTACCAAATCATCCTCAACACGAGTGGTCTGTTCAGGGTTCTAACCGACAATAGAGCTGATTTGCAGGAAGTGGACTGGGCCAGCGACAATGACCTGCGTTGTAAGCGGGACGCCACTCTTGGATCGTTTGGCGAGCTAACTCAGGCTTGGGCGACAGAAACAAGAGTTAACGTGGTTGACCTGCTCGATGGATGGCGCCGGCAACGGGTTGAAAGAACTGAGGCATCATGACCGAAGACCTGCTGGTGTTCGATGTTTGGGCGCCTTTTGCGTCCTTTAGAAAGAGCGAAACAACCACTACGTCCCTAACATTTCCTCTCATGCCGAGAAGTGCTGCTGAAGGACTTATCGGTGCTATGCTTGGCTTCGATTTCGAAGAAAGCCCTAGGAGACTTGCAAACTCAAGAATAGCCATCGGAATACAAAGTCCAGTAAGGAAGATCCCGTTCTCAGCAACCTACACAGACACGAAGGAAATATGGCCGAGATTTGGTGCATTCATCAAACCGCCACGAAAAGAAGTATGCAAATCCAGAAGGAAGGTGGAGTTCCGCACAAGGGTGAAAATGGAGCTACTGCGAGATCCACACTATCGAATCTACCTTGATGATTCCGAGGAAACGAAGGAGGCTCTCGAGAAGAAGCTCATAAACCATGAGACCACATTCACGCCTTATCTTGGATCAAGTAGTATGATCGCGAATTTCAAGTACATTGGGCGATACGATTATGAAGAGATGAAAGCGACCGACCCGGCGCCAGTTGCCTCAGTGGTGCCCTTTTTTGGCATAATGCCGAAAATCCATCTGGAGAAGGGCGTGACTTTTGCTGTAGAGCAGAACATTCCCATTCACTTAACATCTGAGCGTGTCTTAGCGGGAACATACGATGCGATCTATAGCCCGTCAGGCGTTGAGCTGAAAGTTCTGGACATTGAAGCTCAAAAGGTGTCGATGCAAGAGAAGGTGTTACATGTTGTCTTCATTCCAACTGAGGTCCCACCCAAAGAAGCTACTTAGGAATCACCTGTTGGGGGTAGCGGAGAACTCTAGAAGGCTAATCGACGATCTGCCACAAGACTGTGGCCAGAGCCTTCAACTCAACGCGCCCACACTGCGAAACGTAGCATATGTCATGGGGGTAGCTCATGACGTCGGAAAAGCAACAAGATATTTCCAAGACCACCTTCCTCCTAAGAGGATCAAACCAAGAGACTCAATGCTGAAAGCGCATAGTATGCTTTCAGCACTTTACGGGTACTTCGCTTCCAGAAACCTGTTCTCGGATTCCGAGTACGGCGGCTTGATTCCATTGTATGTGTCGCTCGCCATTCAGAGTCACCATGGTGCTCTAGAGACCCCGACAATAGCCGCATCCAAGAACCTCGATCGGCGCGATACCATTGCCGAGCAGATTTCGGCGATTGAAAGGAGAGATGAGCTTGATTTGATATTGCAAGAGGCTGGCCTTTCAAGATTCTCGGAGTTCAGCTCACAACTAGAATCTGAAATTATGAGTCGTCTTAGAGCGCAAGCTGTTATGAACCGTGAAACAGCGAAGCTCTTTGGCAAGAACCTGACGCCATTCTTTCTAATGAACCTTCTATTCTCCGTGTTGATTGATGCGGACCGAATGGATGCGGCGGACCTCTCGTTCCCCGAAAAGCGAGAAATAGCTTCGAGTAAGGTTGAGGCGTATGTTACTCAGTTATCCAACGAAAGCAGGCTACGCAAGAACGCTAATCAGACCGTGGCTCATGGACGTGATGAACTATTCAGAACGCTTTCAGAGAAAGCCACACAGGTCCCATTAAATCAGCGGATTTACTCGCTAACGGCGCCCACAGGATATGGAAAAACGTTAGCTGGTCTTCATTTTGCGTTGAAGCTCAGGGAAAGACTTGCTCGGAATGGATTTTCTCCAAGGATAATTTACGTTGCACCATACCTTAGCATCCTAGACCAGAACTTCGAGAGAATTGCCGAGGCGCTGGGAGTAGGTCTCACACAAAGCAATGTTCTGCTACTCCATCACCATCTCGCTGAGATGCAATATCAGACTTCCGACTTGTCTAGGGAAACGTTCAGTACTTTGGATTCAGAGTTGTTAATAGAAGGCTGGAACGCTGAAGTCATAGTGACGAGTTTCATCCAGTTCTTCTATGCGGTAGTTGGATCAAAGTCGTCTCAACTTAGAAAGTTCCACAACTTAGTAGGAAGTATTGTAGTACTCGATGAAGTTCAAACGATACCGCACGAGTACTGGGCTCTAGTTAGAGAGACCTTGAGGTTTATGGCAGACAAACTGAGAATGTACATAGTTCTGATGACAGCGACACAGCCCCTTATCTTCTCCAAATGCGAAGTGATCGAACTGGCAGATGGCTTACCCAGCGACGTATGGACTCCTAGAGTGACTGTTAGAAGCGTGATGAGCAGAGATGTGGCTCTAGAGGAATTCATCAAAGAAGTCAATCAACTACTTCAAGCATCCCAAGACAAGAGCATCCTAGTTGTGATGAATACCATAAAGTCAGCAACCGAAGTCTTCAACGAGTCAAAAACGTCGATGAAGAAGTACTACTTGTCAGCAAACATCGTACCAGCCCAGCGTAAGGAGAGGATCGGGAAAATTGCGAAGGCTCTAGATAACGGGGAGCCCTTGGTTCTGGTTTCAACTCAGGTGGTTGAAGCGGGCGTTGACCTAGATTTCGACATGGTGATAAGAGACCTAGGTCCGGTAGATTCCATCATACAGGTTGCTGGCCGATGTAACAGGAATGGCCTGCGAGAATCGAGAGAGTCAAAAGTCTATGTTTATTCAGTAGTAGATAGTAGGTCTCAAACTCACTATAGCAATCGCATCTACGGTAACTTTCTAATCAATAAATCGAGGGACGTCTTGCGTACTTCGCATGCGCTTGATCCGTTTCACTTGGCCCAAGAATACTACTCTGCGGTCCAGAAGGGGTCAAGCGATCTGAAAAGCCGAGACCTATTAAGAGCGCTGGGCGAGTTAAGCTACGAAAGTCTGGAAGAATTCAAGCTCATCGACGATCAACCTAACTTCAGCGTCTATGTCGAGATAGATGAAGAGGCGTCCCGAACTTGGGACACATATGTCAGAATTCTTGAGTCAGAAATAGACAGCTTTGAGAGGAAAGAAGAATTTTTGAAAATAAGGGGAGATTTCTACAATTACGTTATCAACTTGTCCGCATGGGAAACTTCGGGATTAGGCCAAAGCAAGGGGTTCTACCACATACCTCGCAGCGAAATCGGGGTATTCTATAACGAGGACACCGGTTTTGTAGCCGTAAGTCAGCCAAAAAGAGAAAGGCAAACGGAAGCGCACATTTATTGAAGCTAAGATGAGCCGCTTCAGCTCATGCAGGGGGAGCATATTCAGTGCTAGATATCCGAAATGTGAAAGAAGCTCTGAACTTCACGGGTACTCAGGTGAACTACTATTTCGTTTGCAGGCGTAAGCTTTGGTTCTTTTCGCGTGGCCTTGAGATGGAGGAAACCTCTGACCTAGTGCTGTTGGGGAAGCTTCTTCATGAGCGGGGCTATGCGCGTAGGCTTAAGGAGGTTCAGGTTGGCAGGATCAAGATCGATTTTCTTGCCTCTGGCTGTGAGATTCATGAGGTTAAGCGTTCAAGAAAGGCAGAGGACGCTCACTTGTTCCAGCTCCTCTACTACCTGTACTACTTGAAGCGGTATGCGGAAGTGGAGGGACGGGGGAGTCTGCATTACCCGCTTCTCAGAAGAACTGTCACCGTTGAGTTGACGGATGAGCGTATTAGGCAGGTGGAGTCTGTGCTGAGAGACATCGATGAGATTCTAAGGCACGAGAATCCTCCGAAACCCGTGAAGACCGGGTACTGTCGAAGATGTAGTTATGCCGAGCTTTGCTGGGGATCTGAATGAGGGACTACTACATCCTGAGAGGAGGCAGGCTTAGGCGTCAGGAGAACACGATCTACATTGAGAGTAGTGATGGGGAGAAGAAAGCAATACCCGTCAACGATGTCCAATCACTGTTTGTGTTCGGCGAGGTCGATGTCAACACGAAGTTACTTGTGTTCCTTTCACAACATGGCATACCGATGCATGTCTTCAACTACTACGGGTACTACTCGGGCTCATACTATCCTCGGGAGCGCCTGTTGTCCGGGTTCCTGCTTGTCCGCCAAGCAGAACACTACCTAAGCCCAGATAAGAGGATGAAGATCGCGAAGGAAATAGCGCTCACTGCATGCGATAACCTTCTCACGAACCTTCGATACTATCAGAGGCAAAGCCGCGATGTTACCCGGCAGATAGAGGGCGTTGAGCGTGAAAGGCATCTCATGGAGAGCGCTAGCACGATCAGTGAGCTTATGGGCTGCGAAGGTCGATCGAGAGAGCACTATTACTCAAGCTTCGAATCAGTCCTCCGTCCGGGCTTCGAGTTCAAGGAGCGTTCCCGGAACCCGCCTGAGAACATGGTCAACTGCCTAATATCCTTCGGCAATTCTCTCCTATACGGGACCGTTCTCAGCGAGATATACCACACCCAGATGAGTCCCACCGTCAGCTTTCTACATGAACCCGGGGAGAGAAGGTACTCTCTTGCTTTGGATCTTAGTGAGGTCTTCAAACCGGTGATAGTTGACAAGGTCATCTTCAATTTGATAAACAATCGCATAATGAAGCCTGAGCATTTTCATGAGGAGCTGAAGGGATGCTACCTGAATGACCACGGACGGAGAATCTTCCTGAAGG
>CAZVKZ010000076.1:0-6533 GCA_964627775.1 uncultured Candidatus Bathyarchaeia archaeon | reverse complement strand
TCTTCGATTTCCCGATCCGTCGCCGGTAGCTCACATCAACCTCCAATATTCGCAGGTTAAGTCTTGCTGCCTTTATCATCATCTCAACAGTCCACCCGAATGTCTGAGATTTCATGTCAAGCCTCTGAAGGTTCTTCCAGGTTATCGCCCTGAAGGGACCGAGATCTGAAAAAGAGTAACCTTGGAGGAGTCTAAGAAGTATTACGGCAATCCTGTTACCCAGCCTCGCGTGAAACGGCATCGCACCCCTATCCATCTTTGATTGAGTTCGACGTCCGATAACAAGGTCATAATTGTTCTTCAGTATAGGCTTCACAATCTTATCGATCTCTCTTGGGTAGCTGCTGTAGTCGCCATCCATGAAAACCACTATCTCCGGCTTGATCTTCTCAAGGAACCTTGTTGCTGCCAGGCATGCATTACCGTAGCCTCTCTTGGGTTCGAATAGGACTTCTGCACCGTAAGATAGAGCGATGCTGGACGTGTCATCAGTGCTTCCATTGTCCACAACTATTACCATGTCTACCACTTCACCTGATACCTCACCGAGAACCTTTCCTATGGCATTGGCCTCATTGAGGGCGGGAACCACTAAGCAGATCCTAGGTTCTTTCAAGAAGTCGGTAGACACCTGTCCATTTCATCTATTTACATAGGTTTCGCTATTTTAACTCCACATTTGAGGCCAGTCACATATATCTCGTATTTCCTTTTCAGGGAACAGAAAGACTCAATGATAGTTCACTATGTTTATTCATGGATCTTCACTCTTGGTTCGCCCAAAGAACCTAAGAATCTGGACCTCCTTAGAAGAGGAGGACCAAAATTTGCACCCGAGAGCGGCCACCGCTGAGAAAGGAGATCATGCGAAATCTACAAAGTGTGTGATACTGTTCACGAAATCTCCAATCCCAAATCAGGTTAAGACCAGACTGATTGAACGCGGGTTGATGGGCGCTGAAGAAGCCGCAGAGATCTATGAGGCGTTTCTAAGCGACATCCTTGAGACTGTGGGCCGATATGCCGCGAGAAACAACATAGATCTGGTGATTTCATATTTTCCTAAAGAGGGATTGGATAAGATCTTGGCGGTCATAAGGAATCTGCGGGAGCCTGTGAAGGTTGTAAAGTTTGACCTCCAAGAGGGATCGACGTTTGATCTGAGAATGAATAGTGCCTTCAGCAAGGTGTTTGCATCGGGCTATCAAGTGGCCGTGATTATCGGAGGCGACTCGCCAACAATCAGTGAGTTGCACCTCGATGAGGCGTTTACGTTGCTGAGCAAACCTCAAAATCCCGATGGAAGAGTGGTTGTCGCTGGCCCCGGAGCCGATGGTGGAGTCTACTTGATTGGCTTGCGGAGAGAGATGCCCTTCGACTTTGCTGGCGTATTTCAGAAAAAAGATGAGCTCGATATCTCGCTCTCAATGCTGGAGAAAAAAGCCCGCAAGATGTCAATCCAGCTACTTAAGACAAGCACCCTGTACGATGTGGACGTTCCCAGTGACATGGGTGTTTTGAGGGAGGAACTCTCGAAAAACTCTGAGCTGGCACCTCACACACGCAAAATACTGAAAAGACTCAGGATGCTCTGACCTCTCCTTTACGATTCAAAGAAAAAATTGGGGGTTATTCCGAGCCTTTGCACCCTAAAGACTAGGAAGAGGTTGTGGCGAGGCAGGTGACCTCCTCAGGCACCTGCCTGCCAGAGAAGACCGTTTCCTCTTCTGAGCTTGCCTCGCTTACAGTAGCTGGTTTGTGCTCTGGATATTCGGTTAGGCCTTTGAGCTCCAAGGTCTTGTGGATTTTCGCTACGGCCTTGTGGATGTCATCCTCAGTCTTCGCGCCTGCGCAGACAACCTTTCCATTTGTGAAGACTAGAAGTGTAACTTTGGGTTCATCCATAATATAGATGAGCCCCGGGAAATTCTCTGGCTCGTAGATTGTCCTTCTGAGATTTGAAGCCATGTCCTCTAGATCGATTCTGGTCTTGAGGTCTGCACAGGCCACCATGTTCTGTATTTCGATCTTTGGGTTGCCCAAGATTATCATACCCATCGATCGAAGCTCTTTGACTGCGTTGATTATTGCGGTCTTAGCCTGTCGGATAGACCGTGTCCCCATCGATATCATCTTGCCAGAGTTGAAAAGAACTAGGAGGCTCTTGGGCTTCTTCATGTTGAAGAAGAGCCCTGGAAATCGCTGGGGGTTGTATCTTGCGCCTGGAAGGGACCCATATATTAGTTCCAGGTCTAGATGCTGTTCGAGCCTTCCTGAGGCTACAACATTCTCAACGCTTACTCCGTAGTCTACCTTTGCGAGTTTGGATACATTTGTAGAAATCTGGCTGGCGAGCATATTTTGTCAACTCATGTCAGTCTTCAGGTTGGGACGGTTGCCTTGACGAACTTAGCTAGGTTACTGTTGCATTCAGGACATGAGGCCCGCAGCATTCGCCTGCCGTTCACTGAGGTCTCCCCCACCATGCTATCTTCCACAGTGACTTTGCGCCTGCATTTCAGACAGAACATTTCCATCGTCTATCACTCCTTTCTTGTGGTGTTTGCAGCCGATTCCGGCCAGTCTCAAGTAGTGCATGTTCAGGTATAAAAGTGTTGCCATGAAGCACACAAACACATAATTTTCCGGCAACAACAAGCTTTAGCGAGGAATCGAGCAAGAAACCCCACACCCATTAATGGGTGGGATGAATTGCGTACCCACCTTCAGGTGGGTCGATTCCGCAATTTTATATACCGTATTCTCATCAACAAAACACATGCCGCACGGCTATCAAAACACAGAGACGACAGTACGTTTTATGAATTACCACTTTGTCTGGTGTCCAAAGTACAGGCGGAAAGTCCTCATCAATAGAGTTGCACAAAGGTTGGAAGATTTGATTCACGAGAAAGCAGCACAGTTAGGATGCAGAATAGTGAAGTTGTCAATTGCTCCTGATCACGTTCACCTATTCATTCAAGGTACACCACTACTATCTCCAAATCGCATCATTGGAGAGATCAAAGGGTACAGCTCAAGGCTGCTACGAAAGGAGTTTCCAGAACTCCTCAAGATGCCCACCCTTTGGACTCGCAGCTACTTTGTCTCAACAGCAGGCAACGTGAACTCGAAGGCTGCAGAACACTACATTGAGGCTCAGAAGGGATCAAAGTGATTGTGGTCAAGACAGTGAAGATTCCAGTGCATCATGCAATAACTAAGAGGAAGCTCTTCATCCTCAACAGGTTAACAGCCAAGACAACTTATGGTGTATGGTTCTTGTCAAAGCTATTTGAAGAACATAGCCTGAAAGGCTCATACAGTGACAGGGATACGTTCTGTGGACAGGTCAAGGAGGAATGTAAACTTCCGTCAGCCATGGTTCAATGTTGCTTCGACACTGCAAGCTGGATGTGGCGAAGCTATCGAGAACAACTCAAAGACTGGAATTGTGAGTTAAAGAGGGCTAAAGGAGAATGGAGAAAGAAACTGCTCAAACGTAAACCTCAGAAACCATTCTCCAAAGGCATGAATAGAAAGGTTCCAATATGGTTTGACTACAGAATAGGCTCCATAGAGAGATCAAAGGTTAAGCTATGCCCATACGTAGCCAGAGCATCCACACTCAAGAAAGGTGTTAAGGTCACTATCCCATTAAACCCTGTAAAATATCACCTCGACCTCTTACAGAAAGGCGGGATCAAGAGCTTCCAAATCGTGAAGAAGGATGAGAAATTCTTTGTTCACGTGAAGGTTGAGTACGAGGTTCCAGATCAGCCCGTCAATGCGGTTCGTGGAGTCGACCTTGGAGTGAGGCGGTCAGCAGCATCCGTGATGCTGAGACCAGACCAGCCTTTAAGATCAGCAGACTTCGCAATCGTCCGTGATGGGTTGAAGAGAGACAGGTTGAACCGCATAGAGAAGAGAAAAGTAGAACTCCAGAAACGCAAGAAATGGGAGGCTTTGCAGCGTCTCAGACACAAACAGAAGCATGTGGCAGAATATCTCGATAGGCTAACAGCAAAAGAGCTTGCCATCACGTCAAGCGGTTGCCTTGTAGCCATCGGCTACCCGAAGGGGATCAAATACGACAACTACAGAGGAAATGGTAAGCCATCACTGCGTAAGAAGCTGGCAAGGTGGAGCTATGGTAGAATCATACGGTACACTACGGAAGAGTGTGCGGAAAGTGGAATTCCTGTAGAGGCTCCCAAGGAATACTGGTCAAGTATGACGTGTCATAGATGTGGGGCAAGGAACACAAAAACAAATCCAAAAGCAGTTGAAAGGATTGGGCAAAGCCTCTTCCACTGTTGGAACTGCGAACTCTGGTACAATGCTGACTTCAACGGAGCGGTAAACATCGGGTCTCGTTTCTTGGCAGCGCCCTTGACCCGATGGGGTGCAGTTGACTCACCCTACACTGGGGATGAACAGGCAAGAGAAATAGTAGCCTGTGATCCCAGAAGCCCACACCCATTCAAGGGTGAGAGCAAGTCACACTCCAACCCGCGGCAAGAAGAACTGACCTGATATCACCGGAAAGGCACCGGGACACAAATGAGGATTCACATCATCAACAACTTCTATCCTCCCCACAGGGGCGGGATTGAAACCTACGTAAGGAGCTTAGCCCAGAACCTCACCAAGCTCGGCCACGAGGTCAAAGTCACCGCAGCCCATCCCCCTGTGAAGCCAGGAGAATACGCACAAGGCGGAGTTGCTGTTAGACGCCTGAGATCCATTGGAACCTTCTATGGTGTCCCAATAGTCCCTGCCATGCTTTACCGCATAGTTGCTGTTGATGCAGATGTGATTCACGCCAATTTTCCCAGTCCATACAATGCAGCCCTTGCGGTTCTCGCCTCACAAATCAAGAAGATACCAGCAGTCCTGACATGGCATAATGACCTGCCCCAGGTGACGAGACTTGCTGAGGCCTTTGTCAGGATGCATGATGATCTTTTCTCAAAGCTCTACTTGGACAATTACAATGCCATTATCGCCACCTCAAACGCATATACTGACGGTTCCAAGATCCTGCAAAGACATAGACGGAAGGTCGAGATCATATCGAATGGTGTCGACTGCGAAAGGTTCAAGCCCGGCATCCCTGCAGAGGATCTTAGAGGAGAGCTGAAACTTGGGAGATGCATTACCGTTCTTTTTGTTGGTTCACTTACCAGGTGGCACCGCTACAAGGGACTCGACGATCTTCTGAAAGCATTTAGGATTCTCGAAAGAAGCGATGTCAAACTGCTTGTTGTTGGTGGGGGAGAGCTGAGGCCAGAATATGAGGCTCTTGCGAGAAGGCTAGGCTTGGGAGGCGATGTCATCTTTGTGGGGGATGTGCCTGACAGCACCCTACCAAAATATTATGCCGCCTCTGACGTGCTCGTCCTCCCAAGCAAGAACAGAGATGAAGGGTTTGGCTTGACCATTCTTGAAGCCAACGCGTCTGGCATCCCAGCGATAGGCTCAAGGATAGGTGGAATCCCAGGAATCCTGACTGATCACGAGAATGGGATTCTTGTGCCACCAAACGATCCCACTGCCCTTGCAGAGGCACTACGCAGAATCATCGAGAATGACGAACTGAGAAAAGATTTCGGGAAAAGAGCAAGAGAGGTAGCACTTAGACACGACTGGAGAAGGGTTGCGTCGGAAACTGAGAGATTGTACCGCAAAGTGTCTTCAATGTACACAGACTGAAGCCTTGGACTGCTCCAGCAGACCCAAATTGATGGAAGTGTACAGATTGTTCTTGATGTAAAGATGTCCCATCCAGGGCAACCCAGAATACGTCAGACTTCACCGATGAGCAGGACAGCGATCACACCCAGCGCTATGCCAGCTACCATTCTCAAAGAGTAACTCTCCTTGAAGAATAGGTTACTGGCGATGGCTGTACAAACAACTGTTAACGCAGTCAGAATCGCGGTAAGCTTGCCGACACCAGTTACCGAGAGCGGGATCCCTATCAGGAAACGTGAGATGAAAAGCATAACAAGCCCGAAGAAGATCGCTGGTGTGAAAAGGTATCGCATGATGAAAAGATCATCACTGAGAGCATAACCTGCGTATGCTGCCATCGCAAGGCCAAGAGCTAAAATCCCAAGGTAGAAGATCGACCGAGTTGTAAATTTGATCTCTTTCAGGCTCTCGAAGGTTATTGTGCCCAAGATATTTGTGCCGTATTTGTAGAGAAGAGCTCCTAAGACTCCAGTGACTGTGATTGCGGCTATGGATAGAATGAACATCTCCCTTGCCACTACGAGCCACCACGGCTTAGCCACCGTGATTGGGAACAGATACTTAATCTTTGTGCGCAATTTCAAGATCTTGGATGTTGTCTCAGAAGAATCATGTATCACATTCCCAGCAGGCATCTCTTCTTGATGAGCAGGCTTTATTTGGCTGAGAATGCCTATCCCTGCGAAGAGACAACATTTGAATGCTAACACTTCTTGCGACATCACTTTAGATGTTGGGTGTGGCGACGCCAAGCATGGGACAATAGGAATAGACAC
>CAZVKZ010000075.1:0-6563 GCA_964627775.1 uncultured Candidatus Bathyarchaeia archaeon | reverse complement strand
ATGATTTTGGGAATCTCCACGGATGCGAGCCTGATAAACATTATGAGGGAAGAGTCAGCAACTTCCCTTAACAAGAGATCCGGAATCACTTCTCAGCCTAACCGTTCCATCTTGGCAAGGAAAAAGCCATTGCATTGATCTCTATGTGGATAGAAGCGTCTCGCCCCGTCCAAACCTCTGAGCGCCCCAGATCCTAACCTAGATGATATGTGTGCACTTTTGAAATCTGGATGTATCTTGAGAAATCTCTCAACTACCAATTCGTTCTCCTCGACAAGTAGGCTACATGTTGAGTACACTAGGACTCCGCCTCTCTTGACACAGTGGGATGAAGCCTCAAGCATCTGAGACTGCGTTAATGAGAGCTTCTTAATGGACTCAGGCTTGATTCTCCATTTCATCGACGGTGACTTGGCAAAGATCCCCGTGCTACTGCAAGGAGGATCGAGAAGCACAACATCAGCCTCAAGAGTTACAGGCAGCCTTTGTCGTGCGTCAGAAATCAAAGGCTGGGCCAACTCCACACCCATGCGCCTGATCTCACTCTTCCAAATCTCCATCCTTGTCTTCGAGATTTCTATCGAGACTACAGCGCCTCTATTGTTCATCATCTGGGCTAGGGAGCAGGTCTTTATGCCCGGCGCTGCGCAGATGTCCAGGACGGAGTCGCCGGGATTCGGATTGGCCGCAATACAGGCGGCTTGGCTTGAGAGATCTTGAATTTGGAAGATGCCAAGACGAT
The DNA here is from genome assembly GCA_964627775.1 of uncultured Candidatus Bathyarchaeia archaeon. GTDB lineage: Archaea > Thermoproteota > Bathyarchaeia > 40CM-2-53-6 > RBG-13-38-9 > CAZVKZ01. Next base: position 5,821 of record CAZVKZ010000075.1, on the reverse strand, counting down.
AACTTTTAAGCTTGACAAGTGGTCTTACTGTTTTTTCGACTCTCCAAAGATCTTCCATACCATCAACCTTTCTCAACCATACTCCTTCGCCTTCAAGTTCTCTCAACGCTTCATCCGAACACCCTTTGAGCTTGTTAATCCTGAGATATGTCGGTGGAGTCTCGATGTTTTGACTCAGGAGCCTAAGAGCATCGTCTCTTCCTAAGAGTTTATAGCAATACTTCACAAACCATTCTTCATGGTAGGTCTCAAGACCTACCTTCTCATGCTCAGACTTGCTGATTACTAGCTGCCTATAATCACAACCTAGGATCTTTCCAAAAACCTCTTCAACTGGGAACAGTTCGCTTCGACCTAGAACCTTGCGACCACAGTTGAGAAAGCTGAGTGTTTCCTTGAATGTCGTTTTTCGAAAATGAGTCCAATATACGTAGAGCCGAAGAAAATTCTTTACACCTAGACTCCACTCACCCAGTTTTCTAGGGGAGAGAGCCCATACTGCAATGAAGTCTATCAGGTTGAGCCTCCTGACTGTTTCGGTAATCAGGCTGAATGCAAGTCTCAAGGAACTCTCGTCATGCAACTGAAGCTGTTTGGAGACGCGAACCAATGCTTGCCTCTCGCTCAAGCCTTCCAGTTCCATCCAACTAAGAGCCTCAACCGCGAGTGCAATCGAATCTTGAAGCAATCTTCTCCCTGTCTACTGTTCTAATGCAAGCTTTTATAGCATCTTGGACGTGTCGATCACTTGAAAAACACTGTCTGGCGAATCACGTTTTGACAATGAGGCTACCCCACAACGAATCGTCTGCAGGATCAGGGGAAGTTCATAGTACCCAGACCACGTTCGTACGCGCGATAGATCAATCCGGGCAGAGTTCGACCGTGGAAATGATCCTCGAAGACTACCTTACAAAGCCGCGAAAAGTCCTGAAGGACATTGAGAAATCATCCTCAGAGGCTCCGTTTACCTCTCAGGCTGCCGGGGAATTGTATCTGGTGGCCTCTTGCTATGATGGGGGTAAGTCATCTGCCTACCTCAAACTCTACGATACTTCAACTCAGAAGATCGTACAGTGGTATGACGATACTGGTCACAAGCCATATTGCCTGTCAGACCTCTCAGTTGATGCCTTGAAAGAAAACCAACTGCTCACGGCTCATCCTGGTCTCGACCATTTCGATACGGTAACAAAGTATGACGCCCTCAGGGATCGAAACGTCTCGATGTCCGTGATTGTGGCAAAAGATCCACTGTCAATAGGAGGCAGACCAACAGGAACCATAAGGGAGATCGTGAGAGCTTGGGAGGCTGACATAAGGTATGTGGAGAACTACATCTACGACAGAAACCTGGAGCCTGGAATGCCGTACCTGATCAAGGATGGGCATCTTATCAAGGTCGAATATCAGCCTTCAAAGGATGTATCCGCAGGTCTTGCAGGGATCCTAAGAGCTGAGTCTGAAGATTGTCAGGTTCTCGCGCGGGAATGGATAAGACTACTTGAATGCCCAGTGCCCGAGATCAAACGACTCGCATTTGATATAGAGGTATATTCGTCAGTCGCAACGAGAATGCCTGACCCGCAGACAGCTGAAGACCCGATAATCTGTGCTGGTGCAATCGCATCGGACGGCACACAGAGGATAATGCTTCTCAGAAGGCAAGGTGTCGATGAAGGCAACGAGGAGATACCTCCTTCTGCAACCTTAGAGTTCTACGACCGTGAGGAGGATCTCATCCGTGCAGTCTTTGCCTTACTTGCCGATTACCCCTTCGTGATAACGTTCAACGGAGATGATTTTGACCTCAGGTATGTCTGGAACCGCGCTCAGAAACTTGGTTTTCCTAGAGAGATGATACCCATCGAGGTCGGCCGAGACTCGGCTACGCTCAAGTCTGGCGTACATATAGATCTCTACAAGTTCTTCTTTAACAAGTCAGTCCAAGTGTATGCTTTTGGCCAGAAGTACCGCGAGAAGACTCTCGACGAAATAGGCTACTCACTTATCGATATGCCAAAGAAAGCCATAGAAGGGCATGTCTCACAGCTGACATACTCGGCGCTTGCAGCATACTGCTACAGGGACGTCGAGATCACAATCAATCTGACAAGATATGATAACGATCTAGTAATGAAATTGATTATGGTCCTCTCCAGGATCTCCTACACTGGCCTAGAGGATGTGACCCGCCAGGGTGTCTCGTCATGGATCAGGAGTATGCTTTACAGAGAGCACCGCAAGCGTGGCTATCTTATCCCAAGGCCAGATGAGATCCTGACTCAGAAGGGGGGGACGGCTACTGAGGCAATCATCAAAGGAAAGAAGTACAAAGGCGCAATAGTAGTAAACCCCACACCTGGAGTTCACTTCAACATATCAGTTCTCGATTTCGCCTCACTGTACCCCTCTATAATAAAGAGCTGGAATCTCGGCTACGAAACAGTGAATTGCGACCACACAGACCAAGAGTGCCGCTCAAACAACGTGCCTGGGACACCACACTGGGTCTGCAAGAGAATGGTAGCTCTGGAAAGCGTTATGATAGGTTCGCTGAGGGATCTGAGGGTCAAATGGTACAAGCCAAAATGCAAAGACAAAGGCCTGCCAGATTCGCAAAGGGCCTGGTATCGAGTAGTATCAGACGCACTCAAGGTCATCCTCAATGCGAGCTACGGAGTTTTCGGCTCTGAGAACTTTTCTCTTTATTGTCCGCCTCTGGCTGAGGCGACAGCAGCCATAGGTAGGTTCGTGATAGCTAATACAATTGAGAAAGCGCAAGAACTGGGGATAGAAGTATTCTATGGTGATACTGATTCCATATTTCTTGAGAGTTCCAAACCTCAACTCCTTGAGAAGCTTATTGAATGGTCTAGGATGAAGGTCGGACTCGAACTCGAGGTAGACAAGAACTATCGTTATGTTGCGCTAAGTCTTCGCAAGAAGAATTACTTCGGAGTATATCCTGACGGGAACGTAGACGTCAAAGGGCTGACTGGAAAAAAACGCCACATCCCAAATTTCCTGAAAAAAGCCTTTTATGAGATGATTCAAACTCTAAGCGAGGTAAAGTCCGAAGAGGACTTTGAGCAAGCAAAGACCACTATCAAAAAAATTGTGAAGACCTGCTACATCAAACTCAAAAATAGAGAATACTCACTAGAAGACCTCGCCTTCAATGTGATGATGGGGAAGCCACCTAAATCCTACGTCAAGACGACCCCTCAACACGTCAAAGCAGCACAGCTACTTGTCAGAAACGGCTTGGACATAAAGACAGGGGACTTGATATCATTTGTCAAAGTTATCGGGGAACCGAGTGTCAAACCGATCCAGCTAGCGAGTCTAAACGAAATTGATGTCACGAAATATGTGGAGTATATAGACTCGACCTTTGAGCAAGTTTTGGATGCCCTCGGACTTAGCTTTGCTGAGCTCATCGGGGCAACCAAACTAGAGACTTTCTTCCAATAGGTGTCGTGCCATCAGCACAACCAAGGCTACAAGGTGTATTCTTACTGAACGTGGCTGGCTCATCCATGATTTCGTCTTTTGGACAGAATCTGACAATAAAGAGAGGCGCCTTGCAGGCTAGAACTAGCTCTGCAGAAGCCTGATTATCGCCTTACAGAATTCTGGGAGATCTCCAGGTTGCCTAGATGTTATCAGTCGTCCATCGACTACGACAGGTTCATCGACATATTTTGCGCCTGCATTAACCAGATCATCCTTGATTGAGAAGAAACATGTCATGCGCCTTCCTTTCGTTATGCCTGCTGATATCAAAACCCATGCCCCGTGACAAATCGCAGCAACTAGTTTGTCTTTTTCACTCATCCTCCTGAAAAAGTGAAGTATCTCCTTGTGTCTTCTGAGCCTGTCCGGAGCTTGGACACCACCAGGGATTATCACTCCATCAAAGAGGTCAGGGTTTATGGTGGAGATATCGCAATCGACTTCGACCTCGTACCCGTGTTTGCTTGAGGCTTTCTGTTTGTTCTTGGCAGCTATGATTACCTCAGCATTTTCCTCCTTGAGTCGAATCTTAGGATACCACAACTCTAGGTCTTCTTAACCATCTTCAGCCAGGATGACGATTCGTTTGTCTATCAGGCTCAACACGTCTTCTCCTGAAACCATTTCGTAGGTGAGTATAAGTCAATGTTCACTCCTAAAAGTTTCCCAAGGATGCCATCTGACGGAACCTACTCAAGGAAATGAATGCGTTTGCGAACGTGCAGGAGCTTGATGGTTCAGGGAACTACCTCTCACAGTGGCAAGACCCTTCTCGTGACTGCGTTTTGTAGGCTTTTCTCGAGATTAGGTTACAGGGTTTCACCTTTCAAAGCTCAAAACATGTCACTGAACTCCGCGGTTACAAAAGAAGGATTAGAGATCTCCCGAGCCCAGGCACTGCAAGCCTTGGCGGCCGGGATTGAAGCTACGGTCGATATGAATCCGATTTTGCTCAAGCCAAAAAACTCCAAGATGTGTCAAGTCATCGTTCATGGGAGGCCAAAGTTTGATCTTAGCTACAGAGATTATATGACCAAATTTGCTGCTAAAGAAGGGTTCGAGATTGTGAGTGAATCATATGGCCGCCTATCTTCAGACTACGAAGTAATAGTCATTGAAGGAGCTGGAAGCCCAGCTGAGATCAACCTCCGTCATGATATTGCGAACATCCGCGTTGCAAAGATGGCTCACGCTCCAGTGATCCTTGTCGCAGACATAGATCGCGGGGGCGTCTTTGCTAGCCTTGTTGGAACGATCAACCTACTGAAAGAGAACGGACGGGAACTTGTAAAGGGATTTATTATCAACAAACTTAGGGGAGACCCTACACTTCTCGCGGAAGGAATCAAAATAGTCCAGAAAGTAACTGGGAAAGAAGTCCTAGGCGTAATACCATACATCAAGGATCTTTCTCTTCCACAGGAAGACTCACTATCTCTGGAAAGTCATCAATCTTCCAGTCGAAGTAGATTCGATGTCGCCATAGTAAGACTGCCACATATATCAAATTTCACAGATTTCGATCCTCTTTGTGCGATTGAAGACGTACGGCTAAGGTACGTTTCCTCCAGTGACGAGCTGGGAACTCCGGATGCGCTGATCATCCCAGGAACAAAGAACACAATGAGCGACCTCAAGTGGCTGGTACGCAGGGGCTTTACGCACGGAATAAGTAGGATCGCGAGTCTGAGAATCCCCGTGATTGGTATTTGCGGCGGGTATCAGATGTTAGGAAAAAAATTGATCGACAAGAAAGGTATCGATAGTGGTTCATCCGCCATCCTGAACGGCATAGGGCTACTGGATGTCTCCACTGAATTCGACAGATATGCAAAAACTACCGGGAATGTCTCTGCGGTCGCAGTAGGCGGGGGCCCAATCCTTAACCAGATTAAGGGTCTAGCTGTCGATGGTTATGAAATACACATGGGTAGTTCAATGCTTGGGCCAGGTGCGAGACCTGCGTTCAAATTCGTTGCCCGCGGCGGTCTAAGAGATGCATTGGACGGAGCCGTGGACCCTTCAGGACTGATCCTCGGGACGTACCTGCACGGCATCTTTGATAAGCCTCCTTTTCGTAATGCGCTACTGGGATACCTCGCCGCAAGGAAAGGCCTTAGGCCCCCAACACAATCTTCCAGATCCGTATGCAGGAAATGGATCCTAAGCATCAATCGTGTCGCCAATGTTGTAGAGAGGAACTTGGATATTTCTGAGGTTTACAGGATCACAGGACTGAAGACCAGAGACTCGGAGCGCAAACCGATACATTGACTTGTGTCAACGCATGTCGGCGTTCTAC
>CAZVKZ010000074.1:0-6839 GCA_964627775.1 uncultured Candidatus Bathyarchaeia archaeon | reverse complement strand
AGGTATAGCAACACGGACAAGGCAACACATGCGAATAGATCAGGCAACATGGCAAAGGGTCCGAGGCCGAATGCGCGATAACCAAAAATCCAATGAACAACTGGGTTTTCTGACAGAGCATAGAGAAGCAATATCATAGAAAAGATCATAAGCCCGACGGTGAAATCTGACTTTACTCTCATATATATGTCAACGTATGCGAGAAGTAGAAAGAATAGCAAAGTAGCATTTACTGTCGAAATTACAGTCTTGAATGTATAGTATAGCTCGATATCCCCACGAGGGGCAGGGTGGGGTCTGCGTTCCATCGATAGTGAAGGTGGTTGTGAATAACTAATGGCCCAAAACGCCACAAGCGATGTCACAACTGCCAATGTGACGAGGATCATCCAGGGTTTTAGACGCTTCTCCATACGGGAACTCATCCATTCTTGTCCTTCTTATTTCTTTTCCAGATTCTCTTCAAGATCTCCTCGAAAGAGGCATAGTTCTCTTCCATCTGTGGAGAAAGGAAATAAGTGGTGCCGTACTTGTCACCGGCACTTATGATAATTCCGTTCTTCCTCAGAACTTCCAGGTGATGCCTTATCGTTCTATAGTCCCTCCCAAGCGTATTCGCCAATTGGTTAGCATTTTGAGGAGCTTCTTTTAGGGCGCTGATTATTTCAGCTCGAGTGGCCCCACCGCTGGTACCTGCAATTAGCCAACCAAGCAGATACTTCAATGAGCGTTCACTAATGATGACCATGTGAACTTAGCCTTTGCAGGAAGGACCAGACTTGTTACGAATGTAAACCTAGTCAGCCCATGTCATGTTATATGTCTTTCCGCAATTCTGCTACTAATGCGTATTCACACCGTGGCAAGATTAGGAATAGAATCGGATCCGATTCTGAAAAACCGTTTGGTTGTGAAAAGAATTTCAGGTAGAGTCGGCGAGAGCCCTCACCAGCTCAAAGCGGTTGAAGTAATCGATTTCCATTGAACAATCGGACATGTCAGTATCTGGCCCAACTAAACTTTGCTAGGACCCGCCGGCAGTATGTTCTTTTGAGACTCCGTTTAACGCAAGTAATTGTGTATAGATTCGGGTCAAATTCTGAAAAACTGCTTAATAGCTGCTTTTCTACCAGATGTAAGTCAGTGGAATAATATGATTGTGAACCGTAAGATTGTATTACTGGTGATAGCCATCACGGTGATAGTCGGTTCAGCGCTAGCGACGAACATCATGTTCACAGCACTGGCAAACACAGGGTCAGCAGGTGCAGCCGCTAATGAGGGTGTGTGCTTTGACAAGTCTTGGCCAATGTTCAATCGGACAAAGGACATGACTCTCCGTCCGCACCCAGGCAATTGGTCATGGCCCCCACCTCCAGGTAATTGGTCACGACCCCCGCGCCCAGGTAACTGGTCGGGTAACGTGACAGTCACGGTAACCACTGGGCAAGCAAAGACCACAGTAAGCAATGCACTGAAGGAATTCACAGTCGGGAATGTAACGGACAGGGGCAGCATCTGGGTGGTGAGCATCAAATACAATGATAAGACAGTCACAGACGTACCCCTCGGAAAGCTCAATACCCCAACATCTCAAGATGCGGTGAAAGCTGTCCAAGACTCCTTGGGTAAAGGCTGGAGTACCGGAGAGCCAAAGCAACACGGGTTCACATTCAACGTGCCCATCATAGATGCCAACGGAAACACTATCAGCAATGTCAGAGTAAACGGCAGAACCGGCGACATCACTGCTGGATTCCCACCGCTACGCAGGTAGACGTGGACAAATGTTGGGGGAAGCGCTGCCATCAACAATGACACAATCAGGCAGTGCCTTCCAGATTTTTTCATGATATTTTGCCAGACTTAGTCACGGTCTTGCTGTTTTGCGTTTCGATGAATGAACTCCAAGTGTTTGTTTTGCGACCGCTATGATAAGACATCTTTGTCAAGTGAAGACATAGCATCAGGATGTAGCGTGTACGTGAATCACATGCGCTGAGATGAATAATCTTTGACAATACATGTCAAATATGTTAGCATCATCGTAATTGCAGTGTTTGTCATCATCATATTGTGGCTGAGACTCAAGGATCATAGAGGAGCACGTTCGCGCTAGCTGCTATGTCAGTTTGCCGCTTGGTTGGATGAAGACAAAGGAGAAAGAGAAGAAAGCGACAGGTCAGGGAGAAGACCTAGCACGAACTCATGAATGCCACAGGAGCAACACGTGATAGAGATCTCTCCCCCGCACTAATTCAGGATACAGACAAGCACTAGTCAACCGAGCTAGATGATCTCCCGTTATCCTGAGATCACATATTCACTTTGACAGATTTCCTTCCAAGTTTCATAGAGAGTGCGAAACCAAGAAGTGGAAACAGGCTAAGGATCTGGAAGGTGATTCGGAGGTCAACGAAGTCGGATATTACCCCTGCTACTATTGGCCCGACCACGCCACCAAGACTCATGGAGGTGAACACGAGTCCCATCATTTCTCCAAGCATTCCGCGGGGGGCAACGTCTGCAGCAAAGGCATTACTGGATACTGTTATTGCGGCCCAAGAGAAGCCCACTGCCATCTGAATGGGGATCACTTCAAACGGGTTTCTAACCATAGAGAGCAGGAATGTTGCGAAGAGAGTAGTCAGCATGCCTATAGAAAGGACACGCTTCCTGCCAGCCGCGTCAGACAGCCACCCCATCATAGGCATGAATGCGACTTGAGAGGCAAAATTGACCGCAATTATGGTTCCAGTGAGCGTATTCTCTGCACCTAGACCCGAAAGGTATACTGGAAGAAACGTAGTCACCCCTCTGAACCCGGAGTTTCTAAGGAAGACATCCAAGCAAAGAAGAAGCAACCCACTTGTAACAAGAAATTGCAACCTGCTCATACCCAAACCTGGTCTTTCCCCAGCCTCTCCAGTGGGTGTGGCGACAGAGATGCGACTCCCCTTGAACTTGAGAGCCACCAATGAGGATGCAGTTCCCAGAACGAGCATCATTGAAGCTGTGATGAATACGGCTTGCAGCCCAAAGAGATCCGCGATCTTTCCCCCGACCAGACAGCCGGAAGCCATACCTGCTGCCATGAAGGCATTGAAAACGCCTATGCTTCTTCCAACTCGTGGTTGCGGAGTAATCTCGGCTATGACGGCAACCGCTGTTGGCCTGTAGGCAGAATCGGTTATCCCTAGGATCCCCCAGAGCAGCAGTAGTTGAAAGTAGATATTGCTTATTCCGAGAAGCCAATACACGACTGCGGATCCGGCAAAACCTAGAACGATGAGAAATCTTCTCATGCCTCCCACATCCGAAAGCCTTCCCAAAGCCATGACCATTATTGTGGAGACGACAGCGTTGGTCGCCAGAAGAAAACCTACTTCACTCATTGTTGCTCCAATTTTCAGAGCATATAGTGGAAGGAAAGTGTAGGAGGCAAGAAATCCGAAGTTTGCACAGAATATTCCAAGGCCGAGTCCTATGAAGACACCTCTCATCAGGGCTGCTCCTCACTCACACGTGGGAAGAGCATGAGTAGGCCTCAAGCTTGCTTATAGCTTATCGGATGATCATCAGACAACTCTTCAACCGACGCCTCTGACTGGAAACAAGCAAAAGCAAGATTTCGCCAGGTTGAAAATCACCTAATTCAAGACCAAAGGGTTAAAGCCTCAGGAACGCACCAACAACTTCTATTGGTGGTTGGAGGATCGATGGTACGCGGAGAAGACAGATTGTCTACGATAGACAAAGAACTGAAAGCAGAGAGCTACCTTAACCTGAAGCTGCTGGGAACGGTTCTAACTTATGCGATAGTAGTGATGATAGCCTTCGGCCTAATCTTTCTCGGGGGAGTAATCATCTGGGTACTGCGACGCATCCTGAATGTCTAAATCTGGAGTCCCCGTTTATTCCATGAAGTCCTGGGCCTTATGCGGCTCGGCCGGCAGCCCCTTCCTCTTCCTGATGTCTTCAATAACTTGATTGATCATTGATGCGGGAACAGAAGACCATCTTGCAAACTCCAAGCCCCAGAATGCTCTGCCGGCGGTTGCGCTCCTGAGGGCCTCAGACAAGTCAAAAGTCTCAGATGTCGGGATCTCACCAACGACGTAGACTATGTTTCCCTTCTGATCTACAGAGACAACCTTGCCCCTCTTCTGGCTGATCACGCTCGTTACAGCGCCCAAGAGATCTGGGGAGACCTTTGCGGTTATCCTCTGTATCGGCTCAAGCAAGGTTGGTTCTGCAGAGAGGAACGCGACGAAGAAAGCCCTTCTTGTCATGGGCATTATCTGGGCAGGTCCTCGGTGAACCGGGTCTTCATGGACTTGGATGTCTGTTATCTTGGCTCTGACACCTCTGATCTGCTCGTAGGCCAGAGGGCCCTCCTTTACCCCCCATCTGTAGCCGGCCACAACCATGTCCTTGACATCTTGGAGAAACTGTGCACCTTTGGTGACTTCGATGAGCATGTTGCAGGTCTCATCCACGCACCAGACGCCTCTCGCCTCCTCAGGGGGCCATCCGTGTTCTCTTAAGATCTTGGCCATGGCAGCCTTGTCCATGTACTCACCGATCTTGCCGGTTCTTATCATGTTCACGATCTCGTCACTTAGGGGCTCGATCTCGATGTAGATCCGGCTATGCTTGTTCGGGGACTTGCCCTCGAACGGGCCTGCGAACCTCCTGATGCTCTCTCTGTAGATGACGATCGGCTTTGACATCGTTATCTCAAGGCCGGTCTTCTGAATGAGAGTTGTGGCTATCTCCAGATGCAGCGTACCCATCCCGGCGATCAGGTACTCTCCAGTCTCCTCGTTGATAGTTGTGACGAGATTTGGATCTTCGATGGAGAGTTTTCTGAGCGTATCAACGAGCTTGGGCAGGTCTCTGCTGTACTTCGGCTCAACGGCCAATGTCACGACAGGCTCTGTAACGTACTTCACAGCCTCGAAGGGCGCGGTGTCTTTTAATGTGGAGATGGTCTCTCCGGCCCTTGCGGCCTCAAGGCCTAGAAGTGCAGGTATGTTACCAGATGTTAGTTCACCGACAACCTCTCGGTATGGACCCATGTAAATGCAGACTTGCTGAACTCGCGCGTCAGTCTTAGCACCCACGAGATGTACCGTTTCTCCCTCACGTATGGTCCCGGAGAACAAGCGTCCAGTAGCGACGACCCCTGCCTGGGGATCTACGACGATGTTGGAGACCGCCATTACAGCCGGTCCCTTATCATCACAGTTCATCATCGCCTGGCCTATCTCACCGTTAATGTCCCCTTTCCATATTCTCTGCACCCTGTACTTCTGGGCGATGTGTGGAGCAGCCATCGCCATGACAGCCATGTTCAGTATCGCCTCGTGGAGTGGGGCTCTCTCCCTCAACTCCTCAACCTTGTTCTGCTCGTAGGCCTCGACGACATCAGAGAACTTGACACCTTTCTTCTGCGCTATCTCGAAGGTGAAGCCCCATCGGTCCTTGGCTGAACCCATAGCCACGGTATTCGTTGCGAAGTTGACCTTCCACTTCTCCCTGAACTCCGGCTCAGCATACATATCGATCAGGTGATTGAACTCCCTGATTATCCTAGCAATCCTTTCCTCAATATTCTCAGGGGTGAGCTTCAGCTCCTTAATCAGACGGTCGATCTTGTTTACGTATAATACAGGCCTGACCCTTTCCTCAAGGGCTTGCCGCGTCACAGTCTCAGTCTGAACCATGACCTCCTCAACAGCATCAACAACCACGACAGCACCATCTATAGCCCTCAGAGATCTAGTGACCCTTCCAGAGAAGTCAACGTGGCCTGGTGTGTCGATGAGGTTGATGACGTATGAGACCCCATCCCTCTCATGGAGTAGGCTGACGTTTGCAGCCTTTATCGTCATCTGCCGCTTCTGCTCTTCCTCCATGTAGTCAAGAGCCAGGGCGCTTCCGGCAACCGACGGAGACAACAGACCTGATGAAGCCAGCAGAGAGTCTGTCATCGTGGTCTTTCCATGGTCGACGTGAGCGATAATGCCAATATATCCCGGATCAGGCGAATACGCCTAGATCTTTCGGATCTGGTCTTTATTCTGGATTATCTTCATTATCTCCACAGTCGACTTGTAGCGCGGCATTTTTATTTTCTCCAGCCCCAAATTTGCTGGGGCTAGCTCCAAGAGGATATGTCAACTTTTAAACTTTTCAGGAAACTGAGTTGATAGATACGCCAACGCTTTTCATAAGACTGGTCAACGTTCTGAGAGAAGTCGAGAAAACAAGCAGCAGAAACAAGAAGATCAAGACGCTCAGTTCTTTCCTCAACGAACTCGAACCGGTCGAGATCTCTCCTGCAATCTTGTTGATAGCCGGCTCAATCTTCCCTGAAGGGGATAGACGCGTTCTGGAAGTAAGTTGGGTAACCCTCTCGAAGATGCTAGATAAGGGCAGACAGATGACCCTTCAGCGGTCACCCTTGACCATAACCCACCTCTACAGTCAGCTCGAAGAAGTAGCGGCCCTCTCCGGCAAAGGCTCAAGATCAAAGAAAGAGGCGATACTGCTCTCACTCCTAAGTCAAGCAAGCGAACCAGAGGCGGAATACATCACCAGAATACTCCTTGGGGAGTTAAGGGTAGGCCTAGCTGAGGGGCTGATACTGGAGGCGACCGCCGACGCAGCAAATGTCGGAATTGATCTCGTCAGAAGAGCCTATACTCTGACGGGTGATCTCGGCGATACCGCAAAGAGAGCAATTACTGAACATGAAGAGGGACTCAAGAATATAGATCTGAGACTCTTCGAGCCTGTAAAACCAATGCTCGCTGACACTGCTCCAGATCTTG
>CAZVKZ010000073.1:0-6847 GCA_964627775.1 uncultured Candidatus Bathyarchaeia archaeon | reverse complement strand
GGGCGTCACAGACTGCAAATAAGACTGTGTTGAACAGGCTTCCTCTCGCGTCATTCACAGTGAATGCCACAACCCCACCAATAGGTGGGACAATCCGTTTCGATGCTTCTGGTAGCTATGATCCGGACGGCTCCATCGTTAGCTATCTATGGGATTTCGGAGATGGAAGTACCGGGGGAGTCATGACTATCGACCACTCCTACGCAAATCCAGGAGACTACATAGTGACTCTCAAAGTGACCGACGATGATGGCGGAAACGCGGAAGACTATAGAACTATCACAGTAGGTGGCGGGTAAGAATGATTATGAAAGAACTGATCAAGAGCAGAAAAGGTCTCGCTTCCTTGTTCATTTCACTGTTTACGGCTATCTTGGTTATGCTGCTCCTGTCAACCATCTTTTTGGTGCTAGACACCTCCAGTTCAGCCACAATTGAAGGGATAAAGATAGAGAAAGCAAGATCAGATGAAAGCATCGGGTTGATCGGCCCTGGGGCACTCAACGTGACATCAGGCTCGATAATCACAGGCCTCCGCGTAAATAACACTGGGTCCATAGCTGTCAGGATAAGGGCTCTATACATAGGACACAGATTTGTCTGTGATCCGTCAGAATTCTCAGGAGACGCATATATAGAATCGAAGGAATCCCTGTGGATTCAACTGTACCCTAACGTTCAACCTCCAATAATACTCAACGAAACGACGATGAATGAGTATTGGACAGTGACCACAGAAAGGGGGACAAGAGCATCTGAAACAGGAGGGAGGCTGAAATGGGGGAACCCGTGGATCCCGTATACCCCAAACAAGTTCTATTTTGGTCCTCTCATGATTGTCTTCGATATGTTCCATTGGAGAAGCGGATCAGGTCCCTGGAGAAATGGTTGGACAGTGCCTAAGAGCACTAAGGACGTAACTTGGCGCATACTTGTCGTAAATGTGGATGACCGAGACATCGAGATCAAGGAAACATCATGCTTGACATTGATAAGTAACGACAACTCCCCAAAAGACCCCTTGGCATGGTATATTGATCCTCCAGTCACCACAACCACTCTGAAGCCCGGTGTGTTCAACTTCATATACTATACATGGAACAAACCCTATAGCCATTCCGGTGCCTCAAAGCAAGGAATAACTGGAATGCAGGACTCGACTACCTGCATAAACTTCCTAACATTCTTCGGATCTTTCATAGAGGCAAACGGCACAAAACCGTTCGGACAGACGGTACCATTTGAGGCTGTTCTTGTGACAACTGAGTCTATGGCAGCTTCGATTAAGCTCACCTCTAACCCGCAGAATATCAGGAACAATGGAACGTCCACATCAACTATAACAGCCAGTGTAAAAGATGAGAATGGCAACCCAGTTCCAGAAGCATGGGTGGACTTCTATACAACGGCTGGAAAACTGTCAAAAGCTCACAGCACGACAGATGCCAACGGAATCGCTATAGTAACGCTGACTTCCACGACCTCTAAGACAATAGCCTACGTGTCCGCAATATGTCAGGGTGTTCAGGGATCATGCAGTGTCGCCTTCACTCCGGCTTCCAAGATCGAGATGCAAGCGGTCCCAAGCCAGATATCCCGAAATGGGGGCACCTCACAGATCGAAGTCCAATTGGTGGATATTGATGGTCAGCCAGTTGCTCAGAGAGGGATAACAGTTGCAGTCGTAGTATCCTGGTCCGGAAAGGGCAAGGCGCCAATACTTACCTATGAGGAGCAAAGTGGATTCTTGGTCACTGTAACCACGAATTCGGATGGTCGCGCGGCTGCCACCTTAAAAGCTATGGGCGGGACGGGTACTGCCACAATCACAGCGTCTGCAACAGGACTGTCTGAGGGCAGCACCGTTGTAGTAGTTGCATGACTCCGTATTCTGCGCGGTTTATATCAGCTCTTCCTCAATGAATCGTAAAGAAGCAGCTGGATGAAGCGTAGGATGAAGAAGATAGAAGATATGGGAAGCAGAAGCCGTGGTTCGGAGGCCTTAGAGAAGGGCGAGCAGTCTGAAGAGCGGAAAATTCAGGAGACCTTCCGAGAACATTACCCATTGCTTATGCCCTACTCCTACGCAGCCATTGTTGAGGATATTGAAAATGAGAATTTGAAGTATCTGCTGTTAGAGCCTACTCTGACCAAAGATGACATTGCTCTCGTAGACGAGATCAAGACTCTCCTTTGGGATGAACTGTCGTTTAGCGCTGAACATTTTGGAACCAAAGAGGAAGCCGATGAGTTTCTGAAGAGGAAAGTTGAAGAAGCCGTGAAGAGGTACAGGTTGGAGATTAAACCTCGCACTCTCGAGAAATACCAATACTACGTTACCCGAGATTTCTTGAATTTTGGGAAAATAGACGGCCTCATGCAAGATGAATACATAGAAGACATTTCATGCAACGGCGTAAATCAGCCATTATATGTCTGGCATCGAAGGTATGAATCCATCCCAACGAACATCGTCTTCTCATCACCTGAAGAACTCGACAGCTTCATATTGAAAATCGCATATCTCTGTGGCAGACATATTTCCATCGCACAACCCTTGCTGGATGGAACGCTGCCTGATGGAAGTCGAGCCCAGCTCACCTTCCGCACAGAGGTCACGCCTAAGGGAAGCACCTTCACGATAAGGAAATTCAAGAAAAGCCCCCTCACAATCACAGATCTGATCAATTTCAAAGCCTTATCGCTAGAGATGGCCGCCTACATCTGGTTTCTGATTGAAAACAGGCATTCGATAATGATCGGGGGGGACATAGGCGGCGGAAAGACGACGATGCTCAACGCGTTCAGTCTCTTCATCAGACCAGCTCTAAAAATCGTAAGCATAGAAGACACACAAGAGATTCAACTACCGCACAAGAATTGGCAGATGATGGTGACTCGTCAGGGGTTGGGGGAGGGCGCTGGCGCAATTGGGGAAAAAGGCCGCGGAGCGATAAGCATGTTCGATCTTCTGAGATCCGCTCTCAGGCAAAGGCCAGACTACATAATTGTTGGCGAGATACGGGGAGAGGAGGCATATGCGCTTTTTCAAGCTATGTCAACCGGGCACCTCGGTTTGACAACGATACACGCCGAGAATGAACAAGCAGTATTACATCGGCTAACCACCAGACCAATGAACATTCCGCATACCTTGGTCGAGAACCTTGACGCAATAGCGATCGTCCGAAGAATGGTTGTCAATAACGTTTCCATAAGAAGAGCAGTATCAGTTTCAGAGATGCTGGGCTGGGATCAGGAAAAGAACGACTTCAAAGTTAGCCAGGTCTTCAGGTGGGACGCTGAGCATGATGACTTCAAATCTACGGGCGACAGCGACCTGCTAAGCGAGATTGCAGGCCAGTCTGGATATTCGTCAGAGGAGATCAACGAAGAACTGAAAAAAAGAAAGACTATCCTTGACTACATGGTGCGCAGGAACATCCGCACTTACCAGGAGGTCTCAAGCATCATATTGGATTACTTCTCTGACCCAGAAACAGTCTACCGCAAAGCTAAAGTCAGCTGAGAAGTGGGGACGGAATTTGAACAGAAAATACAGTCTGGGAATTCTGCTTGCATTGTTCGGCGTTTCCCTTATCTACACTTCTTTGGCAGTAACCTTTCTCGATTCAGTCGGTTTCTGGGGGTTTCCCAAGGACTTCCTTCAAGCCCTTCTCTTAGACAGAGGTTTTGAGTTAGCTGGTTCTAGGCTTCAGGGGATACAGTTTCTCCATTGCCTCCTAGGCGGCATCGTCTTGACAGCATTCGGAACAGGTGTAGTTGCTGTCTCAGTTGAAAACGCCATCTACTTACTCTTTCTTGAGCCATGGACATACTCATACAAGATTCTTGGCAGAAGGGTGAAAAGATTGCTCCCGCATTTTGAGGATTTGCATGGCAATCTAAAGAAGGGAGGCATTGGAATCGCCTTTCCGGCGTACGTTTCCTTCATGCTGCTTGTGTCAATAGTTGTCTTTTCCTCCTGTATGGTGACTTTCCCCTTCCTCTTGCCTCTTGTATTCAGGGTCGGTTTCCTTTCGACGGAGGACTTCATACTCAGCATTATGTTCGCAGGATTATGTGCTCTCGTCGCAGTGATAATGATATACATATTTCCGGGAATAAGAAGCAGCAACCGAGGAATCCCAATAGAGGTCAATCTACCTTACTTATCAAGCTTCTTGACTTTGCTTTCGAGTTCGAACGTTCCCCCCAAGCTAATCTTCCATTCACTAATCAAAATCGATACACTTAGAGAGGTCCGGCAAGAGTTTGGCAACATAGTTCGAGACATTGAAGTCTTCGGTCAAGACCTCTTGACCTCAATCTCAGAGAATGCCAAGTACACACCGAGTGCAAAGTTGAGGGAGATCCTCAATGGATATGTGGCGACCATAAAGACCGGTGGAGACCCAACAGAGTATCTGAGAATAACACGAGACAACATAATGAAAGAAAAAATGGTCAAGCTTGATCTGATGCTGGAATCGCTCTCCGCCATGGCCGAGATCTATATCATGGTTCTAGTAGCCATGCCCCTGCTCTTCGTAGTGTTACTCGCCACGCTCGGCATGCTCGGTAGTGCTGGCTCAATGAATCCTATTCTGATCCTATATCTACTGTTGTATGCAGGCATACCTGTCTTGGCGACTATTCTCATTGTAGTCGTGTCAACCTTCACGGTAGGATGAGACATATGAAGATCCTGAGAAAAACTCTTAGAAAGATGGCAATAGTATCTTCCACCGTCGGCGCGGCCTTCCTGATAGCTTCGATATTGTTGTATGGATCCTCTCCTGATTTCGATTACCTTTTGATCGTCGTCTTTACACTCGGAGTCGCTCCGCCTAGCCTTGCGAGCATAGTGCACAACGATTGGAGGAAAAAGATAGAGAGAGCGATGCCAGAGTTCCTAAGAGACTTGGCAACGGCAGTACGAACCGGTGTACCAATACAGGCAGCCTTGCGGAATGCCTCAGAGAGAATGTACGGCCCCCTCACCCAAGAGCTCAGAACATTAGTTGCGCACATGAGTTGGGGAATGGGCTTGCATGAAGCACTGGCTGAACTTAGCAACAAGATTGATCTACCTCTCGTCAAAAAGGCCACTGTACTTATCCTGGAAGCGAGCAGACACGGTGGAGACCTTTCGGATATCTTCGACTCAACCGCATCCTATGTGGAAAATGTTAACACCTGGACTTTGCGGAGGAAAATGCAGACAATGCCATATGTCGCCATATTCTACTTCTCAGTGGTGCTTTTCCTTTTCATAATAGTCTTGATATCTAGGATGATCTTTGTGCCCCTGAGTGAATTGGCGGAAAGCGGTGTTCCTCTTCTCAGACCCATACTTACCCCAGCTCAAGCCAGAAGAGTGTTTCTGCATACATCACTAATGGAGTCTTTCTTCGGAGGGATTCTAGCGGGGAAGATCAACGAGGATTCATTTTTCGGCGGGCTGAAACATGCAATGGTTCTGGCGATAGCTTCAGGAGTGGCTTTCTACCTCTTCTTCAGATAAAGTAGGAAGAGACTAAACTGGAAGGAGAAAAGAATGGCAGAAAATGAAAAGCGCCCGTCCGTCAAGATGAAGCTAAATGAGATCAGGGAGCTGATTCTCGATGGGCACCTAATCCTAGATAGTATGGAACTCAAGAGACAAGAAGTCTATGTTGAACGCTCCGTACAGAGACTTCTCCGCGATCTTGTTGAACGTGGAAAGGAAACAGAGATCCTGCCAACATATGATCCCGCATACGGATTTAGGTACAAGAGTATTGAACCATTTCTCAATGAGAACGCACCGCCAAAGACAGCGGAGGAGATCCTGGAGCGGCTTTGTGGGCTAGAGATACTCATAAGGGAATTCTTCGATGCAGTCTCGACATGCCCTGCTTGCGGGTCCACATTCATCACCTCGCACTATCATTGTCCAAAGTGTGCCAGCCATCATATCGTCAAGACAAGCTTGACCGAACATGTCCCATGCGGGAACATCGATGAAAAAGAGAGGTACAATCAAGGACTTACATGCCCCAAGTGCGGAGCGAAACTGACCCAAGATGAATATAGAGACATGGGTCTCTGGTATATCTGCAGAGAATGCGGAGAGAAGTTCGAGCATCCAGGTGTTGACCTTATATGCCGCCAGTGCAACAACCGTTTCACTATTGGGACAGCCACCATAAAGGAGGTTTACAGCTATTCTCTCAATCCTGACAGGGAAAAAGAGGTTCGGCAGAATGTGGCAAGCCTGGAGAGCATTCATAATGTCTTGGCCGAACTTGGCTTCGTTTTCGAAACATCCCCCTCAGCTATCGGTGAAAGGAGCGGAATCGAACACACTTTCAGCCTGATTGCTAGGATGGAATCCAGAGACTCAGAGATTGTTGCAGTTATCGATCACGCGGTAGGGGAGTCTGAGGTGAACGCATCCTCCCTGATATTCTTCATCTACAAGATTTCTGAAGTTAAGGTTGATCTACCCATCTTCGTAGCTATTCCGAAGCTAAGCGTAACTGCAAAGAGAATCGCTCAAGGCTACAACATACTCATTGTTGAGGGCATCCCTCAGGAACAGGAGAGACTGAGATCCCTACGAGATGAAATCCAAGAGAGACTGACTACAGAAGACACTGGGAAACGACCCCCGAATCCTGATGTTTCACACCGGCGGAAAGACATCGGCATAAGTTTTGAAGCCGCAAGAAAGGTCAGCTCAGAAAAGACGGCCCCCCTCCAGAAAAGCATGAGAAAGCATGAACACACAAGGCCGAAACTTTTTGAAAGATTCAAGAGATCGAGGGAGAAGGAAACATAAGCACAAGGCAAGTTCAGTCAC
>CAZVKZ010000072.1:0-6905 GCA_964627775.1 uncultured Candidatus Bathyarchaeia archaeon | reverse complement strand
ACACCTCTCTATTCGTCGGCAGCGTCAGATGTGTATAAGAGACAGCAGCAGACCAGGCTCATACTCTATAGTGGTGAGTGCGCCTGTGGACCCCGGAACAAAGACCGTCACGATCCCCTTTTCCAAGCTCGAATCACTTACGGCTTTTTCCACGTTCTCTGTTATGTCGATGATGTCAACTTCCCCTCTTGTCTTAACAGATATATGCGTGGTTACTACAGCCATCTCCAATCATCTGGCTTTAACTATCTTCACTGCGGCTTAAGAGTAATAGACAAGATGTCGAGCGTTCCAAAAGCGTCAGTCCAATGTTTAAGTACTACCTCGTTAGCGCGCGCTTGTCGAGCGACATGCAAGAAATATGCAGCCGAAATATCTGCAGATTCAGCGCAAAGGTGAATAGGCGTCGGCAGCCCAGGAACAGTCCTGCCCAGCAGCATCTTCAGCGTCTCAGCCGCCATAAAGTACGACTTCTCAACCCCGACAAACATCAAAGTTACAGCGAAAAACGTTACCGTGACAGAGAGACTCACAGGAGAAGGAGAGAAAGCCTACGTCCTGCAGGAGACCGCTCCAAGCACAAGCCCCCTTCGCGATCAGAATCCAGGTTACGAAAAGGACGGCTCCTGGCAACATGACAGCACAAATTGGCACAAGAACCTCGCGTTACGCGCCTCCTCAGGAATCAGGTGGCCGCTCCCAGAAGTATGGAGACGCTACATAGAAAGACCATTCAACGACCTGATAGTGAAACCGCCTCGCAGACTACTCGGGATCCAATTCACAGATCCAGATTAACCCCTTAGGGGGCCCCCTCATCTTACTTTTCGCGAGAGAGAAAATTTAGACACACTGATGGAAGCAGGCAAGTCATGCCCAGCAGTCCCACATTCCCCATATTGCCCATGAACCCTTTTCATATCACCTGCATATTCTCTATCACAGCATCAGCGAACTTGGAGGTTCCTATAGGCTGAACCCCTTCAAGCTGCCTAGCCAGATCATACGTGACCCTCCGTTGGCTTACGGTTCTCGCCACAGCCTTCTCAATAGTGTCAGCAGACTCCTTCCAGCCTATGTGCCTGAGAAGCAACATTCCAGAGAGTATCGCGGAGGTAGGATTCACCTTATCTTGATTGGCGTATACCGGAGCCGTACCGTGGGTCGGCTCAAAAATAGCCACCCCAGTCTCATAGTTTATGTTCGCTCCCGGCGCGAGGCCAAGTCCGCCGCCCATGGCCGCAGCGAGATCTGAGATATAGTCACCGTTAAGGTTTGGAAGAGCTAGAACATCATACTCGTTCGTTCTGAGTATGATCTGCTGAAACATGTTATCTGCGAGCCTATCCTTTACCAGAGTCCTCCCGGCTGGCATCACACCTTTGTATGGGCCATCAGGCTTTGTCAGCTCTGCCTCGGTTACGATCTTGTCCTTGAACTCTTTATTAGCAACCTCGTAGCCCCACCGCATGAAGCCGCCCTCGGTGAACTTCATTATGTTCCCTTTGTGGACTATGGTTACGCTCTTGCGATTGTTCCGGATAGCATAGTTTATCGCCGCTCGGACAATCCTTTTGGTGGCATGCTCACTGATCGGCTTTATCCCAACGGCTGAGTCCGGCCTTATGTTGCTGTTCAGCTTCTCCTTAAGAAACTCAATCAGCTTCTTGGCCTCTTCAGACCCTTCCTTGAACTCTATGCCAGAGTAAACATCCTCAGTATTCTCCCTGAAGATCACAATATCGAGTTCTTCAGGATGTTTGAGCCTGCTTGGCGCTGTTGGAATATACTTGACAGGCCTCACACATGCGTAAAGATCAAGCCTCTGCCTCAAAGCAACATTGAGGCTTCTGTGGCCTCCAGCGATGGGAGTCTCAAGGGGACCTTTGAGGGCGACGACATGTTCCTCAATCGTTTTGAGTGTTTCTTCAGGAAGTGAATCGCGATGTTTCTGTCTGGCTTTATCTCCAGCTAATACCTCAAGCCATGTTACCTTTCTGCGGGAACCATAAGCTCGCTCAACAGCTGCATCGATAACCCTTCTGGCGGCGGTGACGACATCCGGTCCGATCCCATCTCCTTCGATGTATGGGACGATCGGTTTGTCTGGGACGTTCAATATGCCATTTGTAGTTGTAATCTTGGAGCCATCACCTTGTTGAGTATCCTTTTGCATCTTCGGTTGCGAGTTCATCAGAGTCACACAGACAAAACGCTCTGTTATTCGATAGAACGCGGTATTTAGTTCTTCCCTCGACTCCCGGGCCCTAGTAAAAAGTTTTGATCCGGACTCTCCATTCGGAGAATTCTTCGGGAGTTGGATAGTTTAGGAAGTGTTCCTTAATTTGGCGCATCCTCCTCGCAACTTCCTCCAACTTGATCAGGAAGTCAGGCCTTCGAAGACCCTTGAAAACTCTCCAAGCCTTATCGGACATGCTGAGGTGCAAGTCACCATCCTTGCTCGCTCTTAGCACATCGCTCTCTTTCACCAGACCCTGCTGCATACCGAAGTTCAGCTCTTCATCACCGATCTCCTGGAGGAAGATCCTGAAGATATCCAGGCTGGCCTGCTTCGCACCATAGGCCTTCATAACATCTGCGTTGTATCGCCACAGGCTCTGCTTGCTCGTGTCGCTTTGCTCTATAGCTTCTGAAGCCACTTCGGCAGCGATCCTCCCGCTAACCATCGAGGGCCCGATCCCGCCTCCATGTATCGGATTGACTAGGCAGGCTGCATCCCCGATTAACATCACACCATTCCCAACAAGACAATCGATGGGTCTACGGGTTGGAACATATCCGCCTCCCGCCTCAAGAACGTTCGTGCCCTTGAATACGGGTTGTGTGAGGACGTGATCGTAAAGCTGAGTCTTGGGGTGGAGGCCGCTCCTCGATGCTTGGATCCCAACTCCAACATTTGCTCTTCCACCGCTCTTGGGAAAGATCCAGAAGTATCCTCCTCGGGCAATGGACTGGTTGAGATAGATCTGGCAGTACCCCTTCTCTAACTCAACATCCCCCCTGATCTCCCGATAGCACGCCATAATGTCCTTCTTTGAGACCTCTCTCTCAATGCCAAACTCTTCTGGAAGTCTGCGCCTTATCGCCGCCGCTACCCCACTCGCATCTACTGTAACCTTCGCGCGAAAATCCTGCCTCTGCTTAACCTTTAGGCTCTGAGCTACTACGCCTTTGATGTATCCAGCCTCTGCAAAAGGCTCAGTGACCAGCGTCGAATCATACAACTCAGCACCGCTGTCAAGTGCTGCTCTCAAAAGTCTCTGGCCAAAGCCATGTCTATTCACTATGTAACCAGTTACTCCCGGACCCTCTATGACAAAGACTGTTAAGAGGTCTGGTGAGTAGAGTTTTATTCCTTCTATTTCAGAATCGAAATCATCACATTTGGGTGCGGGGATTCCCAATTCCTTGAAATGATGTCCACCGACGGCGTCGCCGCAGACTTTCTCCCCAATCTTATCCTCGGGTTTGCAGTCAATGATGCATACGCTCAGACCTTTCTTTGCGGCTGTCTCTGCAGCCATGCATCCACCTGTTCCCGCACCCACGATCAAGAGATCATACTTCTCCGTCGTTAGTCATCCTCCGAAATCATCCCGTGAAGCTGAGCTTGAGCACGGCTGTCTTTGTCAACTGACTCTGCCGAAGACTGCTATCAATCTTACGATGCATAGTTTTCCAAATACCGCTGCATCGATCCTGCACTTAACAATCAGCCGTCTAGGTTCGGCTTTCGCTTGGAACAGATGCTTTTCCCGCACGCTAGACAGCAATCAAATGTCACTGAGTTTGAAAAGTGGCGGCTTCAGGGTTTGAGGTGCAGAAAACTCTTGAGTATCTCTACTGCGACTGGGCCTCTGATAACGTTTCCCTTGATGTAGGTGTCCCAGAAGTGTGCTATCGAGTGGAAGACCGGATCAGGCTCGATATGCGGAACAGATACAAATATGTCATCTTCAATCCTGCAGACATCTGCATGAATCCTGCAGATCCATCGGTTATACCGGCGCAGCTCAGGGTAGTCCTTTGGAAGACCAAATGGGAAACCAATGGGACAAGCAACAGTCGGGCCCGGATGTCCAAAAGGATCCTGGACAATGTGCCTGGTCTCAAACCCGTTCGACTCGTAGAGCATGACAACCTCATCTGCGACCTTGGTCATGTGGTTCAAGTACTGGTCTGGAGTCAACTGGAACGCTGGGTAATAGAAAGCCTCCTTGGTGACAGCGTCCTGGAAGCTGGCGGAGAGATAGTACTGCTCAACCTCCGCCGTGGAAGGAATATATGACCAGTCAACAGGCTGCGTCTGTATGTACTCGATCCTAGAGTAAGGTTCTGCCATATCTTAACCCTACAGAAGAATAATCGCCACTCAGATACAAACTTGTTGCATCACTGAATCACTCGGTTGAACATGTATTGTCGATGTGCCACACTCTGGCAGAGGTCATCGGTCTCCTACAGCAAGTGAATCCGGCCAAGTGTCTAGGCTTGAGATCACTGGCCAGAAGTAGAGTTCAACGCGGGTTGTGAGGTTGGCGCCCGTCGCCAGGAGAGAGCTTGGGACGCTCCCCTTAGGGCGGGATTTGAACCCGCGTCACGTCCTTCCGTTGGAAGTCGTACGGGTGACAGCCGTACACTCTAGGCCACTTCAGGCTTACTAGGCCAGACTATACTACCTCTATGCACCCACAAGATGGTTGGGCACGGTCCAGTCCAGCCGAGCCTAGCGTCTCTATAGATTTGAGAACAACTTTAAAGCCTTTCTCGTTTCAGCTTCCGGTTCACAATCAAGACTGTGGAAAGAACCGAACACGATCATTCAAAAGGTACGTTGGATTGTTTCAGTTGATCTAGGATGGCTGAAAGGTTTTTCTAATGGACGGATGAGTAGGTGCTACCGAGCGGGCCCGTAGCTTAGTCAGGTAGAGTACCGGGCTTTTAACGGACTTGGAGGACACCCGGGGGTCCCGGGTTCAATTCCCGGCGGGCCCGCCATACCAACTCATTCCTGATCGAATGTGAAACTGGTTCTTCTTGACTTAATGCATTTGCCTGAGAAGAAGCGCGTCCAAAGAGTCAGAAGTAAAAGGAGAATGGGACCTCTTAGGTGTAAGTCCAGTGGCTGTCGTGCATAAGCTCTTATCCTAGAGCTCATCAGAGAAAATATCTGAGTAAATCAGAGCGAGTGTCCACATTGAAAGACCGTGTCCCATCAGGGATTCAAGGTTTAGATGAAGTAGTCGAAGGCGGTTTTCCAAAGGGAAGCTTGATTCTTCTTGCGGGCAATTTGGGCACAGGCAAGACATCCTTCTCCTCCAAGTTTCTCGTTAGTGGTGCTGAATCGGGAGAGCCCGGTGTCTATGTCCTGTTTACTGAGGATAAGGACTTCTTCATCAGCAATGTCTCAAGACATCTAGATTGTAACCTCAAAGGCTTGATCGACAAAGGAAAAGTCAGCATTCTAGACTTGACGTCTCTGCGAGGCGAAGGCGTATCTGCCAATATCGACACTATTGTGAGCGAGATTGAGAACCTCGACGCCAAGAGGCTGGTGATAGACTCCTTCACCGCGATGGCCCAAGCCCTCAAGGAACCTGTAGATGTCAGGATCATAGTCCACAACATTCTGAGCAGACTGACCCGCGGGATGGGCTGCACAACGATAATGATCGAGGAGGTACCCCTGGGTGAGTCCAAGATAGGTCTCGGTTTGGAGGAGTTTCTGGCAGACGGAGTGATAATGCTCGGGACAGGAGAGCTTGACGGCAGATTACTGAGGTATCTAAGCATCTCAAAGCTTCGGGGAACGAGACTGCTTGAACAGCAGCTACCCTTCACACTTGAAGGTGGCTTCAGGATCCTGCCGCCCCTAGAACCCAAGATCGCCAAGGCATCGCAGAGGTACCGGCCGACCCCTGATTCACCCAACCGGTTCTCAACTGGATCAAGAGACTTGGATGAGATGCTTGGGGGCGGCTTCCCGAAAGGCTCCAATATACTCTTTGAGGCTACTGAGAGATTTACAACCTCTGAGTACACCCGCATAATCCTGCCTATTGCGCTGAACTTCCTCACCCAAGGCAGAGGAATCATGCTCGTACCCACTGTTGGAATGGATGCTGATTTCTGCGTTGGTATCTTGTCGAGCTTCGGAATAGCCGAGAAAGAGATCAACCGTCTACTGAGATTTTGCGAGTTGCCCACACCCGGAAGGAACCAAGCCAAGCCCCACATAGCAGTATTCGAAGGCAATGACATCCAGAAAGACTATGAGAGATGGCTCAGACTCGAAAGCGAACTGATGCAGAATACCGGCCAGCCAGTTCTAACCTTGAGCGGCTTGGACACGCTCGCGAACATATTCGGACCAGAAGTCTGCAGCGGCCTCCTCAGCCAAGACATAGCAAGAATCAGAAGTCGAGGCACAATAGGCATCCTAATCGCTAAACCAGGTTATGAGGAGCTGGTTAGAAAGCTGAGCATCATGGCTGAGATTCACCTCAAGCTTGCCAAAGAGCATGACTCCATACTTCTGTACGGGATGAAGCCTAGAACGAACCTTTATGCGGTTGAGATGGAAATTTCGAGTGGTTACCCCATGCCCAGACTCACGCCGATAATTTGACAGCGCAAAAGTCAAGGATCAAACTGGGTAACTACTCGAACACTCACAGCTTCAGGGCAGGCGGCGGCAACTTTGCTATGGAAAGATTAGAGGTCTAGTCGGAGATGGCCGATGTCGAGAACCAGGTCAGAGAGGCTCTGCTGGAAGCTATCGATGAGGGTTTGCTCGCGCTAGGACCCGATGCGAGCAATGTAATACGTTACTATGCTGAGGGATCATATCGTGTCAAGCTTGAGGATGTGCCCGATAAGCTCGA
>CAZVKZ010000071.1:0-6922 GCA_964627775.1 uncultured Candidatus Bathyarchaeia archaeon | reverse complement strand
CTCTCTGAGCTATTACGGACTAAGAGAATCCTTGTCGAATCGAGACTATTCACTGACGGAGAATCATATCTTAGGTTTACCGGGCTTCTCGAAGATCAAGACCTGGTGATAATACAGTCCTGCTATCCACAGCAGGACAAGAAGCTTGTCGAACTACTTTTCATGCTGGATGCAGCCAAAGAACTTGGAGCAAAAAGAGTGATCGCCGTTGTCCCATACCTTGCTTACGCCAGACAGGACAAGCGTTTCAGAGACGGAGAGATCGTGAGCAACACGTCGGTTGGAAAACTGCTTGGCGCCGTAGGAACCGATGTTTTCCTAACCGTGGATGTCCATCAGAAAGAGTCGCTGAAAAGTTTCAGAACCAAGACAATAAACATATCCGCGATGCCTCTGCTCGCAGATCACCTGAAGAGCTTGGGGCTTACTCGACCTTACATTCTAGCGCCAGATCAAGGTGCTTCTGCTAATGCACAACTCGCAGCCGCAGTCTTGGGAGCTGACCACACCTACTTTACGAAACATAGGGATCGAATAACAGGTCAAGTTGTCACTGCTGATAGAGAACTCAGACTAGAAGGCAGGGACGCCGTGATACTCGATGATATAATATCAACTGGGGCGACAGTAGCTAATGTAGCGAGAATTGCCAGAGAAAAAGGCGCAGAGAGAATCATCGCAGCCTGTACTCACGCGTTATTGGTTGGAAATGCTGAGGAAACAATTAGGAGAGCTGGAGTGACTGATATAATAGGCACCGACACCGTGCCTAGCTCAGTGAGTAAGGTGTCTGTAGCACCGGCCATTGCAAACTCACTGAGGCAGCTCTTGTGAGTTCAAAACTCTTCTTCTTGCTCTCCGGTGAACACGCCACACTTCCAGCAGCGGAAGTGCTTGCAGTACTGGGATCTGAAGATTTTGCCTACGACAATATTAGATTGCATCCAAAGCTCCTTACTCTCGAGGCTAAACCGGATTGCCTGCAGACGATTGCTGAGAGAGCAGGAATGTGTGAGGCTGCAGGCCAGCTAATCTTCAGTTGTATAGATGGCCAGGACAAGATCGTCAAAGCAGCCTCTGAGGTTTCTTTCTCTCAATACCTTAAGACCAGAGGCAAGTTTTCGGTGAGGATCAACAGAGTCTTCGGATCCTCTAGACATCTCAACAAGATCCAGCTGCAGTCGGAGATCGGCAAAATAATCTTGTCCTCGGTAGCGAAGTCAAAAGTCGACCTCCAGAAGCCTGAGAGTGAATTCGTGGGGATCATCAGTGGAAAACGCTTTGCGTTAGGGCTAATCACCGCAAAACGCAGCGATGATACATTTGCTCTTCGCAGGCCAGACAGAAGACCTGTCACTCATCCTTCGACGCTTAAACCCAGGATGGCGAGATGTTTTGTGAATCTTTCCAGGGCGAAAAAGGGGGAATTCCTCATCGATCCTTTTTGTGGCACTGGAGGGATATTGATTGAGGGTGGCGTTATGGGTTGCCGAATCGTCGGTCTAGATCTAGATCAGGTGATGATACGGCGAGCGCTCCGAAATACTCAGTACTTTGGGATCAAACCTGACGGTTTGATAGTTGCCGATGCCAAATCTGCCCCATATTCAAGAGTCAGGTCAATCGCCACAGACCCGCCTTACGGACGTGGGTCATCTACCATGGGTTCAGATCTGACACGGCTACTCAAGGAATTCCTGAAGGAAATGACCTCCATCCTACTGGAAGACGGATTCGCATGCCTAGCCAGCCCAATCAGCATTGACATTCGAGAGCTCGGGCAGGAGGCCGGTTTGAGTCTCGTGGAAAGTCATGTCGCAAGAGTCCACAGAAGCCTTTCCAGAAGGATAGTGGTCTTCAGTCGCAGGATAGCGAAACTCGGGGAAGGAATGCCATGGAGCTCATATTCTTAGGAACTGGTGGTACCCTCCCGACGAAAAAGAGGGGCCTTCCAAGTGTGGTGTTACGCAGAGGGGCGGAGCTTTTAATGTTCGATTGCGGTGAGTGCACGCAACGACAGATGGCAGCTACGAAGCTTGGGTTCAATCGCCTAATGAAACTGTTCATCAGTCACATGCATGGCGATCACGTTCTAGGTTTGCCCGGCCTCTTGCAGTCTATGTCATTTCTTGGGAGAGAGCGAAAGCTGGAGATCTATGGTCCCGAGGGAATTACTGAATTCATTGATGTTGTGAGCAGGACTGTCAAATTCAATCAAAGATTCACATTGGAGGTTAATGAAATTAAAACGGGAATAATCTTGGATGAGAAGGAATACACTATTGAGGCAACTGGCCTTGAGCATGGGACCCCTTGTTTTGGGTTTGCACTAGCTGAGAAGAGTAAGCCTGGCCGATTCAACCCCGCCAAGGCTAGAGCTCTCAGGATCCCCGAAGGCCCCTTGTGGAAGAGGTTGCAGATAGGGGAGAAGATCAAACTAGGGGAGGTTGAAATCCTGCCGAGCCAAGTTCTTGGATCTCCCAGGACGGGGTTAAAGGTTGCCTACGTTACTGATACGAGACCCTGCGCCGCCGCGACTATGCTCGCACGAAATGCCAACGTATTGATGTATGACTGCACATTTGACAGCTCAAAGAAGGAGAAGGCAATGGAATATGGTCACTCTACGGCAGAACAGGCTGCGCATATCGCTGAAGAGGCGGGTGTTGGTAGACTTGTTCTCCTTCACATAAGCTCTATGTACGAGGATGCTACGCCTCTCCTTGCTGAGGCGAAGTCTATCTTCAAAAAAACAACGTTGGCTCGTGATTTCATGAGACTAATGGTAGGGACATAGCATTTCACATGCCTTCTTGTAGCTTTCCATCGTCCCACTAGTGCTTTCGACTATTAGAAAACCGGAGAACTTTTCATTTCTAACAAATCTTGTGACGGCGACCCAGTCGGTAGTCCCTCGACCGATCGTATTATGTTCATCACTCCTGCCGTGGTTGTCATGAATGTGCATGTGACAGATTCTGCCACCTAGCTTTGCGAAGAACTCATCGATCTCGTTGTGAGTGTTGGCATGTCCAACATCGAGAGTCATTTTCGTGCCTAGCATAGGGCCCTCTGCGAAGAAAGTCAGAAAATCCTGAGAGGAACCAAGGACAAAACGACCCCGTGGCATGTTTTCAATTGCGATGCAGAGTCCCAAGTCCTCAGCTTTCTCTTTCAAGTGCGCTAGAGCCTCAAGGTTTAGTTTCCATTGGCGACCGGGGTATGCCCAACTGAGTCCTGAGTGCAGACCGGGATGCACTACCCATACTTCTGCATCAATTCTGGCTGCGAATCGAATCGATCTGGAAAGCTCATCAACAGCTATCTTCCTCGTCTTGGGATTAAGCGAGGCAATGTTCAAGTCCTCGAAAGGCGCATGGACGGTATATCTGAGGCCGAGCTTTTTCTTCAATTTCTGCAGACGCCGAGCCCGACCTTCATTCAGCCTATGTGCGATGTCATCAACTATCTCCCAATTCTTGACTTTCGAGGAAGCTATTGAGGCCAACAGTATTTGGAATGGTTGGCCGATGAGGTGAAGGGATGAAAGGCCAAGCTTCAAGGTGAAGATCCTCCCACTGTCAGGTCTCCCAGTGACGGGCATTGGTCGACAGCATCATTGTGGGCCTTTTGTCTCAACAAGCCACTCAATAAGGTTCTGCAGCTGTTCGCATTCCACAGTTATAGTTATTGGGCCCAAGGGCGAGTCCCTTGGGTCTACTGCAAATGAGACATGACCAGCATATGCTGCTTGTTTGTTCAAGCATACTTGAAGACGTGAGCCGGATAGAGACGAATACAGTACGGACCTGGCTGCGGCTCTGATTCTCTCTTTTCTCAGCAAATCTCGAAATACCGAAAGAACCTCCAGGCCCTGAGTATGCCCTGCTGTCTTTGTTCGCTCTGGCGACTCGATTGCTTTCAACTCAACGTGCGGGAACAGATTTTTGATTGCTCGCTCAACCCTACTCATATCCTCTGTTGGGAGGACATCTGCCTCGACGCTAAAGCGGAGATATCTCACGAGAGGACTTCCTCGTAAAACCGATTCAGCTTCAGTTTGAAGGCCTCGATCGTCGAGTCATTTACTATTAGCTGCTCAGCCAAAGCTATGACAGAGCCAACCCCAAGCGCTAATTCACGATTATCCCTTTGAACAAACTCGGCTAAGGTCTTGGGGTCGTCGCTTCTTCCTCTGCGGAGAAGTCGTTGAAACCGTTGTTCAGGCGGGGCGTGGATGGCAAGAAGCCTAGTTTTGAATCTATTCCTGAGATATTCAAGCTCATCGAGACTTCTTAGACCTTCCACAACGACATAGTCCGACTTGGTAATCTCGATTCGTGGGAGCAGCCTCTTTACCATAACGTCGGAACCTTCCTCTTGCCTCATTCTTAGCATTAGACTCCCAAGGTTCTCTGGAGTCGCAGGCAGCTTTCTTGAAGAAGCCTCTTCCCTTACTATGTCACCACATACAAAAACAGGAATGCTACGCTCCCTGGCCACGCCTGAAGCGAGTGCCTTGCCCGAACCTGGCATACCTGCTATCGCGACTACTGCCTTCATAGGTTTCAAGAGTCAATCACTTAATTCGGCAGACTGAATCACTAGTCGATGAGGTCTCCACCCTTAAATTGTATCGATACTACTTAACTACTGATATAAATTGGAGAAAGTGAGGGCCTTCATAGCAGTCGACCTAGAAGATGAAGCTCTGAGAATACAACTTGTTGAATTCATGCAAAACCTCCTTAACGAAGGGGCAGATGCAAAACTTGTCGCTCCGCAGAACTTACATTTAACACTCCGCTTCTTGGGAGAGATCGAGGAAAGAGCTGTGGATGGAGTGATTGATGAAATGCGTACACTCAGTTTTCAACCTTTCGAGGTTCAGTTCAAAGGTGCCGGGGCATTCCCAAACCCCACGAGGATGAACGTTGTGTGGGTAGCTGTCAGCAGGGGGCGTGACGACTTGAAGAGAATAGCTGAAGAGCTGGAGCCAAAACTCAGACGAATCGGTATACCCCCGGACAAGAAGGGTTTCAGCCCACATCTGACTGTTGCCAGAATCAGAAGCGGCCGGAATAAGGACAAAATCATCAGACTGCTCAATGAATCAAGCGAGAAAGACTTCGGATCGATGAGAGCGGAATCTGTCAGGCTGAAAAGAAGCATCCTGACGCCGAATGGCCCGGTATACTCCACAATATTTGAGGTAAAGGCTTGAATCCTGGAATAACGACGGTCTTTAAAAAAGTACTGAAGAAGATTGTACCCGATCCTGCGGAGAAGGAAAGAGTATACAGTCTCTCCAAGAGGATCATGGAGAGGGTTTCCTCAGCAGCCCACGAGGCCACTCTCAAGGCGGAGGTAAGCCTTGAGGGCTCCGTTGCGAAGGACACCTGGCTTTCTGGCGAAGCCGACATAGACATCTTCCTGAAGGTCGACAGTAGCCTTGACAGAAAAGAACTGGAGACTACTTGCCTAGCGGTTGCTAAAGAAGCCATACGGGAATACGAACCGATTGAACGCTTCGCTGATCACCCGTACGTTGAGACTTTCATTGGAGATGCAAGAGTGAACATAGTGCCGTGCTACAACGTAGAAAGTGGCATGTGGAAGAGTGCAACAGACCGAACGCCCTACCACACCATTTACATGAATGGGCATCTCTCCCCTGAGCTGAGAGACGAGACGAGGCTGCTCAAGAAGTTCACGAAAGGCACCGGAGTCTACGGTGCTGAAATACGTGTGGGAGGCTTCAGCGGTATGCTCTGTGAGACTCTAGTTCTCTTCTATCGATCTCTGGAAAGAACCCTCCAAGAAGCGACAAGATGGAGAAATGGCACAATCATAGACCTTGAGAACCACTACAGAGGTGACCTCGAAGAAATCCGCAACATGTTCGATGAACCGCTAATAGTAATAGATCCCGTTGACAAGGTTCGAAACCTTGCAGCAGCTGTGAGACAGGAACGACTTTGGGAGTTTGTTTCCGCCTCAAGACTCTTCCTGCACAAGCCCAGCACCAGATTCTTCTATCCACCAAGGCCAAAGATGATGGCCGCCCGTGAGTTCTCCAAAGCACTCTCTCAGAGAAAGACAAGTCTGATCGGCATTCAGTTCGGAAGACTAAAGGCTCCAGTAGACGTGATTTGGAGTCAAATGTACAAGACAGAGAAATCTCTTGTTAACCTGATGAGGTCAAAAGGATTTTCAGTAGTAAGATCATCATCATTCAGTGACGAAAACGACTTCAATATCATCATGTTTGAATTGGAGAACCGCATTCTGCCAAGAACAGTCAAACACCTAGGGCCACCTGTAGAGAGAATGGTTGAGTCCGAAAGGTTTCTCTCAGCGCACCAAAAAGCAAGAGACACAGTCTCCGGACCTTGGATCGAGAAGGACAGGTGGGTAGCCCACAAAGTCCGCAGACATTTCGATGCCAAACAACTTCTTAAGAGTTCCCTCATAAATGGCGGGCGGAACATAGGCGTCTCCAGTTTGATCGCTGACAGCATCAAAAGAAACAATTTTAGAGTTTTGACTGACCTCCAGATCGCTAAGCTCCTGAAGATCGAGGACTTTTCAAAGTTCATGAGTAAGCGTCTTGCCGGAAAGCCCTACTGGCTAACCTGACTTTGATAACTGAACCACCGATTGGCCGCCAGCATGACTGATTTATTGAACATTTCAGAGATACCAAACCAGATCATCTGCTATCCGAGGTTCAAGGAAGTAGACAGACGAAAGAGATTGGAGGAGTTACGGGGTCTAGGCATCGAGAGCATCTTGCCTAGAGGAGAAAAGAAGGTCGGCACAAGCTCAGTTCTTGGAAAGGGCTGTGTCAGTATAGCAGTTCTCGCAAGAACTCGATTTGGGACCTCAGTTCTCAAAATAAGAAGGACAGACGCCAACAGAT
>CAZVKZ010000070.1:0-7064 GCA_964627775.1 uncultured Candidatus Bathyarchaeia archaeon | reverse complement strand
AACCGTGGCCTATGTGGAGGCTTCGAAAGCCATCGGTTCTTCCAGTCGCCACATTGTCATAAGACACCTTTTACCAAACGTTTTGCCGCTAGCATACGCTACGATCGCGCTCTATATCGCTGGGGCCGTCATAACTGAGGAGGCGCTGAGCTTCCTTGCGCCTGGAGACCACAACATACCATCTTGGGGGAGGATGTTCTATTCAGCTGACGCCTTCGGTGCGTTTCAACACCTAGCGTGGTGGTGGATCATTCCGCCAGGAATTGCGATAGCGCTCCTCTCACATTCGTTTGTGTTCGTAGGTACCACGCTTGATGAGTTATTGAATCCGAAGATCCGTGCAAGGAGATAAAAGGCTGAGACTCGATCCAATAGCTTAAAGTGCAAGCTTATTCTTACACTTACACTTAGAAGAGTCCAGCTGGGAAACGGAAGTTGACCAAGGACTACAAGGATGTTGTTCTTGACCTTCTTTGGGAGAAAGACAAAGAAGGTCTGATCTCAAGCGAGATCCATACCCGCCTAAAGAAAGAACTTGGGAGAAGAAGTGTCTCCCGCACCGCGATTCTGAACTTCCTAAACCAACTCCTAAAGGAAGACGTAGTTTGCTTCGTCAGGGAGACATGCAGAGGCGGAGAACGGAGAAGGTACTTCCCAGAGAAGAGCAAAGACGAATACCAACGCAGCTTGATTCGAGCTACTTTCCTCAGACTATTCAAGTCGCATCCCAAGTACACAATTGAAACCCTAGTTGAGGTACTCAAGAGCGAGAAGCTGGATTTGGATGTCACTAGGGGCCTATTGAGTTACTTCATGAGCAGAGACGAAATATCCTATTTCGCACTGGAACAAGCGCTTTGGGATTTTGGAAACCCTATCCGGCCCTAGGAGCCACAAGAATAAGGATGTGCGAAGAGATATCGCTTTTGTCCGGGAATAAATCGATTGATCTTGAGAGGAAGGGGAAGAGCCCGATGCGAGTTCTCGAAGAACTTGTGAACTCGACTGTGGAGAACACACTCGCATTGGTCTTAGGTGAAAGAGTTGTTGAAGCTTTCTATTCTTACATGTTGAGGGATTTTGGCCTTAAGCAGACTGATATATTCTCCAAGCCTTCGGTTTTTTCCGAAGCCGTCGATAAGGCATTCGGCAAGGGTGGGGATGCCATTCAAAGGGTAATCGTGCACAACATCTGCAAGCGAACAGGTATCGAATACACCAAGACTAACGAATGCAGCCTTGCATCAGCAATAGCGAGGCTCAAGGAACTTAAGTGTCAGTAGAACGGCAGCAACTTCTGTCAATGGAATGGCGCCGTGCGCAGTTACTTGCGCTTCAGCCTCCCTTCGGTTGTAGTCCACGGTCGGGGTTCAGTTCATAGGGAATCCACGAGGCTTCATATCTCGCGCGTCTCATTTTCGATATTCTCAGTTGATTCCCGGGAACTCCATCCTTCTCTTCAACCCTCATCTCAATCACCCCATCTGCCAGATCCATGGTAGCCGCGAAAATCGCTGGGTGAAAGGCCCCTCTAGTCATACTGATCAAGCAGTTGACCTTCGATTTACGCGCCCTGGCAATAATCCTTCGCAGAAATTCCATTGAAGATTTAACACCGGCACTCTGAAAGAGTGTTGTGGCTGAATCCAACACGAGTAATCCTTCCTCTTCGGGTATGAGTTTTGTTATCATTATGGTCTGCTCCATAAGGTTGGAGGGGTCGCCGCTATACTTCTCCGTGCTTTCCGAGCCAACCAGCTTTGAGTAATAGTCTATGAACAAGAGTCTGTCCAAGGCCTCGGTGTCAGCACGTGATGCCAGCTTCGCAATAGCTTCTCTGATTCTGTCCGGGAAGTCGTCGAAAGCAACAAAGGTAACCCTTTTGCTTTTCCTTAGAACCTCCAGAGCCATCTGGTAGATCAGCAGTTCCCTTCCAGAGCCAGGATCACCCAGCAGCAGTATCGTTGAAGATGGTGGTATGCCCCCTGACAGGAGTTCATCAATAAAGGCTACGCCAGTACTTGACTTGTACTCGGAGACACCTGTCTCTTCCCATCTGGATTCCTCAGCCAATCGGGCTGAGATAGCCTGCTGTATCTCCATATCCCTCTCAAAGTTGAGTTGGTAATACTTGCTTTCCTTCAGCAACCCCAGCTGAACAAAATCATCAACATCTTTCCTTATCTGCGCTGGCTCGCGGCCTATTCTTGTAGCCAAGTCCTCGATTGTGACACCTGGGTTTGGGTGTCTGCGGAAAAGCAATAATAATTGGGCTTTGATGTCAGTGCCGATGAGCCGCTCAATCAGCTTTGCCAATTTGCACTTCCAGCGGACAGATGAATACTAGTGGAATTAGATTAAATATCTTTCAGGTCATCTGATACCTAGGTTCGACGCGATGACTAGGACAGAATCGCCATGGAGATTTCTTGAATTTTCGAGAAACAATGCGCATATGAATATGGCTATTGATGAAGCGATTCTGATCGCCCGTTCCAGAGGAATGGCTCCCAACACTGTCAGGCTTTACGCATGGGAACCCTCAGCCGTCTCTATCGGATTCTTTCAGAGCCTTGACGCTGAAGTGGATCTTGAGGCCTGCAGGATCGAGGGAGTAGATGTTGTTAGGAGAAGCACTGGCGGAGGGGCAGTATTTCACGATAGCCGCGGAGAAGTCACATAGAGCCTGATAGCCAGTGAAGAAGAAGAGATCATACCGAGGGACCTTCTCAAGTCATACGAAGTAATATGTGATGGTATAGTCAAAGGGCTTGAGGTCCTCGGAGTCTCCGCCTCCTTTCAACCGGTCAATGACATAGTCGTTGGTGGGAGGAAGATCTCCGGGAATGCCCAGACAAGGAAACTCGGGGTTCTGCTTCAGCATGGCACGGTGCTCGTTGACGCGGATTTAGACAAGATGTTCCGACTGCTTAAGGTCTCCGAGGCGAAGATTCGAGACAAGATGATAAGTTCAGCGGAGAAGAGGGTCACAACTCTCAAAAAGGAGCTACTGAGAAAGCCATCGCTCAATGAAGCTGCAGAAGCTCTCCAGAGGGGTTTTGAGAAGTCTCTCAAAATAACATTGACCAAGGGTGAGCTGACAGATGAAGAATTGAGGCTTGCTGAGGATCTACGGAGTCAGAAATACTCTAATGCGGAGTGGACTCGCAGAAGATGACTGGTAGAACAGGCAAATCTGAGATAAAGGTTCCAGGCGGGAAGCTCATTAGAGTTGAATGCACGATCGAAAAGGGAGCACTGACGAGAACAGTAATCACAGGTGACTTCTTCGTTCACCCAGAGGATGGAATCCAGGCACTCGAAGAAGAACTTACCTCCCTTCCGGCCGAGCCAGAAGTCATCAGAAATCATGTACTAAGCTTCTTCAGAGGGGGTTACGCTATCGTGGGAGCCACACCGGAGGATTTCGCAAAAGCAATCATGGAGGCAGTATCGCACGCTTCCTGAATGTCGTTCCATAAGCTTTCCACATCCCCTTTGAACCCTTAACGATCCGTGGGGTCCTCAGGAGTGCTTATTCAGACCACTCCGGTAGCCAGATCCTTGACTCATCAGCCTAGCGCTTGCGCCTTGATTTTGAGTCTCTCCTCTTCCTCACGATGAGAATCGCGCCAACTAGCAGAACAACTAGACCAATCATAAATATCCAAGTTAGGTTGTCAAAGGCAGGAGCGGCCTGGGTCTGCGGGGCCTTCTCAGAAAGGAGTTGATCTATCTCTGGTGTCAGGACTTTGGATTTCGTCAATCCGCTATGTGAAAAACGGATCGTAAATGCCCTGTCGATGAGAAATAATGTGGGGGCAATGTTGATCTCATATTTGTCGCTGATGCCCACCGTGTCTCTTGCCAGAGCCCAGGTAACGCCTGCTTCTTTTGCAAGGCGATTCAGAACGTCATCAGTGTCAGTGGATGGTTCAAAACTCACTGAAATGATGACAACTTCGTCTTCTGAATATGTCGACCTAATGTCCATGAGCTCCGCCAGCTGAGGTTTGCAGGGTCCACAAAAACTTGCAAAGAATTCAAGCACAATGATCTTTCCTTTGAAATCGGATAAAGTGAAAACTCTGCCGTTTGTGTCTCTAAGCCGGAAGTCGTAGGCTTCTCTGCCCAATAAGGCGCCGCAAACCGGTGGAATAAGCAGGCATGCTAAAAGGACAAAGGGAATAAGATTCATCGTATTCCTCAATATGTGTGACCTACCCTAGGCTCCCTATTCATCTTGAAGGCCATTATTATCTTCTTTTTTGTCTTCGCTACGTCCGCGTCTGATACCCAAAGTTTCTTATCACATTAGTTAGCCTCCAATCATCAAACGTCAGTGAGGTATGACGCGAGGAGCCCATGTTGACAAGGCACTCAGAGAGGTTTGACGGTAAGACAGTGATTATAGTCAACGCTTCTGGCAGCATAGGCTTGGCTGTCGCCCGCCTCCTAAACGAGGAAAACGCCAATGTTGTCATGAACGATACAAGGATTGAGCCAATACGTCTGCTCGAAGAGAAATATGGCTCGAAGGCCATCGCGACGAATTTTGATCTCTCCAAACCCGAGGCTGGATTCCAGCTTGTGGAAATAACCCTTGAGAAGTTCAAATCCGTGGATATTTTGATCTGCAATGAGGGATTGGTTGATGCAAGGCCAGTCGAGAGCATCACGCCAGAGGATTGGGATGAGATGACAGAACGAAACTTGACAGTAGTCTTTCATGCTCTGCAAGGTGTCCATGAACCCTTCAAAAAGAGACAATATGGTACAGTGATCTTGGTCTCTTCGCTTGCTGCTAGAAGTGGTTGCGGCGGAATGGTCAGTTATGCCTCGGCTATGGGTGGTGTACTTGGAATTATGAAGACAGTCAGTAAGGAATGGTCGAGGTGGGGGGTTACATGTTCAGCGGTCTGCCCCGGCCCAATAGTTGAAAGTGATCAAGGCCTAAGCTCCAGTTTGAAAGGCCAATTTGCTCAGACCCAGGTTGAAATGGCCAACAGAAATGTCACAGCCGAGGAAGTCGCGCGAGTCATTCTCTTCTTGGCCTCGGAAGATGGGCGACCGATAAACGGTCAAGCCGTTAACGTTGATTATGGGCTGCACCTCTGCAACTTTTGAGGCGATCCACGTGAAGCGTCTTGAAGGAAGAGTTGCGATAGTCACTGGCTCTGGAAGAGGCATAGGAAAGAGCATAGCTCAACTCTTCGCTGCGGAGGGTGCTGCAGTTCTCGTGAATGATGTGGACGAAGACGTTGCTGAGTCCACAGCTGAGGAAATTAGGGCAGCCAATGCAAAGGTCGCTGTTGCGGCAGGAATTCCTGATGGGGATGTGACGAGAGAGGAGAGCTGCGAAAACATGGTGGCGAAGGCCAAGCAGGAGCTTGGTGGGCTGCATATCTTAGTCAATAATGCTGGGACGACCCAGGACAAGGTGATACACAGGATGAATGACCGGATGTGGCGCCTGGTCCTAGCTGTCAATCTGAAGGGGGCATTCCTGATGACCAAAGCTGTCTATCACCACTTCAAGGAGCAGCGCTATGGAAAGATAGTCAACTTGTCTAGCATCTCAGGACTGGGAGGCAATGTCGGTCAGGCTAACTACGCAGCATCGAAGGCAGCCATTATCAGCCTCACAAAGTCAACGGCAATAGAGCTGGCCCCATACAATGTCTGCGTCAACGCCGTTGCGCCGGGCATCGTTGACACAAGGCTGACTAGGGCTATTCCTTCAGAGAAATGGAAAGCCATCACATCGGCGATACCGATGGGTCTTGGAACTCCAGACCATGCGGCGCGCGTCGTTCTAGGTCTATGCTCAGAGGATTTTGACTACGTCACAGGCCAACTCATAGTCGCCAGTGGAGGCCTAATAATCTAGCCGTCTGCTCAAGAACGCGTGTGAGTTTCAATACTTCTCTATACGGTCACACCTAACAAGGAGAGATTCCCAATGTTTACTCTCCGAAGATGCTTCTTCGCTACAGAATAACAAGACTCAACTTGTTGCCTAGGCGTTACTGGAAGATCCGACATCTCAAAATCCGGATGGAAGAGAAGCAACGAATATGGGATGTCGGGATTGATCGACCCAATAAGCTTCGCGATTGACTCAACTTCTTTGGCGTCAACATAACCCGGAACAAGTAGGGTCGTAGCTGTCAGATTAGGAACTTTATGGCGTCTATCGTAGAATTCCCTGGCCACCATTTCGAAATTCTCGAAGGCTCTTCTATTCGAGACCCCAGACAGCGCTCTTGAAAGATTCTCATTAAAGCATTTCATATCGAACTTCAGGTTTCCGCCGGTTCTATCGGCGAGTTCAGCCGCTTCTCTGACCAGAGTCCTATTACCGCACCCATTCCACTCAAAGCAGACTCGTAGGACCCTTTTGGGATCGGTTTCAACCGCCTCTCTAGAGACGGCAACCGCAAAAGGCAGCTGAGGCTCAGGAGATCCGCCAAAGAAGCACAAGCATGTCAGGCTCCTGTCCTTCCGAATCTGATCGATTAATTCACCTTTGGTGACACTGTTTGCTTGATTAAGCTCCTTGTGGGATGAGTTCTGGCAGAACAAACAGTCAAAATTGCATCCATAGAAGAATATTGCAAGATTCGAGTAGCCATACTCTGGCCCCTCCTTCAACGCAAACCTCGGATATCCACAGCCAGTTCCTGCAGGGCAAAACCATGACGCGCAGCAGTTCGTCACGTGCGGGTCCTTATAGAAATGGAGTAATGCGCTCTCTGCATTTGCCAGACTCTTGATCTGACGTCCAACGGCAGCCCTCAGTCCGCAGTATCCTTTCTCACCGTCACCCATTATGCACTCGTTCGAACACAGCTCACACCGAACCCCGTGTGATGTCTTCGGTGGCTTTGATTGAAGGCCATAACAACTTCTCGAACGCTTGTGTGCCATCTCGATGTAGGAGGCAGCTAGGTCGGCTTCGTTTCTAATACAGTTCACACAAACGCCCAAGCTTCCTGCTACATATTCATCCTTGCTGTGGCAGATTGAACATTCGATGCGTTTTCCTAACACTTTGCTCTTGA
>CAZVKZ010000069.1:0-7078 GCA_964627775.1 uncultured Candidatus Bathyarchaeia archaeon | reverse complement strand
GAGCGTGCATATTGCCCGAATGTCGTGAATTCAAAACCTAGCTGGACTGGAAACCTAACAGGATGCCACAGAAACGGGGCTTCCTATTCAACGGACGCCACATAAAGAGGCTCGTAACTA
The DNA here is from genome assembly GCA_964627775.1 of uncultured Candidatus Bathyarchaeia archaeon. GTDB lineage: Archaea > Thermoproteota > Bathyarchaeia > 40CM-2-53-6 > RBG-13-38-9 > CAZVKZ01. Next base: position 6,958 of record CAZVKZ010000069.1, on the reverse strand, counting down.
CCATCTGACGAACTAAAGGGCAAGGCGGAGCTGCCAGAGAGAACCACTAAACTAACACTTAACAGAAATCCTCAGGTTATCACCCTAATCTTCACCGTGTCTCCATCTTTGAGTCTGAGTTTCTTTCTGAGGTTCTCCTCAGAAACTAACTCAATAACATCTGGCCCGTAGTGACTTCTCAAAGCCAGAACAACAGCAGCCCCAGAACTATCATTCACTACTGCCCTAACAGCCTTAGCAGGGCCGAAGCTTCTCTTCTCCGCTTTGAAACCTTCTATGGAGACTAGAGGCAGGGTCTCAAGGATACGCTTCTCATTCTCATACCCTGGCTTCAACCTGATGTTAAGGGTTCCCGGGTACGGGTCAAGGCCGAGCTTCTCCTTCAGCTGTTTGCGGTAGCCCTCCTGACCGATGTAGTAGGAACCTTCGCCAAGACCGGAGAAGAGCTCACCCTCAAAATAGATTTCCCCCGCAGGTTTCTCGAAAACCTGTTTCAGCGCCTGATACATCTCGCCGATAAGGGCCAAACCACTGGAGGTGACACGTATCGATTCACGCTTTGCAGTCCGGACACGTCTTATCAGCCCTCTTTTTTCAAGCTCGATAAGGTGCCTTGATGCTGTCTGCTGAGAGTAACCCAGTTTCGCAGCAAGCTCACTTGTCGTGCACATGAACTCGCCGCTAGGGACGGAGAGCTCAGCGAGCCTACACAGTGTAAGCAGTAAGCTCCCCTTTAGGGCGCCCAATCCAGCCTTATTCGCGGTTTGAGTCAACCATAGAGACCTTCTCAAACCAGATCTTCCGACAAAACAATTATCTCTTTCTGGTCCAGAAAACCGTTTGAAGGACTATTTGAACCGTCTCCTGAGAAAGTATTGTCGATGAAGAGTTTTGAGAAGTTGACGGAGATCCAGACGAGGCTTTCTAAAGGCCTCATAGTTGAGGATCGATTCAGGAAACCGATCAGAACTATCGCCGGAGTGGATCTGGCGTTTATCGATGATAAAGCGGTTGCAGCATGTGTCACCCTAGACTATGATAGCTTGGAGGTGATCGAGCAGAAGACCTCTGTTGCCAATCTGGACTTTCCCTATCACCCAGGCCTCCTCTGGTTCAGAGAGGGTCCGGCACTATTGAAGGTCATAAGAAGAATTCGGGTGGAGCCCGACATTTTCATGGTAAACGCTCATGGAATAGCTCACCCCAGAGGGTTTGGATGTGCATCCCATCTCGGAGTCAGGATAGGCAGACCGACCATCGGTGTAGCTGGCTCAAGGCTTTCGGGAAAATACGAGCATCTGCCAACAGAGTTCTGTAAGAGTTCACCATTGATGATCGATGGGGAGAGAGTGGGTTGGGTCGTCAAACCGAGAGAGGGCAAGCCGATCTATATCTCACCCGGGCACATGGTGAGTGTCGACTCAGCGCTAAGAGTTGCTCTTTATTGTCTGCGTGATAAGAGGTTCCCCGAGCCCATCTGGCTCTCACATAGACTAGCGAACTCTAGAAAAAGAGAGCTCACACTTAAGACCAGACTGCATCGCTAATCGATCTTCCTGAGAAGTCTCCTCTCGAAATTCCTCAGCGCGGTCTCAAGGGATAATCTGCGTACGTCAGAGACGACATCGCCTCTCGTTGTCTCTATGATCTTCCTTGCAGCATCCATCTTGTGCCGGAAGTTGGGTATGATGGCGGTATGATCTATCGAGTAGAGGTCCTCATAGATCTCTTCCATCATCTTCAGCGAATACTCGGCTTTGGAGACCTTGCCGCCTCTTAGGAAGTTCAGACACAATCTGCGCAACTCCCCAACAAGATCAAGCAGGCCGAGAAGGTAAGGCTCCACCCCAACACCGACCTCACTGAGTGAGAGGATTCTTTCTTTTTTCACGATGTTGAAGAGCAGCTTCGCCTCGGCATATTCCTGATATGCCAGAGTGACGTTTCCTTGGTACTTCAGCTCCTCCCTCTTCTTCACCATCTTCTCAAGATCTCTAAGTGCCTGCTCAGCATTCGCGATGTGCTCGGCTGCCTTCTTGAAGTCTCCTCTGTGAAGCTCAACTATCGCTCGTCCGGAGAACCTTACCGAGATCCTTGAGGTTTCAAAGACGGTGTCCCTAGCCGCGTCGAGGTCAGCGAGATTCTTTTGAATCAGATTGACATCTGCTCTCTGTAGCAATAGGATATCACTTGATCATACTCAGTCCGATGTTACCTTTATCGGCTTTGCTAGTCGGCTCAACAGAACAACTCTGCTCTCAATAGACTCGTCGATAACCCTATAGCCTGTCAGCTCTGCCAGTCTTGAGGAGAACTCACTGATCTCGCTGTGCGCCGGCATATTCGCGAAACTCAACCGTTTCCTCGAATACCCCACATACATGTAGGATTTGGGCTCAATGTAGGTCGGCTCGGCGCGGTCAATCAACTTTGCATAGCCATGCGGATCCTCAAGGTTGAGACCCCTAACGAGGGTGAGTCTTATCGCAGTCGGACAACTGTAACTCTTCATCAATTCCAAAGATTCGAGCAGGCTCCGCCATGAACTTGAGGAACAGGGCCTGCAGACCTCCTGGTACATCTCGTAGGTAGGCGCAGAGAGTGAAATGTACAGTTGCGTGGGCTCCTGTGAGAGGTTTTTGAGTACCTCTGGCCTAGTGCCATTGGTCACAAGGAAGGTGGTCATTCCAATATTGTGGAACTCAGATAGGAGTTCATCGATATGCGGATAGAGTGTGGGCTCACCAGTCAGGCTTATCGCCGCATGTTTTGGCTCTAAGGCCTCCCCGTAAATCTTCGCATTAACCCTCCCCGCTGAAACCTGACCTTTGTAGCCGCTCAAGATCTTTCTCTGTGCTCTAAGTGAGAGGTCCACTATCTTTGAGGGACCATCCCAAACTGGATGTGCGTACTCGTCCCAAGAGAAATCGGCCTCCCCATTCTGGATACGCCAGCAGTAGAGACATCTCTGGGTGCACCAGATGACTGAAGGGGTTATCTGCAGACATCTGTGGGATTTGATACCGTAGAATTTAGCCTTGTAACAGGATCTTCCTTCAACGAGGCTCTTATGGAGCCATCGACACTTCTTGACAGCCGAGTTGCTGCCCACAATCTGGTACTTCTGTTTTCTCAGCAGCCCGAGCAGAGCAGGGCTTATGCCGGATTCCGAAACAATTGATGCTTGGATTCCCAGTTGCGACATTCTTCCGAGTCTATCTGCTTCAAAAACCTATCAAGAAAAGTGGAAGTCTAAGCCAGTTTCATGATCTCTTCTTTGATGCCTGTCTGTGTGATCAGAAGCAAGTCTACGCCGTCTCCGCTTGCTGCATCTCTGGCAAGCGCTGCTTTGACAGATTTTGCGATGAGCTCCTTGGCCTCCTCGACGCTCATATTATCCTTGTACTCGTCTTCGAGGACTCCCATCGCGATCTCGCTTCCGCTTCCCACTGATGCAAACTTGTCAGGTATTACAGATCCCAATAGATCAAGAACGTAGAGGCCTGGGCCATCCTCATCGATGCCTCCGATGATTGTCTGCGTTATGTAGGGGAGCATCCTTCTCTGGAAGAGCAAGTTACCCACCATCTTTGCGGCAGCCTTCACAGAGATCGGCCTGTCCTTCTCGTAAGTGTATAGATTCGCGTATGCGGTAGCCTCCTTTGAGAGTACCTGCATGTCTGAGACAAGCCCTGCAAAGGCAGCACCGATCGTGTCAGTTATCTTGAAGACTTTCCTAGCTGTTTTGCTCATCACAAAGTATCCATAGGATACTCTTCTCTCAGAAGCCAGAAGCACACCATCACGGCATACGACGCCAACAGTCGTCGCGCCTGGAATGTACGGAATACCTTGGGACATTGCATTGACACCGGCCAGAACGCGGTTCATCTTATTAAGTCGATCATTTAAGGTTGATGATGCCCTCAGCAAAGGAGACTCCTTGATGATCCCTTTGAAGAATATCTTCAACAAGATCTTCTGGGACAGAAGACTAGACAAGCAGGATTACGCCATAACCTTCATTCACCGAGGAGCACCCTCAGACGAAAAGACCATAACCGCATCCAACATCAAACAGGTTGGAAAATCATGGTTCAGCTACGAGGATCATGGTGAGGAAACCATAATCCCAATGCATAGGATAATCACGGTCAAGAACCAGAAGACCGGCGCCATACTATGGAGAAAGAGGACGCGCTCCTAGTCAACATCAACGTCCCTATTGACAATTCCAGCGCCGTCACATGATAATTGTGCAGGTTCACCCATCCTGCCTTCTACCGTGAAATCGACACCGAGTAGAATCTTGCAGATTTCTATACATGTGAGAGTGTGGAGTGTCAGCTCAGAGACTCTAATCCTGGATGAGCCCTCTGCCAAGCCAGCGTAGACTATCAGCTGATCTCCAAGGTGCTTGTCCACCGGAGCAGAACGCTGGAGGCTTTGCAGGAGAGCGGAAGCCGCCTCCTCACCAACTTTCTCCGCTGGCCTGCCCAACTTTCCCAAAGCATCACCGCCCAGTATCCCTCCAGAGGAGAGCTGGGCGAAGAGGACCAGACCGCAACCGGGATCAACTGAACATTTTAGATCACTCATCTGTAGAGGCTCAAGCTCTATTGATGCCTCGTACCCTTCCTGAGCCAGAAGCCTCTGTGCAGACTTGGCCATCCTCTCGGCGATATGTTGAGGGAGCCTGCAGCTATATGACAGACCCCAAATCCTATCTACATTACCAAACTCTGTGAGCACGATTGGGCTGAGCCTTTTCACTGGTTTGGAGCAAGCCCGCACAATCCCTTGGCCTCTAGGATAGAAGCCACGCCTCACAAGCTCAACAGACCCTGCGTAACCCATTCTGGATATTGTGGGCAGGACCACGTTCTGGATGTACTCTATCGCAGGAGCCTGCGGATTGTTCGTTCCACCGGTTATCTCGAGCGAAACCTCCTTTGGAGAGAGCGCCATCAGAGGCATCAAGGCCTGAAGAACAAGACTCGTAGAGCCTGCGGTGCCAACGTCAATCTTCAGGTGCCCGCCTTCAATCGAACCCGGGTTAAATGTTACGTGACGTGAACCTATGCTCAGACCTTCAATCTTGGCTCTGGTCAAGAGTCCTATCGCTCTGAGCGCATTCAGATGCTGTGCCCTCAGTCCAGGTGGCGATCTCTTGGCCCTGACATTGACTATCGTTATTGGTTCTTTGACGATTGCAGCAATCGCAGCTGAGAGTCGAAGAATCTGGCCTCCACCCTCAAGCATATCACCTTTAATCTCAATCATGGCCTCCTCACCAGCAAAACCTTGCGTGTCTTGTGGCTGCAGCCACATAGAGCAGCATGTGCATCGAGCCCTAGACGCAGAGGACTGATGCAAAATAATAAGTCACTTTGACAAGCATATATGCTCTAGTAACTGATGCAATCTTCCGGATGTTGTCGCGTTGGCTGTTGTCGGACTCTACGTGGGGCGTTTCCAACCTTTCCATCTCGGGCACCTTGAAGTTGTCAAGCTGATTCTTGGAAAGGTCGATGAACTTGTTATAGTTGTTGGGAGTGCCCAGTTCAGCCACACCAAGAAGAACCCCTTCACCGCTGGGGAGCGCATCTTGATGATAAGAGAGTCCCTAAAGGACGCGGGGGTAAGCCTTGGCAATGTTCAGATAACTCCGGTCGACGACGTGAATGTTCACGGAGTCTGGGTCTCACACGTCACATCATATGTTGGAAGATACGACGTGGTCTTCTCGAATGAACCCTTGACCTCTCAACTCTTCAAAGAGGAGGGGATAAAGGTTGAGGGCATCCCATTCTTCAGTCGCGGAGTCTACTCAGCCACGGAGATAAGGAGAAGATTACTTCTGGATCAGGATTGGAGGGCTTTGGTTCCAAAAAGCGTCAGCAAGATTATAGATTCGATAGATGGCGTCAATAGGATCAAGATGCTCTTTCAGACGGACAATCCGACACGCGCGCGCTCAAGATCCTCAAAACCCAGACAAACGTGTCAACGACCCCGCGATTGAAATCATTCAACAGTCTCACTCTCCGGTTTCGGCAGCTCAAAGGACCCGACAGTCACCAGAAGCGTGATCTTACGCTCCCTAGGCTCCCTCTCAATCCAAAGATCAAGAGAACTATCCATCCAATCACCACGAAGAAAGACCCCCCGCCACAGCTTAAGAGGCAGAGAGCAAGCTGGAACTGGGAGAGAGACTTAACTGAAACTGAAGGACTCAAGCTAAAAGAATCTGGAGTGACAAAGATAGAAGGGGCGAGTGATGGACAGAGAAAGGGAAAAACTTGCCAAGGAGATTGAGAAGGTCGTTCGACCACGAATCGAGCGTGTCATAAAGGGACTGGAAGAGTTGGAGAGAGTGGAGATGGGGGGCCTCGCTGGCTCAGAAGCCTTCATACTCTTGTCTAGCTACATGCTCTTTAATTCAAGTGAGAGATTGAACAAGCTGACAAAGATCCTGATGATACTAACAGTTGTACTGACAGTCCTGACTGCATTGAGCGTCATTGTAGCTTTTCGGTAGCGTTAACTCGCACCAATAGACAAGTCAGAATAAGGAGTGGTCAGAATGAAAGAGGAAGACGCCATTGAAGAACTATCAAGAAGGATCCTAGATGCAACTAGGACTCTGCTTACTGACATAGATAGGAATAAGGAGCAATTCATCCACGATGCGAATAAGCTTCTATTCGCATCTCTCTACGCATTGGTCCTCTCAAGCAACGACCTAAGAAGATTGACAAAGCAACTCCTATCATCGAGTGAGACGCTTGAGAAGTTCACCAGAAAACTCAACACGCTCACTATCGTTCTTATCATTCTGACAATACTGACACTTCTAAGTATCATTTATCAAATTGCGTGGCGATAGGAAAGTGAGCTAGCATGTGTGTCCAATTCAGTCTCGATCCTGCTTGGGCACTGGTATTTGCCACTACAG
>CAZVKZ010000068.1:0-7108 GCA_964627775.1 uncultured Candidatus Bathyarchaeia archaeon | reverse complement strand
ATCCGTAAGGACTATTCCTGTAGTATCCAAATTGTCTTCCACAAGAGTCTCGACGCATTTGCGGAAGTTGGCGATTCTGATCCTCCCGTTGTCATCGGCCCTTTGCATCAGTTGACTCTTGGTAAGTCTTTGAGATGACATAGTTGCCACAAGTGCAAGATTCTGAGTGGCTTCGTAGTCTTTGTCCGGTTCCGAGAATGCTCCACCAGCCCTAAAGATGTAGGTCTGACCAAGTATCTGTCTCACGGTGTTGAGCTCTGCGACTAGTAGCTTAGATGAAGGACCTATTAGGGGTGAGATCAAGTTTGAGACAACTACTCCATCTGGCTTGAGGTGAGATGCAACTACTTCGAAGAATTGAAGGGTCATCAGGTGGAACGGGACGTAGGTCCGAGAATAAGCGTCCAAGACTATTAGATCGTATTTCTTCTGTGTTTTCGTGAGATAGATCCTTCCATCTTCATTGAAGACTCTCAATCGTTCATTCTCTCTCAGTTGGAAGTAACGCTTCGCTGCAGCAATCACCTCGCTGTCTATCTCTACTACGTCAATATTGGCCTCCGGATAGTCTGAGAGGAATCTTTTCGGCCCGGAGAAGCCCCCGCCACCAATGAACAGCACATCGGTGATTTTGGGATTGAAGATGAAACCGATGTGGAAGTAGTAGTTGTAAGAATAAACAATTCTGTCTGGGTCGTCAAGATCCATAGCTGAATGCAAAAGATCATCCAAGAGCATCGTCCTCACTCTTCTAAGGTGTAATGGGTCAAGACCTTCAAGTATTACCATGTGATGATACAACGTGTCTTTCTCTAGGACGACTTCGTTTTGCGCGAGTTTGAATAGAGCTAGGTTAGGGGTTATCGTAAGTTGTGGCGAAACTATTGTCGTGATCAGAATGGCAGTCACCAGTAGAATCCTTATTCTGTCACCTAGCCCCAACAAAGAGACGAGCACAAGTATCGAGCCCAATAGCTGGAAAATTCTCACAACCCCCATCTCCGGGATCAGAACGAATACTGTGACGAATGTGCCCGCTATGCTCCCTGCAGTTGAGAGCGAGTAGAGATTGCCTGAAACGTTGCCTATTCCAGCCACATCTTTTGCGACTAGTTTGATCGCGTAAGGAGAGATTGTCCCCAAGAGGAAACTGGGCAGCATCAGCAGCACAGCGGTGGGTACGAGAGGGCCATATCGCTCCCCAAGATTCCATGAGACCGCCAGATCAAATACGGAAGAAGATATGGTAGGAATGATCAGAATCAAAGTTCCTGCCGACAATATCATCATGCAGAATACCGTGTAGCTTGGATTCCTATCAGCCATCTGACCCCCAAAATAATATCCCAATGACAGTGCTGTGAGAACAACCCCTATGAGACTACCCCAGACAAAAACCGTGCTACCGAAGTATGGTGCAAGTATTCGGCTACCACTGGTCTCAAGCGCCATCACCACCGCTCCACAGATGAAAACTTGAAGCTTGAGTCTCCATCCCAGACTGCGACTATTCATTCTAGATATCTCTCTGCTTCCTTCATGTTTGAAAAGAAAAAGCTGCCGATGCCAGTTTTCTGCCTTACGAGATTAGGACGCGCGCTTTTCCCCTATACTTAATATTCTCTCGTCTAATCGCGAGGGATCGAGACAGTTGACATGCCTCGGCAGGGAGTACACACATCTTCATTTTTTCCGGGTGGTGGTGACCATAGATCGTGAGCACACACGTAATTATCAGAGCCTAGCGGTTTAATAGCGCGCGAAAAAAAATCGCGAATTCACTAACCCTATCCTTCAGAAGATCAGGGTCTGGAGGGCCTAAGGATTGTGAATCTGACCACATCCCTTGGACTCATTAGTGCAGCAAGGGTAGGGACTGGTATTATGTTGAATCTCACGGTGTCTGTTTCAGAGGTTTTCTTCTCTTTTGGATTCATCTTTGGAAAGTCGTATTTGCTGCATACTTTTGCTGCATCCAGGCATTTTGGGTGATTGAATACGTTGTTGGGGTTGGGGTCTGACAGGAGGTAGTAGAGCGAGTTGACCACTGAGACGAGTTTGAGTGTTGGCCTCCAACTCTCGCCTAGGATGGAGACGCAGACGGCGCCGGCGATGTTTGGAACTATGTTTGGGTGAGGTATCTCTGTCAGCCAAGTTACCACTGGCGGCTTGACTGGGTATTCCTCTGAGAGTTCCAGTCGGAATTTCTGCCATTCAGTATACTCTGTGAACGGCCAGATCTTCTGGTCGGCGAGCCTCTTCACTTCACCCTTCTCGCATCTGAGAAGACCTTCATAGTTTGTCGGCGGGTCGTTCAGAGCTGTGACTGTCGGGAACTGATGGTTGAGAAAATCCTTCTCCTTTAAGAGCTGGGGGATATTCAAAACTCAACCGCCAATGATGTTGTACGGCATTAGGGCGAGCTGGGCGTTCTCTGGGATACCTGCAGCGGCAACTGTCATACTATCATCAAGCATTACTCCACCATACATCAAGGAGACTGTAGTCTGATCAATCCCGAAGGAACCGCAAACTTGTTGCTTGATCTCGCTGATTGTGTGGTCGGGTAGAACCTCGATCTCTGCAAGCCCAGATTGCGGTCCGATCGGTGCTTGAATGAATAGCTTCATTAGAGACACTCACCTCCAAAATCAGTTCCTGACAGAAACATAAACCTTCTCATATTATGAATCCTGGCTGAACTGTCAGAGCTACGGTTGCTGAGTGTGTTATGACGGTGTCGGTGGCCGAGATAGTAAGGGTGAAATCCCCTAGTGGCGAGAGAGGGTTCGTGACAATCACCAAGGTTACGCTTTCGGATGTTTTTGCAAGATTGATCTTGCTTTGGAACGTCTCGAAGCGGTAGTACATATTACCTTCCAGACCCGTGACACTAAGGGTTACTGTCCCGACGTATCCGTTCAAGGCGTTCAAGTTTACGGTGTAGTACGCGGGTTGGCCACGGATAATAGTATTGCTTGGAGGTGTTGCTGAAATGCTGAAGTCACGTGGCGGATTCACCTTGAGTGTCATCGGGTAAGAATGTGTCAGGTTTCCAAACGTTCCTACAACATTTACTGTATATGTTCCAGGAGGAGCTGAGGTTGTTGAGGAAAGCGTCAAGGCAGATGTTGACACTCCGTTGGACGGAGGCGTTACAGCAGGAGGGTTGAATGAGGCTGAAACCCCTGATGGCAATCCTGTCATTGATAGAGACAGGCTTGAGCTGAAGCCTCCTTCTGATCCCACTTTGACGGTGGTGCCGTTGCTGGTTCCTGCTGACAATACAAGACTCGGCAACATAGCCGTGACATTGAAGTCTCTGACGAGAACAAAGTATCCTATCGTGTTTGTTGAGAGACCAAGCGCATTGACGGCTAGAATATAATAGGTTATGCTTGATGAGACCTCGTTTCCTGGAATCACTGCACTGTATGGTTGGGTACCTTCTGGTGGAAGTGTCATAGGTTTGGTCTGCCATACGCCTTTGTCGAACACGTTATAGTATAGGGTAACATTCTGTACCCAGAGTCCTCCACCAAAGACTGACGCGTTTATGTAGACTGGACTATTTGCCAGGCCTGTTGAGACAGGGGTGTGAACTATGCTTGGCGGTCTGTAGATGAATTGCACTATCAGGGCGGCTGATGTTAAGAGGAGGCCTGCAAAAAGAAGCACTAGCAGGAGTATACGAAGTGGCTGTCTTGATGGTCTAGGGGGGTAATATCGAGGAGCATATCGTGAAGGGGGGTAGTAGGCACGTGATAGCGCCGTGCTAGGACGAGGTGGTACTGGTCCATAAGGATAAGGTTGATTTCTTCGGGAAGTGCTGTGCGGATACGATCCTCGCCCAGCAGCTTCCAGTTGTCGGATACTTACTTCTTCACCTGTCACCTGTTTTGTGAACTCATCGTTGAGTTCTAGATTCTGGAGACTTGGCTCATCTGATGTTAGATCTGGAAACACTATTATCACCTGACTGCATGCTCTGCAGACTCTTGTGAGCTACAAAAGTGTGTTTGGAGACACGGACTTCTGCCCTCAGGTCGAGAGAATTGAGGTGTTGCTGAGTTCTGCACGTGTTCATTCGCTTCCTGTTGGGTGTCTGTTGAGACGCTGACGTAGGGCATCCTCGTGCCTCCAGAGACTGGATGTGGCGGGAAAAAGGTGGTGGAATGGTTTACTTGCCGAGTATGCCCAGTATTCCGCCAACCATTCCGAGTATCAATGCGGCTATGCCTAGGGCGATGGGTACGTAGACGTACAGTGTCGGCACTACTATCAGCAGTGCAAGGTAGATGTTTGCCAGCGAGAAGACGAAGGCTATGATTCCTCCGAGCGTTGTGTATCCCAGTCGTATTAGGAATGCACCCAATATCACCACTAGTCCGAGGAGTAATCCTGCTCCAAGGAAGGCGATTATGTATGGTTGCAGCCATGCTGGGACTATTGCAAGGTTGAGGTAGAGTACTGCGGTAGCCGCTGAGCCTGCGATTATTGCGAGTATTCCCGCTACTAGTGACAGGATGAAGCCCCAGATAGCGCTTGGTCTTGGCGGAAGGAATGGTATCGGTACCATGCCTGGTGGTCCCATGGGTGCTCCCATTGGAGCCATGGGTGGTCCCATGGGTGGTCCCATGGGTGGTCCCATGGGTGCTCCCATTGGTGGCATCGGAGCTGGTGCTGGGTAGCCTGTGGGATACGCTTGTGGATAGCCGCTTGGATAGGCTGGTTGGTATTGTGGGACTGATACTGGAACTATTCCTGCGTAGCATTGTGGACACAAAACTAGGTCACCGTAGAAGCGCGCATCGTCTCTGCAGATCGCTCTTCCACAGCGGCTGCAGATGTACTGTGCCGGAAGGTTCGGATGGTAATAGCACATTCCTGGAGGTGGTACTCTGTATGGTGTTGTCGGGACTGCTGGCCTAACAACTTTTACTGATGGAACTGGTTTGACTGCTGGGCCTGCGAATGATGATCCACAGCTTGAGCAGAATGTTGCGTCGTCTCTGTTGGCAGCGCCACATTTCGGACATTGCTTGACCATTCTAGATTTTTCCTCCGAATTGAACTACAATTTTATTATTGTAGTTCTTTGTTATGCACTTAAGCCTTTCCAAAACGATGCGAGATCGAGATTACTGGCTGCAACTCAGCATCTTTGGATTATCATATTTAATATGTTGTACATCGAGAAATTGTTGGGAGAGAACTACGATCAGAAGGAGGTTGGTTCTGAGCAACTATTATAACCATGAATTCGAAGCTATCTAACGAGCCCCGGTAGCTCAGCCTGGTTAGATGTCTAAGAGACACTGGAGAGCGTTGGCTTGGTAAAGATCTCCGATGAGTCAAAGGTCACGGGTTCGAAGCCCGTCCGGGGCTCCACCTCAAGTTAGCAGCTTTCTTCATCCATTGGTCAACAATTATTCTCACTTAGTAGAGAGAACGGGGAAATGATCTATGATGTTGTTGTGGTTGGAGCTGGTCCTTCAGGTTCCACTGTGGCTCGCAAGGTGGCTGAGAGGGGCTTCAGGACCCTGTTGTGTGAAGAGCATGAATCTATTGGTAGACCCTGCCATTGTACTGGCAAGTTGACGGCCCATGCGTTCCAAGAGTTCAGCCTTCCAAGAGATACTATTCTGAACAGCGTTAGTTCTGCTGTCCTTCATTCTCCTGGAAACATCGAGCTGTTCATTCGCAAGAGTCGAGTAGAATCTTACATTGTTGATCGTGAACTCTTCGATTTGAGACTCGCCGAGATCGCTTACGATTCTGGCTCTGAGCTTTCCACCCAGACGCGGGTTTACGACTTGCACAGAGATCCTGATGGCTTGGTGACTTTAGACGCCAAGAGAATGAGCACTCATCTGAAGATGAGAACGAGACTGGTTGTAGATGCTGAGGGCGCCAAGCCGATTCTGCTCAAGAGACTTAATGTGAATGTTAAGAGTGAGCTTCTTCTTGGGCTTCAATATGAGATGAATAATGCTTGTCTTGTTTCTCCAGATTGTGTTGAACTTTACTTTGGAAGTGATCTTGCACCTGGATTCTTCGCTTGGATAGTGCCCATATCTGAAGGCAGGGCTAGGGTTGGTTTATGTATTCGAAAGAGCAGGATGGACCAACCTGTGCAGTCTTATCTGGAGCGTTTTGTTAGTAGTCTGGTTAGTTCTGGCAGGATCAGGCAAAAAAAAGTTTTGAAGACATACGCTGGAGTGGAACCTATAGGCGATCCTCTCACCCCGTCCTACACCGATTCTCTGATCGTTGTAGGGGACTCCGCTTGCCAAGTGAAATCTACCTCAGGAGGAGGAATATACTTTGGAATGAAGGCCGCAGAGATAGCTGCGGAGATAGTGGCTGAATGTCTTGAGAAGAACGACGTGAGCAGTAGAGCTCTGGGAGTATATGAGGCGAGATGGAAGAGAGTGATAGGCCGAGAGTTGAGGCTAACCTCATTGATGCGAAGGACCCTGGACAGACTCACCGACGACGAGATCGATATGATCTTCCAGTTGATGTCTGAGGAGGATTTTCGAGGGCTCATAGAAAAGTATGGTGATACAGCTTACCAGTCCAAGCTGCTCAGACCGGTCCTGCCAATGCTTCTCAAAAAAGCTGCCAAGCGACAGAGAATCGCTCTCCTGACCAAGATTCTCTCAAGTGGGCTTCTGAGCCTGATATCGTAGCATCAAGAAGTGATAAATACTGTGGGAACGGAGTTTGCAAATCTGGGATTTGACGTTGCAGAACTATGAAGAGACTGTCCGAGCCGCGTGCATGAGAGCTCTTGAGCTTGTCAAGGATGGTCAGGCGATCGGTCTGGGAAGCGGTAGGGCTGCAGCTCAAGTAACAACACTGATAGCTGAAAAGATACGGAAAGAAGGCTTGTCGCTGGTCTTTGTGCCCTCCTCGCATCAGGTGGAGATATTAGCCACGCAGCTTGGGCTTCGAATTACGCATCTTGAGTCTTCGCGTTTTTTGGATTTGACTCTGGATGGTGCTGACCAGGTTGAGATGAAGACTCTGAATATGATAAAAGGCGGTGGGGGCGCGCTGGCGAAGGAGAAGATCATCGGTTCCAACGCCGAGAAGGTCGCGA